>DATDBB010000511.1:0-4274 GCA_036525085.1 Allobosea sp.
CATCGCCAATGAGGACAGGCTCTCGCGCACCGACATCCGCGCGCCGATCGCCGGCACGGTCAACGAGATGACCGTCTTCACCGTCGGCGGCGTCATCACCCCGGCGGCACGCCTCGCCACCATCGTCCCGGAGGGCGCCAAGCTCACCATCGAGGTGAAGATCTCGCCGGCCGACATCGACCAGGTCAGGGCCGGCCAGCCCGCGAGGTTGCGCTTCTCCGCCTTCAACCGCAACACCACGCCCGAAATCCCCGGCAAGGTCACCCACGTCTCCCCGGCCACGACCAAGGACCCCACCACCGGCGCGAGCTTCTACACCAGCGAAGTCCAGATCGAAGGCGATCTCGGCGTGCTTGGAGATCGCAAGCTGCTGCCGGGAATGCCCGTCGAGGTCATGATCACGACCGAGGAGAGAACCGCGCTCTCATTCCTCACCAAGCCCTTCACAGACCACGCCAGCCGGGTCTTCAACGAACGCTGAGAGGGATAAACTCGTCTGGGCGAGGCCATAAGGGCTGTGAGATAAAGTATAAGGACGCAATGTCACGACCCACCAGTCAATCACCATGAAAAAGAAGCCCGGTTGGGCGCGTTTTTAACATCGAGTGCAGAAGCTAAAACGGCCAGCCGTCACTCGCTACGCCGCATGGTTTAATCGCCATCGCAAAGCCATCCCAAAATGCGTGCAGCTTCACGCGACCGTGGTCCGACTTGCGATGGGGAAGACGACGTTGAAGAAGCGCCCTCGCGCGCCGGCGGCCTTCATGCCGTAGAGCTTGAGCTCGCCCATGGTGGCGAGAATTCCGAGCGTTCCATCACACGGCTCTCCTGAGGCTGTCGTATCGGGCGCAATCGGCGGCGGGTCTATGGACCAGGCGCAGCGCATCGGGCGTCATGATGGTAATCGCAGCAGCCGGCTTCCGGCGCCGGGCCAGGATGTTGAGAATGACGTCGGCCGAATGCACGCCTTGCTTCAATGCCTCGGCGCAGGCGGCTTCGACCGCCGGGAAGCCGTCGCTCACCGTCGTCAAGATATCGACCATCTGCCGGTCACCATCCTGCAATCCGACGAGCTTCCGACGCACCCGGTCAGCGCGGCTGGACGGATCCAATCCTTGAAGGGCGCGCCATTGCGCAGGGGCGCCCGGCTTGCGGGCCAGAACCGGTACATCGTGGAAGCGATCGAAGGTCGTCTAATCGGGGCCGTAGGAGCAGGGTAAGACCGTATGTCCGCTGAGCCGAGGTGGCTCGCCCTACACTGCGCCTTCGTAACCATGCGGCATAGGCCGCAGTGCGGCTACGTCGGGTCGTCCGATCGCGAGAGCAGGTTGGGATTGGCCTTGTAGATTTCGACGAGGCCTTTGAGCGTTTCGATGCCGAAGTCGGTGAACGCCATGACGCTGTCGTCACCTGGTCCGTAGACCCAGATCACGCCGTCCTCCGGGTCCATTTCATTGGCGACGTCCCACAGCCAGTCCTCGTCCTCGCCGAGCATTTCGGCGACGCGGGTGATGGTATGGACATGGTGGACCTTGTTGACCTGCAAGGTCAGGCTGCTGCGGCAGACAACGGGGATGGCTGGGGCATCCAGTTCCACGGCAGCAACTCGTCGATCCGATGAGCCGGGTGCGTCGCGATCCTGGCGAGAACGTCGGCGAGCCAGGCCTGGGGATCGACATCGTTCATCTTGGCAGTGACGATGAGGCTGTACATGGCGGCCGCGCGTTGACCGCCCCGGTCCGACCCGCAGAACAGCCATGATTTTCGTCCAAGAGCGATGCCGCGCAGCGCGCCTTCGGCGGCATTGTTCGACAAGCACACCCGCCCGTCGTCCAGGAACAGCGTGAAGGCTGCCCAACGCTTGAGGACATAGTCGATGGCCCTGGCGAGGTCGTGGCCGCGGGAGAGCTTGGCTCGCTGCTCGCGCAGATAGATTGCAAGCGCATCGACCAGCGGCTTGCTCAGCTCCTGGCGCACTGTCTGGCGCTCCTGCGCAGTCCTGCCGTTGATCGGCCGCTCGATCTCGAACAGGGCATCGATGCGGCGCACGACCTCGATCGCGATGGGAGACAGCGCCATCGTCTTCTTGCCCGACGCCTGCCGCCGTGCGTTCTCCGCAAGATCGGCCATGGCGAAGAACGGGCGCCTGGCGTGAACCCAGCACCCTGCTTCCAAAATCCGCCCCGGACTTCGCCCGGGCAGATAGAGCTGCCGATACCCATCGAAGGCGTCGGCCTGGAACAACCCGGCATATCCGGCGAGATGGGTTTGTGGATGCTCGCCCCTGCGGTCGCGGGAGTAATGGAACGCCGCCGCCGGCGGCGAGGTCCCACCAAACGGCCGGTCATCGCGGACATAGACCCAACATCGTCCCGTATCGGTCTTGCCTTTGGCCAAAACCGGCACGGTGGTGTCGTCGCCATGCAGGCGGTCGGCCGCCATGACATGCGCTTCGATCCGCCTCAAAATCGGATCGAGGGCCGCGCAGCCCGACCCCACGGCGTCGGCCATGGTCGAGAGGCTGACCGGGACGCCTTCCAGGGCATAGCGCTCGGCCTGTCGGTTCAAGGGCTGATGCTGGCCGAACTTCTCAAACAGGATCATCGCCAGCAGGTTGGCGCCGGCCCATCCACGGGGGATCACGTGGAAGGGCGCCGGCGCCTGGCTGACCTTCTCGCAATCCCGGCAGGTGAACTTCTCCCGCACGGTTTCGATCACCTTCCATTGGCGCGGGATCGCTTCCAGGGTCCGGGTGACATCCTCGCCCAGCTTGCGCAGCCGATTGCCGCCACAGCAGTCGCAGGCCGTCGGTGGGTCGATGACCACGCGCTCGCGCGGCAGGTGATCGGGGAAGGTATTCCGATCGGGGCACTTGCGGGTGAACCCAGCCACAAGCGTCGCCTTGGCCACGGCCAGTTCCGCAGCCAGCTCATCTTCCGTGGCGCTCGCTTCCAGTTCCTCGAAATGCAGCGCCAGCTGGTCGATCAGGCGCTCCGACCGCTCGGAGCGAGGGCCGTAGATCTGCCGCTCCAGCTTGGCGATCCGCAGCTTCTGATGGGCGATCAGGGCCAGGTCTTCGGACGCCCTCGCACGCGCCACCGCCAGTTCTGCGGCCACGTCGCGCATCCTCGCGCGCTCGATCGTCAACGCCGCCTTCAGCGCGTCGATGTCGTCGGGCATCTCGGCAAGAGCGGCGGCCATGACCATGAGTGAATCATGAATCGCGCCCGCTGACTCCTAAAAAATGAAGCGTCCCGACCTTAGCCGGCGCTGCTTGGTCGCCATGTGTGCCGAGGGTTTCGCCAGTCGATGCCGTCGAGCATATAGGCCAGCTGCGCCGCCGAGATTGCGACCACGCCCTCCGTCGGCGACGGCCAGATGAAGCGGCCCTTTTCCAGCCGCTTCGCATAAAGCGACATGCCCAGGCCGTCATGCCAAAGGATCTTGACCAGGTCGCCACGGGCGCCTCTGAAGACATACAAGTCGCCAGCGTGCGGGTCGCGACCCAGTGCCTCCTGAACCTGAAGGGCCAGCCCCGTCATACCGCGCCGCATGTCCGTCCGGCCCATGGACAGCCACACCCGGACGCCAGACGGAACCGGGATCATCGGCGCTCCAGGGCGTCAACGATGCGACGCAGCGCCTTGCCGTCGATGCCGGCATCGACCCGGATACGGTAGCCGCGCGGCAGATCGATCTCGACCCGACCGGCATCAGACGCAACCGAGCCGGGTTTTTCAGCCTGCTCGCCGGTGATCGTGATCGGCAGCAGTAAAGGCACGCCTGCACCGGGCTCGGCCAACAATCCATCGCGATAAAGCCGGCGCCAGATGAAAAGCAGGTTCGTGTTGACGTCATAGCGCCGCGCAATCACCGACACCGACGCTCCGGGTTCCAAAGAGGCCGCGACGATCTCCCGCTTCTGCGCGTCGCTCCAACTCCGCCGAACACGCCGCGCGTCGCTCGTGTCCATCATCGCCTTAATGGACACTGACCACCCTCACACGCCAATCATCGGCACATCATCGGTCATCGACACCAGCCGAAAAAGGCGGCTCACGGCGGAGGGCTACGCGCCTTCGAGGGTTGCTCGGAGTGGCCGAGCCGATCCTCACCGCAGGAGGACGAGCCGAGGGGCATTGTAGCGAGGTTTTTGTCGGGATCGATGTGGCGAAGGTGCGGAACGCCATCGCCGTCGCTGATGGCGAGCGCGGCGGCGAGGTGCGTTTCGTCGGGGAGGTAGATGCCTCGGCCGAGAGCATGCGCAGAGTGGT
>DATDBB010000512.1:0-4619 GCA_036525085.1 Allobosea sp.
AGCATCTGTTCGAGATCGTCGGCATGGGACTGGATCGCGCCCGGATACCATTTCAGGCCTTCGCCTTGGTTCCAGTAGATCATCTCGCCGCAATATCCCGCAGAGAGGATCACCAGCTCGATCTCGGCGCGGGCGATATCCTCCTGCCGCCCGGCCCGGAAGTCACGCTCATAGGGGGTAAAGCAGGTCTCGCCCGTGAAGCCATGGGGCGGCCGCAGCCAGGCATGGCTGATGTAGCGCCGGTGATGCCAGCCGACGACGATGTGGCCGGCCTCGTGGTAGGCGCAGGCGGCGCGGCGGATCTCGACGGGTATGGCGCTCAGGTCGCCGCGCGGTCTCATGCCTTCTCCTGAGCCTCGCGGCCGCGTCGCCCCGGCCCTGCCTTGCGATCTTCGGTTGGCCCGTCGTCGAGCAGCAGATCGACTCAGCAGGTCGCGACCGCGTTTTACGGCGATGCGCCGCGCTTGCGAAGGCAGGACGCTGCGGCTGCCAGCGATGCCGGATTGGAGAGCCGCGGGCAATGGTATAAGGTCCTTGCGAAAGGCTGCGCGGCTCCGTCGCCGGTCTACCGGAAAGATCGCCTCCAAGGTCGAGGGGAGATATCCGATGGCGCGTTGGACCGTGCTCGCCCTGTCGCTGCTCGCGATGTGGCCCCACTCCGCCCTAGCGGCCGGCGACGCTGCCGCGGGCGAGAAGGTCTTCCTGAAATGTCGCGCCTGCCACCAGGTCGGCGAGACGGCGAAGAACGCCGTCGGGCCGAAACTGAACGGGCGCCTCGGCCGGCCGGCAGGGTCGATCGAAGGCTACAGCTATTCGCCCGCCAACAAGAATTCAGGCCTCGTCTGGGACGAAGCCACGTTCCGCGACTACATCAAGGCGCCGCCGGCGAAAATCCCCGGCACCAAGATGGTGTTCCCGGGCCTCAAATCCGAGACCGAGACGGACGACATCGTCGCCTTCCTCAAGCAATTCGACGCCGACGGAAAGAAGAAATAGCCGGAAGGCCGCGCGATTTCAGATGGCGCGTAGGCCGCTGCGGCCCGCCATCAATTGACAACGATCGCGAGCAGGACGACAACATTGGACGACTATGGCTGCCGGGCCTGAATGCCTCGCGGCGAGTGCACGTGCTTTGGGCCAGGATCGGCCCTCCAGGCGAGCCGAGGTTCGGCGATGGCTAGGAGAAAGCAACGTTCGAAGCCCGCGGGCGCGCTCAGCCGAGCATGCGCCCCACGGCCTTCATGCGCCGCGCCTCACCTCGTCGTTCCCCAGCTTTTCCGCGGCAGGCTCCGTTGCCGGCCGCACCGTTCCAGCATTGTCTTTCCGCGTGGGAGTTCGCCTTCGTAGTGACGCGGCCCTCGCGCCGCGACGGTTCCTGAATGCTGTTCGTCGTTGCCCGGCAAGGGATGACAGAGGATGGCTATCGCGATCGCACTGGCTCTGGTGGTCATTGGCTCGGTGGTTTTCCACTTCGTGAGCCCGTGGTGGTGGACGCCGATCGCCTCGAACTGGGGATATATCGACGACACCCTGATCATCACCTTCTGGATCACCGGCGTCGTCTTCGCCGCCGTCGTGCTGTTCATGGCCTATTGCGTCCTGCGCTTCCGCCATCGCGAGGGCCAGCGCGCCGCCTATGAGCCCGAGAACAAGAAGCTGGAATGGTGGCTGGCGATCGGCACCGGCATCGGCGTCATCGCCATGCTCGCGCCCGGCCTCGTCGTCTGGAAGCAGTTCGTCACGGTGCCCGCCGATGCGGCCACCGTCGAGGTCGTCGGCCAGCAATGGCAATGGAGCTACCGGCTGCCGGGTGTGGATGGCCGGCTCGGCGCGACCGACGTCGCCCATGTCACCCCTGAAAATCCGCTCGGCCTCGCCCCGAACGATCCGCATGGGCAAGATGACGTCATCATCCAGGGCGATCAGCTGCATCTGCCGCTCGGCAAGCCGGTGAAGCTCTTGCTGCGCTCGCTCGACGTGCTGCACAATTTCTACGTGCCGGAATTCCGCGCCAAGATGGACATGATCCCGGGCGTCGTCACCTATTACTGGCTGACTCCGACCCGCACCGGCACGTTCGAGGCGCTCTGCGCCGAACTCTGCAGCACCGGCCACGCCTTCATGCGCGGCGGCGTCGTGGTCGAGCCGGGCAGCAACTATCAGGCCTGGCTGCAGCAACAGAAGACCTTCGCCCAACTGCAAGCGCCGTCCAGGGCGCAGGCGAGGAACTAGGGACGGACGAGGAACGGGTCCGGGACGAGCCCGAGGACGGGCCGCCGGATCCGGCAGGGAGCGGAAGGATGTCCTGATGGCTGATGTGGCGCATGGCGTGGCAGGCCCGGTTCCGGCCGGGGACGTCGACGATGTCGAGCTCTATCACCCGAAGAGCTGGGTCACGAAATACGTCTTCTCGCAGGACGCCAAGGTCATCGCCATCCAGTACTCGCTGACGGCGCTGGCGATCGGGTTTGTCGCGCTCGTGCTGTCCTGGCTGATGCGGATGCAACTCGCCTTTCCGGGCTTCCTCTCCTTCATCGACGCGGATTTCTACTATCAGCTCATCACCATGCACGGGATGATCATGGTGATCTATCTTTTGACCGCGCTCTTCCTCGGCGGCTTCGGCAATTACCTGATCCCGCTGATGCTCGGCGCCCGGGACATGGTGTTTCCTTACGTGAACATGCTGAGCTTCTGGATCTATTTCCTTGCGGTCATGGTCCTGGTCGGCGGCTTCTTCGTTCCGGGCGGGCCGACCGGCGCGGGCTGGACGCTCTACCCGCCCCAGGCGATCCTCGCCAACACGCCCGGCCAGCAATGGGGCATCATCATCATGCTGGCCTCGCTGATGCTCTTCATCATCGGCTTCACCATGGGCGGGCTGAACTATGTCGTGACGGTGCTGCAGGGGCGCTGCCGGGGCATGACCCTGATGCGCATGCCGCTGACGATCTGGGGCATCTTCACCGCCACCGTGATGGCGCTGCTGGCCTTCCCGGCGCTCTTCGTCGGCGCCGTGATGATGACCCTCGACCGGCTCATCGGCACCAGCTTCTTCATGCCCTCGATCATCGCGATGGGCGAGCGGCTGGCCTACAAGGGCGGCAGCCCGATCCTGTTCCAGCACCTGTTCTGGTTCTTCGGCCATCCGGAGGTCTACATCGTCGCGCTGCCGGCCTTCGGCATTGTCTCCGACCTGATCAGCACCCATGCGCGCAAGAACATCTTCGGCTATCGCATGATGGTCTGGGCGCTGGTCGCGATCGGGGCGCTCAGCTTCGTGGTCTGGGCTCACCACATGTATGTCAGCGGCATGCATCCGGCCTTCGGCTTCTTCTTCGCCACAACGACGCTGATCATCGCCATCCCGACCGCGATCAAGGTCTACAATTGGGTGCTGACGCTCTGGCGCGGCGACATCCACCTGACCGTGCCGATGCTGTTCGCGCTCGCCTTCATCGTCACCTTCGTCAATGGCGGGCTGACCGGGCTCTTCCTCGGCAATGTCGTGGTCGATGTCCCACTCTCCGACACGATGTTCGTCGTCGCGCATTTCCACATGGTGATGGGGGTCGCGCCGATCCTCGTCGTCTTCGGCGCGATCTACCACTGGTATCCGAAGATCACCGGGCGCATGCTCAATGACGCGCTCGGCAAGCTGCATTTCTGGGTCACTTTCCTGGGCGCCTACGCGATCTTCTTCCCGATGCACTATATCGGGCTGATGGGCGTGCCGCGGCGCTATCACGAGACCAGCGGCATGGCCTTCGTGCCGCCCTCGACCGTCGACCTCAACATCTTCATCACCGTGGTCGCGCTGATCGTCGGCGCGGCGCAGCTGGTCTTCCTGTTCAACCTGTTCTGGAGCCTGAAGCGCGGCGAGCCCTCCGGCGGCAATCCCTGGCGCGCGACGACGCTCGAATGGCAGACGCCGCAGACGCCGCCCGCCCATGGCAACTGGGGCAAGGAACTGCCGGTGGTCTATCGCTGGGCCTATGACTACAGCGTGCCCGGCGCGGCGCAGGATTTCCTGCCGCAGAACCAGCCGCCCGAGCCGGGCGTGACGGAGGGGGCGCCGGCATGATCGTCATCGTCACCTTCATGGTCGTGATGGCGGGCTTCGCCGGCTGGTGGCTGCTGCGCCAGGGGCTCGCCAGCAAGCCCTGGCTCGAGGTCGGCGTCTCCGGCGAGGCCGATTGGACGGGCCCGGCGCCCAGGCCCACGGCGAGGCTCGGCCTCATGGCTTTCCTCACCGTCGCCGGTTCGCTGTTCGCACTGCTCGTCAGCGCCTATTTCATGCGGATGGGCATGGCCGACTGGCGCGCGCTGCCGATGCCGATCGTGCTGTGGTTCAGCACGGGCCTGCTGATGCTGAGCAGTCTCGCGCTACAGACCACGGTCACCGCCGCGCGCCGCGCCGAACTCGACGGCATTCGCTCCGGCCTGCTCGCCGCGGGGGTGTCGGCACTGGCCTTCCTCGCCGGCCAGTTGCTGGCCTGGCGCGAGTTGGCCGAGGCCGGCTATTTCGCCGCCTCGAACCCGGCCGGCTCCTTCTTCGGCCTGGTCACCGCGATCCACGGCCTGCACATGCTGGGCGGTCTCGTGGCGCTCTGGCGCGT
>DATDBB010000513.1:0-7511 GCA_036525085.1 Allobosea sp.
CCGATGCTGCCGCCGGTCGACCGGCGCCGCGCATGCTCGGACTGACCCTTGCCCCGGAGTAGACCGTATGAAACGCAACGCCCAGGCGGCGCTGCTCGCGCTCACGGCCTTTGCCGTGCTGCCCGCGAAATCCACCCCATCCACCTCGCTGACCCTCGCGCATGCCTCCTTCGGGATCGATGGTGACGCGCCGGGTTCAGGCGGAAGAACCGAGCGAATGAGCCGGCTCATCGGCGAAGGCGTCCTGGAATTCGGGAAGACCGACGATCTGCCGGGCTTGATTGCGGCCAGCCTGACCCCCGATGCGGTCTATGCCGGCGTTCAGGATCGATCATTGCGCGGCTTCGCGGTCGAGCCGCATGAAGAGGGGCGGGCCGATCCTGCCCCGTCCGGCGCGCGACCGCGCCAGGACACGGCTCTGCCTGCCGGCGAAGGGGCGGTCCCGGCGGCTGCGATCCCAGCCACGCCAGACTTGTCTGCGGCACCAGGTGAATCCGACGCCGACGCCTCGGCTCCTGCCCCTGCGATCACGGGCGGGCGCGAGAACGCTCCGAAGCCGCGGCTGACCTATATCGGCCTGATCGAGCCCGAGCACATCGTGCGCGAACAGCGCTGCCTCGCCGAGGCGGTCTATTTCGAAGCCCGTTCCGAGCCGGAAGACGGCCGAGCCGCTGTCGCCCAGGTCGTGCTCAACCGGGTCAAGAGCGGGGTCTATCCGGGCTCGGTCTGCGGCGTCGTCTACCAGAACCGCCATCGCAAGCTCGCCTGCCAGTTCACCTTCGCCTGCGAGGGCAAGGCGCTGCGCATCACCGAAACCAGGTCCTGGGAGGTGGCGGTGCGCATCGCCCGCGACGTCTATGAGGGCAGGATTTACCTGGCGGAGGTGGGCGTGGCCACGCATTATCACGCCGACTATGTCCAGCCGACCTGGGCGAAGAAACTCAAGAAGATGGACGTGATCGGCCGGCACATCTTCTACAGCTGAGCTGGCAGTCGCGGGAACGTCGACCTGTAGCGCGAACAATCAGATGGCAGCAGATCGCGTTTCTTAGATCTCGGACAATTTGGTTCCGGGAGTGGGGGCGGCGATCAGTTCAAAGAGCACGTCTCGTCTCCAAACAATTCCGATCTCCGAGATGGCCGCGAGAGCCTCCGCTCTCAAACTGGCTGAGTTCGTCGATTCGGATTGGAGTTCGTCCTCGGTAAGGCGCCCGGAATATATTCCTGCAAACACCTTCGCATTCGCCCATAACAATGGTTCGTCGCCTTTGCCCACGGCGCCGGTGACCTGAGCAGAAGCGATAACCGGTGACCCAGACATACCTCTGGCAGAACGGCAGTCGATCAAAAAGCGCGGAAGTCCGCCTTGTGAGAGGCCAGGCTCTGAAGCGATCGACCCCTTTTTGTAGATCGGCAAGGCAGGAGTTCCACCTGCTAACCCCCATGGATAACCGAGGACGAAGACGTCGTGCATGACCTGCGGTATGTATTTAGGCGTCCTATCAAAAATGTCTTCGTCGCCGATGGCCCTGATTGCCAGCGTTTCAAAACGTTCAATGTTCTCGACTCTCAGAGCAACCACGTCAGCGCGATGGCGCAGTGTGGGGTGCTCCAACCATTGTGGCGCTTCCCCCGTCGGATCGTTAAGCGGGAGTGTCAGCTCAGCGATTTGGTTGGGATTGATCTCGCCCGGTCCGACTTCGTGATGAACCCTTGCGACGAGTTTGGTCGGAATTGCTCCCGAGGAGCTTAGCGAGGGCGTCTGCGGCTTCCTCCCAGTTACAACGTGCCAATTTGTAACCAGATAAAGCGCTTCTCTCGACGGGCGGAACCAGAACCCCGTTCCCGTCTCTATGACCTTATTTGTTTCGGACCGTGTCTCAATTCGTACCGCGACGAGCGAGCTAAAATCAAATGTGGAGGAAAACGGCGCCAAATTCATTGCTTGTGCCTTCCTCGAACTCGGTGAAATGCGGAAGGAGCGAGCGCGCCGTCCAACCAATCGATTAGCCGCCCCCAGGATACTGCTTGATGATCGCTGGCAAAACCTAACCTGCAGCTGAAGCCCGATCGGAGATCCGCTGAACAGCAGAAGCAATCCAAACGGTGATCTTGGCCTCGCGATCGGAGGCGTCTTCGCTGAGGACTTCGCGTAGAGCTGAGAGCTCAGCCTACGGCACACCGAGCCGCGTGATGGCATCGGATAGCGATGCAGAATCTCCGACAATCACGCTACGTTCCGCAGCCTGCCGTACAGTGCCGCTAATGGTGTAGCCAATGATATTCTGCCTGCCGAGGATGATATTGGTCACTTTGGCATCAACCTCTCCGGTCGCTCCTTTCAATTCTGATGAAGCGACCATGAAGGCCCTGTAAAGCCGCGCTGAGGCGCTCGAACTCGGATCGCTCGAATAATCCCCGGCCATAATAGTGCTCGGTGCCCCAATAGGGCGGATGGAGATATAGCAGCGCGCCGGGGCGGTCCCAGCGCTGGCTGGCGGCCGAGTGCATCGATCCAGACGCCGGCAAGGCGCTCATAGACGGGCTTGAGGATCGGGACGAGCAGGGTGATGTCGGACCGCGCCCGGCCAGGCCGAAGCTGCGGTTCGAAACCTTGCAGTGGAAGGGCAGCCGCTGGAGACAGACAAGCCTGGCCGAGCGCTCCGGATCGGCAAGCGTCGCCAAGGCCTGCGTTTGCAGACGATTATGTTGGGCCGACCGGCCTCGCGTCAGGCTTTCGCCCGGTGGTCGCGTGCTACTCGCGACGGCCGGCGCTGCTGTCGACCAGCGAAACCTGCGTCACCGTGACGGGCCTGTTCTCGTTGGCCGGCTGCCGGCTGTCCTCTTGCTGCTTCCGCTGGCGGGTCGCATTCGCGAGCATGGCGCGAAGCTTCTCTCGTCTGGCGTAGTACGAAATCGAACGGTTCTTGTTCATCGTTCCTGCCCCGTTACCCAGACGATACGCTGAGGCATGCGGAGCAGATGCGCATCCTTCACTTGAATGACGATACGAAAGGATGAGCCTCCGCAGGCCACCGCCTTCAGGAAGCGATCCCGACGGACTACAGGCCGGTGACAGGGGCAATCCGCGGGTTTCCGCGACGACGCGAGCTGTGGGGCGCCCTTCTGTGGCGGCAAGGCCACAAGCTGGACGGCAAATGCCTTTCGCCATCATTGGTTAACCATATGCCGCAATGCCGCCACTTCGCCTTGATCTGGCAAGGTCTCGTTTAGGTTGACGCTTCATTGATGCATTCAAGTGCCTCGTTGCCTTGAATCTTCAACCCGTCCGTGAAACGCGCCTCGCATCGATCGAACGCCCCGGAGTCCATCATGTTCGCCACCCTTTTCTCGACTGGCCGTGCCGTCCGTTTCGCCGCCGCCATCGCCGCCTCGCTGGCGCTCGGCGCCTGCGCCAACAACCAGAACGCCGACGGCTTCGGCGCCGGCGGCGCCGCGACGCCGGGCAGCGCGCAGGACTTCGTCGTCAATGTCGGTGACCGCGTCTTCTTCGAGACCGATTCGACCGACCTGACCCAGACCGCCGTCGCGACGCTCGACAAGCAGTCGGCCTGGCTGCAGCGCTATCCGCGCTACACCTTCGTCGTCGAGGGCCATGCCGACGAGCGCGGCACCCGCGAATACAACTTCTCGCTCTCGGCGCGCCGTGCCCAGACGGTGCGCGATTATCTCGCCACG
Source organism: Allobosea sp. (assembly GCA_036525085.1). GTDB lineage: Bacteria > Pseudomonadota > Alphaproteobacteria > Rhizobiales > Beijerinckiaceae > Allobosea. The sequence continues at coordinate 3,700 of DATDBB010000513.1, forward strand.
CGCGGCATCCAGGGCAACCGCATGCGGATCGTCTCCTATGGCAAGGAGCGCCCGGTCGCTGTCTGCAACGACATCTCCTGCTGGTCGCAGAACCGCCGCGTCGTGACCGTGCTCGACGGCGCTGGCGGCGGCGTCTGACGCATCCCGTTGAATTTGCATGAGGGCCGGCACTTTCCTTTCGGGAAGGTGCCGGCCCATTCATATTTTGGCCGTGGTCATCACGTGTTATAGGCGCGCCTTCACGCTCGAACCCGGTTTCCGAATGATGCTCCGACAGTTTCGTCTCGACCGCAGGGTCGGTTCCGGCCTCGCCGCTTTCGCTTTCGGGGTGGCCGTCATGTGCCTGGGCCTGCCCGCCAAGGCGCAGGATGCCGCCGATCTGGTGGTGCGGACGTCGCGGATGGAGAACCAGATCCGCCAGCTCTCGGGGCAGATCGAGCAGTTGCAGTTCGAGAACAAGCGCCTGAGCGAGCAACTCCGCAAGTTCCAGGAGGACGTCGATTTCCGCCTGAACGAGCGCGGCGGACGTTCGAGCGGCGCAGCCGCGCCCGGCAATGCGGCGCCGCCGGCCGGTGCCGCGCCCCGGCCGCAGCCGCAGCGCCGCGGCGATGCCTTCGACCCGACCATGCAGCAGGGCGCGGCCGGTGCACCGCGTCCGCTCAATGGCAGCATCGGCGCCATCATCGAGGACGAATACGCCGAGGGCGCCACGGGGCAGGGACCGCTCGACCTCCAGGGCGTCGGGCGCAACGTGCCGCAGGGCGCGCTGCCCCAGTCCGTTCCGCGCGGACCGAGCGTCGCCGCCGCCAGCGGCCCGGCCAGCGCCAAGGAAGCCTACGACCTCGCCTATGCCTCGATCCTGCGCAAGGAATACGAACAGGCCGAGATGGGCTTCCGCCAGTTCCTGCAGAGCTATCCGCGTGACCGCCTCGCCGTCGACGCGACCTATTGGCTCGGCGAGAGCTATCTCCAGCGCAAGCGCTATCGCGAGGCGGCCGAGCAGTTCCTCAAGGTCAGCAATGACGCGCCGAAGTCGAACAAGGCGCCTGAAAGCCTGCTGCGGCTCGGCATCGCGCTGAACGGTCTCGGCGCCAAGAACGAGGCCTGCGCGACCTACGCCAAGGTCGGGGTCGATTATCCGACCGCGCCGAATTCGGTGCGGCAGGGCATCGAGCGCGAGCGGCGGCGTTCGGGCTGCGCGTGAGCGCCGTCCCCCAGACGAGCTGCGATCATCCCCCGCTCGGCGGCCGCGAGGCCGCCGCGCTGTTTTCAGGCCTGGCGGCCGAGGCGCGGCTGCTCGTCGCGGTGTCTGGCGGGCCCGATTCGGTCGCCCTGCTCGCCCTGCTGGCCGACTGGGCGCGGGAGCCCGGGCGTCCAGCGCTTCATGCCGCGACCGTCGATCATGGCTTGCGCGCCGCTTCGGGCGAGGAGGCTGACGGCGTGGCCGCGTTGTGCGGCAGGCTCGGCGTTCCCCATCGCATCCTGCGCTGGGAGGGGCCCAAGCCCGGCACCGGCCTGCAGGAGCGGGCGCGCGCGGCTCGCTACGCGCTTCTGGCAGATGAGGCGGAGCGGCTCGGCGGCGCGGTGCTGGTCACGGCGCATACGCAGGACGACCAGGCCGAGACGCTGCTGATGCGGATGGCGCGCGGTTCCGGCCCGTCGGGGCTTGCGGCGATGCGGGAGCGGGTTCGCAAGGGGGCGATCACGCTGGCCCGGCCGCTGCTCGGCGTGCCGAAGGTGCGGCTCGTGGCGACCGTGCAGGCGCGGGGCCTGGCTTTCGTCACCGATCCGAGCAACGGCGACATCCGCTTCGAGCGCGTGCGCTGGCGTGCCCTGATGCCCGGCCTTGCCGATGCAGGCTTGAGCGCGGAACGGCTGGCGCTGCTGGCGCAGCGCATCGCAAGGCTCGACGAGGCGGCCGCTCTGCGCGCGAAGGCCCTGCTGCCCGAACTGCTGTTACCGGCGCCAGCCGGTGCCGGTCCGGTGCTGCGGCTGCGCTTCTCGGTGCTGTCGGCCGAGCCCGAGGAGATCGTGCTGAGGGTCGTCGCGCTGGCGCTGGAGGAGGTCGGCGGCGAGATTGGCACTGCACCCCGTCTGGAACGCCTCGAGGCCTGCGTCGAGACGCTGCTCGGCGGCGCCAGGCAGGGAGCCCGCGCGGTCCGGACCTTGTCCGGATGCGTGCTGTCCCTGGGGAGCGACGGCGTTCTGAGCCTGCGGCAGGAAGGGCCGCGCAGACGGGGTGTTCACCCTGCGACGCCATAGGGGGGGGTTCTCCGCTGTTTCCCTTGGCAAGGGGCCTGGTCGCACCTAGATTAGCCTTTGCAAACTCTTGGCCTCTTCCGGTTGGTCCGGCAGGCCTGATCGGACTGGTGATGAATCCGAATTTCCGTAATTTCGCCCTCTGGGTGGTGATTTTCCTGCTGGTTCTGGCGCTCGTCACGCTGTTCCAGAGCCCGAGCCAGCGCGCCAGCACGAACGAGATCCCCTACAGCCAGCTCATCAACGAGTCTGAAGCGGGCCGGATTTCGAACGTCGTCGTCGCCGGGCAGGAGATTTCCGGCACCTTCTCGGATGGCCGCAGCTTCGTCACCTATGCGCCCTATGGCGACCCGCAGCTTCTGAAGACGCTGGCCCAGAAGGGCGTGCAGGTCTCGGCCCGCGCCCCGGCCGAGGGCACGCCCTGGTTCATGGCGCTGCTGGTCAATTCGCTGCCCTTCGTCATCTTCATCGGCCTGTGGATCTTCATGTCCCGCCAGATGCAGAACGGCGCCGGCCGCGCGATGGGCTTCGGCAAGTCGAAGGCCAAGCTCCTGACCGAGGCGCATGGCCGCGTGACCTTCGAGGATGTCGCGGGCATCGACGAGGCCAAGGAAGACCTGACGGAGATCGTCGAGTTCCTGCGCGACCCGCAGAAATTCCAGCGGCTGGGCGGGCGCATCCCGCGCGGCGTGCTGCTCGTCGGCCCTCCCGGCACCGGCAAGACCCTGACGGCACGTGCCGTCGCCGGTGAAGCGAACGTGCCGTTCTTCACGATCTCGGGCTCGGATTTCGTCGAGATGTTCGTCGGCGTCGGCGCCAGCCGCGTGCGCGACATGTTCGAGCAGGCCAAGAAGAACTCGCCCTGCATCATCTTCATCGACGAAATCGATGCGGTCGGCCGTCATCGCGGCGCCGGTCTCGGCGGCGGCAATGACGAGCGCGAGCAGACCCTGAACCAGCTCCTCGTCGAGATGGATGGCTTCGAGCCGAACGAGGGCGTCATCATCATCGCGGCCACCAACCGGCCCGACGTGCTCGACCCCGCGCTGCTGCGCCCGGGCCGCTTCGACCGCCAGATCGTGGTTCCCAACCCCGACGTCGCCGGTCGCGAGAAGATCCTCAAGGTCCATGTCCGCAAGGTGCCGATGGCGCCGGACGTCGATCTGCGCATCCTCGCCCGCGGCACGCCAGGCTTCTCCGGCGCCGATCTGATGAACCTCGTCAACGAGGCGGCGCTGCTGGCGGCCCGGCGCGGCAAGCGCATGGTCACCCATGCCGAGTTCGAGGACGCCAAGGACAAGGTCATGATGGGCGCCGAGCGCAAATCCATGGCGATGTCCGAGGAAGAGAAGAAGCTCACCGCCTATCACGAGGCCGGCCACGCCATCGTCGGGCTCTATGTCCCTGCCGGCATCCCGGTCCACAAGGCGACGATCATCCCGCGCGGCCGCGCGCTCGGCATGGTCAAGTTCCTGCCGGAGGGCGACCGCTACTCGATGAAATACAAGGAGTTCACCTCGCAGCTCGCGGTCGCCATGGGCGGGCGCGTCGCG
>DATDBB010000514.1:0-14601 GCA_036525085.1 Allobosea sp.
GCCTTGTCGACCACTTTCTTGATGGCATCCTTGCCCTTGCCGAGCGCCTGCTGGGCTTCGCCCTTGCGCTCCTGAGCGAAGCCCTCGGCCTCGAGCTCGGGCTTGTTCATCGCCTTGCCGGCGGCCTGCTTGACGTTGCCGACGGCCTCGTTGGCCATGCCCTTGACCTTGTCCATGGTGCTGCCCATCGTCTTGATCCTTCTCGTGAATTTCTGACCGGGGAATATCGTGCCGCCCGTTGCGGCTTGCGACGAGGTAACCGGCAGGGCCACGGAAAGTTCCAAAAAGAAACTCAGGCATCGGCCATCGCGCGTAGGGCCTGAGCCGTCTCCATGTCCGCCGGAAAGAAGGTCTCCAGCGCCAGCTCCGACAGGGTGATGTCGACCGGCGTGCCGAAGACCGTGGTGGTCGAGATGAAGGACAGCGTGGCATCACCGACCCGCAGCCTCAGCGGGACCACGACGGCAGGCTCCTCTAAAGGTGCGGGCGCGTGCCCCTTCCGGGCGGGCGCGCCCGGGACGGGGTAGCTCAGAAACTCGGCCAGCAGTTCCGCCAGCACGGGGTCCGCCGTCGCCCTGATCTGCTGGCGCAGCCGCGCGACGAGATGCGATCGCCACTCCTCGAGATTGGCGATCGCCGGCGCGAGCCCGTTCGGATGCAGCGACAGCCTGAGCACGTTCACAGGCGGGCGCAGCAGGTCTGGATCGGCGACGAGGGCGAGCAAGGGCGGGACGGCCCCATTCGCCGCGAGCAGCGTCCAGTGCCGGTCCACGGCCAGCGCCGGGTAGGGCTCGTGCCCCTTCAGCACGAGGTCGATCGCCGATTTAGCGGCTTGAAGGCCGGGATCCTCGAGCGCGCGCTCGAGATAGACCGGAGCGTAACCGGCGGCGAGCAGAAGCGCGTTGCGCTCGCGCAGGGGCACGCCGAGATGCTCGGCCAGCAGCAGGACCATGTCCCGGCTCGGTTGCGAGCGGCCGCTCTCGACGAAGGACAGATGCTTCTGGGAGATCTCCGCTTCGAGCGCGAGGTCGAGTTGGCTGAGCCGGCGCAACTGCCGCCAGTCGCGGATGAGATGGCCGATGGTGGGTTGGTGATGCCTGTTCATGGACGCGAACCTAGCGGGCGGACCGGCCCGCTCCAATTACCTCCCGCTTAATCGACCGGCCGGCACGATCCCGTCAGCATGGCCTCCATCGACCCCGAGGCGCCCTAAGCCTCCCAGCCAATGGAGACCGATCATGTCCATGATCCAGTCCTCGCGCTTCCTGCGTAATGCCCTCGCGCTGGATGCCGCCGCCTGCGCCGGCACCGGACTGCTGCTTTCGCTCGCAGCAGGCTCGCTCGCAGGCCTGTTCGGCTTGCCCGAGTTATTCCTGCGCGGCGCCGGGCTCGTCCTTCTGCCCTGTGCCGCCATCCTCGCCTGGTTCGCCGGCCGCGAAACGCTGCCGCGCCTCGCCGTGCTCGCCGTGATCGGCGTCAACCTGCTCTGGATCGCCGACAGCGTCGCCATCCTGCTGGCGGGATGGTTCGCCCCGACAGGGTTCGGAATTGCCTTCGTGCTGGCGCAGGCGGCAGCCGTCGCGGTGGTGACCGAACTCGAGGTGATCGGGCTGAAGCGGTCTATCATGATCGGCGTGCCGCAGACGCAGGATCATCGCCCGGCACGATGACCCTTCGTCATCCAACTGTCATGTGGCGCCCATAGCCGGAAGCACCTTCCCTTCGAGCTTCCGGCAAAAGGACGATCCCGATGCGCCAGCCCCTGGTCCTCGCCGCCTTCACATCCCTGCTGCTGAGCGGCACCGCCATGGCGGAGCCGATGTTCAACCGCATCGCGACCTTCTCGGTCCCGCTCAATCTGCCGGCCGACCGGGATGCCTCGAAGAAGACCGTTGCCGAGATCATCGCTGCCAATGAGAACGGCACCCTGCTCGCCTATACCGATGCGGAGCAGAAGGCGGTCGGGCTGGTCGATATCAGCGACGCCAAGGCGCCGAAGCCCGCCGGCTTCGTGCCTCTCGGTGGCGAGTCCACCTCAGTCGTCATCCTCGGCGACAAGGCCTTCGTGGCGGTCGTGACCTCCGGCGACAACTTCAAGGAGCCGGCCGGCCATCTCGCCACCGTCGACCTGAAGACGAAGCAGGTCGTGGCCACCTGCGATCTCGGCGGCCAGCCGGACTCGGTGACCCTCAGCAAGGACAAGAGCAAGATCGTCATCGCGATCGAGAACGAGCGCGACGAGAAGCTGAATAAGGGCGCCCTGCCGCAATTGCCCGCGGGCAACGTCACGCTGATCGGCATCAGGGACGGCGCGATCGACTGCGCCTCGCGCCAGCTCGTCGACGTCACCGGCCTCGCCAGCGTCGAGCCGACCGATCCCGAGCCGGAATTCATCGACGTCAACCAGGACGGCCTCGCCGTCGTGACGCTGCAAGAGAACAACCACATCGTCCTCATCGACACGAAGACGGGCAAGGTCGTCAGCCATTTCACGGCCGGCAGCGTCGATCTGACGGGGATCGACAAGACCCGCGACGGCCAGATCAAGCCCACCGAAGAATTGAAGGGCGTGGCGCGCGAGCCCGACGCCCTGAGCTGGCTCGACAATGACCGCTTCGTCACCGCCAATGAGGGCGACTGGAAGGGCGGCTCGCGCGGCTTCACCATCTTCCGCAAGGACGGCACGGTCGAATTCGATTCAGGTTCGCAGGTCGACCACATCGCGATGCGCCACGGCCATTACCCGGAGCGCCGCTCGGCCGCCAAGGGCAGCGAGCCGGAGGGCATCGAGGTCGGCAGCTACGGCAATGACAGGCTGATCTTCGTCGGGCTGGAGCGCGCCTCGCTGGTGCTGGTCTACAAGGATGAAGGCCCGGGCCGCGCGCCGCGTTACCTGCAGGCCCTGCCGGGTGGCATCGGGCCGGAGGGTCTGCTGGCGATCCCGCAGCGCAATCTCTTCGTTTCTGCCTCCGAGACCGATGTCGGCGCGAAGGGGGGAGCCCGTTCGGTCGTGACGATCTACCAGCGCAGCGAGGCCCCGGCCGCCTATCCGACGATGGTCTCGGCCGAGGTCGATGGCGCGCCGATCGGCTGGGGCGCGCTGTCGGGCCTCGCCGCACAGGCGACGATGACGGGTCGGCTCCACGCGGTCACCGACAGCGCCTATACGCCGTCTCGCATCCTCGCGATCGACACCACGCAGAAGCCGGTGCGGATCACGGGCGCGATCACGGTGACGAAAGACGGCAAGCCCGCCTCCTACGATCTCGAAGGCATCGCCACCCGCGCTGACGGCGGCTTCTGGCTGGCTTCCGAAGGCAATCCCGAGAACAAGGACAAGCCGACACAGAATATCCTGCTGCGGGTCTCGGCCAAGGGTGAGGTCGAGGAAGATATCCTTCTTCCCGAGGAATTGACGAAGCACGCGACCCGCTTCGGCTTCGAGGGCGTCGCCGTCACCGGCACCGGCGCCGACGAAACCGTTTGGCTCGCCGTTCAGCGCGAATGGAAGGACGATCCCAAGGGCAAGGCCAAGATCCTGGCCTATAAGCCCGCGACGAAGAGCTGGGGTGCGCTCCACTACCCGCTGACCGCGCCGGCCGCCGGCGCCTGGATGGGCCTGTCCGAGCTGACCTATCTCGGCAACGACACCTTCGCCGTGATCGAGCGTGACAACCTTTTCGGCGCGAAGGCGGCCAAGACGCTCGCGACCTTCTCGGTCAAGGGCCTGACCCCGGCCGCGCTCGGCTCCGCCGCGATCCCGACCGTCGAGAAGAAGCTGCTGCGCGACCTGGCGCCTGATCTGATGGCGCTGGGCGGCTATGGCCTCGACAAGGTCGAGGGCATGGCTGTCGACAAGGACGGGAACTTCTTCGTCGTCACGGACAATGACGGCGTCGACGACTCCTCCGGCGAAACGCAGTTCTTCGCTTTTGGAAAGTTGCCCAAGTAAGCGGGCCCAGCCAAGCGGGCCCAGCCGAGCGGGTCCTGCTGTAGAAAAAGCCCCGGATGCTCGTCGCATCCGGGGCAGTCGCCTGACCGCGACGGGTCAGGTGGGGAGGAAGGTTACCAGCCGGCCAGGACGTTGCCCTTGAAGCGCTCGGCGATGAAGGCCTTGATCTGCGGCGTGTGGTAGGTCTCGACCAGCGTCTTGACCCAGGGCTTGTCCTTGTCCACGGCGCGCACGGCGATCAGGTTGACATAGGGGCCCTTCGGGTCCTCGCGCAGGATCGCCGAGGTCGGCTCGATCTTGGCGTCGACGGCATAGTTGGTGTTGATCGCGGCGGCCGCGACATCGGCCAGGGTGCGCGGGGTCTGGGCCGCCTCGACCTCGATGATCTTCAGCTTCTTGGGATTGGCGACGATGTCGGCCGGGCTCGGCTTGAAGCCGACGCCGTCCTTCAGCTTGATCACGCCCTTGTCCTGCAACAGCAGGAGCGCGCGGCCGCCATTGGTCGGGTCGTTCTGGATCGCGACCGAGGATCCATCGGGCACATCGGCCCAGCTCTTGTACTTCGCCGAGTAGATGCCGAGCGGGAAGTTCACGGTCAGGCCGACGCTGACGAGTTTGAAGCCGCGATCCTTCACCTGGTTGTCGAGATAGGGCTGGTTCTGGAAGGAGTTGGCCTCCAGTTCGCCGGCATCGAGCGCCTGGTTCGGCACGACATAATCGGAAAACTCGACGATCTTGAGGTCGATGCCCTTCTGGGCAAGGAGCGGCTTCACCTGCTCCAGGATCTCGGCATGCGGGCCGGGCGAGACGCCGATGCGGACGACCTGCGTGGTCTGGGCGAGGGCGGGGACGGACAGGGCGAGGGCGGCGAGGGCCGTGGCGGCAAGGGCGGCGCGGCGGGTGATGGTGGTCATGGGTAGGCTCCTTCAGTTCGATTTGGGTTTGGCAAGATGAAAGAAATCCGCGCGCCGTCATTCCGGGCGACCGGAGGGAGACCCGGGATCCATGCCTGAGCCTCGCCGGTCGACGTTCCGGCATGGATCCCGGGTCTGCGCTTCGCTCCGCCCGGGATGACGCCGCGGGTGGAGCGGATGCCCAGAGGTCTGAAGTCGAAGGGGGAATGTCCGGCCAGCCTGTCGCGATGAGGGCCGAACGGGCGACGCATCGGCCCTTCTCCCTTCCACGCCTTGCGCTCTTTGCCATCCTGCTCGTCGCAGGCCTCCTGGCCTCGGCCCATTTTGGCGGCTTCGCCCAGAACGCCCAGACCGATCGCGGCATCGTCGCCGACCTGATCTCCAAGGCGCTGTCGAGCGACACCAGCCAGGTCTCGATCGGGCAGGTCAACGGCGCATTGTCGTCGGATGTCGAGATTCGCGACATCGTGCTCTCCGACCGCGATGGTCCCTGGCTCAGGCTCGACCGGGCGCGGCTGATCTGGACGCGCAGCGCGCTCCTGCTGCGCCGCCTCGATATCGACCGGCTCGAGATCGGCAGGCTGGAGGTGCTGCGCAGGCAGGCGCCCCAGCCGGCCGGCGCCGCCCCGCCCAGCGATGCACCGATCCTGCCGGAGCTGCCGCTGAAGGTGATCGTCCGCGCCTTCCAGCTCAACGAACTCGCCCTTGGACAGCCGGTCCTCGGCGTTGCCGCGCGGCTTGGCGCGACCGGCTCGGCGACGCTCGGGCCGCCGAATGAGGGCCTCGATCTCAGGCTGGAGGCGCGTCGCCTCGATGCTCCCGGCCAGTTCAACGTCAATCTCGGCTTCGTGCCACAGAGCACGCGGCTGCAACTCGCGGTCAAGCTCGACGAACCGGCCGGCGGGCTGATCTCGAAGGTCGCAGGCCTGCCCGGCGAGCCGCCGGTGCAGCTCGATCTCAACGGCGACGGCCCGCTCGATTCCTTCCGCTCGACGCTGACTTTCACCGCTGGCCCGACCATCGGCGCGCAAGGCCAGGCCACATTGTCGCGCGCCGGCGTCGAGCGGCAGCTTGCGCTCGCGCTGGATGCCCGCATCGAAGGGCTGATGCCGGCGCCCGTCGCGCCGGTCTTCGCGGGCTCGACACGGCTGGACGGCGCGGTCGGCTTCGCCGACGCCGGCGGCATCGACATCCGCAATCTCGCTCTGGTCTCGGCGCTCGCCCGGCTCGACGTGCTCGGCCGCTACAACGCCGACAAGACTTTGGATCTGCGCGTTACCGCTGCCGCGCGCCCCAACGCTGGTGGCAAGACCGTGGCCTCGGGCACCGAGATCGGCAAGCTCGCCTTCGACGCCACGATCAAGGGGCCGGTCGCGGGGCCGACTGTCGTCGCAACGCTGGACGCGCAGGACGCGAAGCTTCCGGCGGGCGGCTTCACCCGCCTCGGCATGACCTTCAACGCGACCCCGACCGGAACGATCGGCGAGGCCGGCACGCGCATCACGCTGACCGCCGATGGCGAGGCATCGGGCATCGCGCTCACCGATCGTGCGCTCGCCCGGGCGGTCGGCGACCGCGTCGGCTTCACCTTGCGCGGCGTCGCCCAGGATGATGGCACCGCCGATTTCGAGACGCTGCGGCTCGCCATGTCCGGCGTCGAGCTCGACTACAAGGGCAAGGCCGGCAAGGCGCGCGTGCTCGGCCGACTGCAGGCCGTGCTGCCCGATCTGGCCCGCCTCGGCGGCCTGGCCAAGCGCCCGCTCGGAGGCCGAGCCGAGCTTGCCGCCGAGATCGACGCCACGCCGCGCCTGAACGACTACGGCGCCACGCTGAGCGGCAAGGGTGACCGGCTCGCTACCGGCGATGCCGTGCTGGATCGGCTCCTAGCGGGCAACCTGACCCTCGCGGGGCAGGTCCGCTCGCTGGCCGGCGATCTTACGGTGGCGGGCCTGCGCGTCGCGGGGCAGCACGCAGCCTTCACCGCCGATGGCGGCATCGGCGCCGGTGCCTCCGACCTGAAGCTCGCTCTCGCCTTGCCAGACCTGAAGCGCGCCGATCCGCGCCTCTCGGGCCGGGGCGACGTCACCGCCCAGATCACCGGCCCGCGCGACAGGCTCGACGCCACCGCGCGCATCGCGGTCGCCAACGCCACGGCGCTCGCCCGCCCGATCCCGCGCCTCGCCATCGACGCGGTCGTTCGCGACCTTCAGGGAGCGCTCGATTCCCGGCTGACGCTGAACGGCGAGATCGATTCGAAGCCCGCGACGGGATCAATCGCGCTGGCGCGCCTGCCTGGCGACGGCTGGAACCTCTCGACGCTCGATCTGACCATCGGTTCCGTCCGCCTGAACGGAGCGCTGACGCTCGATCCGGCGAGCCGCGCCGCCGGACGCCTGACGCTGGCCGCCCGCAATCTCGATGATCTCTCGCCGCTGGCGCTAACCAAAATCGGCGGCCAGCTCGACGCCGACATCGCACTGGCCGTGGTCGAGGGCCGCCAGAACCTCGAGCTGAAGGCGAGGGGGGCGAAGCTCGCCGGCCCTTCCGTGGCGATCGACAAGCTGGACGCGACGGCAGCGGCCTCCGACCTCTACGGACGCCCGATGCTCGACGCCGCGATCGCCATCGACCGCGCCGTCGTTGCAGGCGAGGCCTTCAGCGCGATCCGCTTCGACTCCAAGGGCTCAGCCGAGGCCAGCGCCTTCACGCTGAGCGCTGCTGCGCGCGGCTTCGCCTTGAACGGCGCCGGCAGGCTCGTCCCGGGCGAGCCGCTCAAGCTGGAACTCGCCTCCTTCGACGCCCGCCGAGACGGCCGCCGCATAGCCCTCGCCAATCCCGCGATCTTCAGCTTCCCCGCTGCGGGCATCGAGATCGCCGGCCTCGTACTGGCGATCGAGAATGGCCGCCTGACGCTGGACGGCAAGGCGGGCGAGACGCTCGACTTGAACCTGGCCGCGAAAGATATCCCGCTCTCGGCTGCCCGCATCTTCGCACCGAAGCTCGATCTCGCCGGCACGTTGAACGCGCAGGCCCGCATCCGCGGCACGGCCGACGCGCCGACCGGGCCTTGGAATCTCCAGGTCGCCCGCCTTGTGACGCCAGAAACCCGGCAGGCCGGCCTGCCGCCGGTCGAGATCGCCGCCAAGGGCGAGCTGAAAGGGGACGAGACCAGCGTCGACGCCACGGTGAATGCCGGCCGCGGCGCCAGCCTGACGGTGCGTGGCAGGGCTCCACTCAGCGTGGCCGGCGCGCTCGACCTCATGGCGCAGGGCCGGATCGACGCCGTCCTGGCCAATGCGATGCTCGCTCCGCAGGGCCGCAGGCTGACCGGGACGGTCGCGCTCGACATGCGCGCCGCCGGGACTGCCTCGGCCCCGCGGCTCAGCGGTACCGCCACGCTGACGGGAGGCAGCTTCACCGACGCGTTGCAGGGCGTACGCCTGACCAATATCGAGGCGAGGCTGGCCGCCAATGGCGACAACGTCACGATCGAACGCGCGAGCGCGCAGACGCCGAATGGTGGCACCCTGTCGGCCAGCGGCCGGCTCCAACTCGATCCCGCCGCCGGCTTCCCCGGCCAGATCCGCATCCAGGGCAACCGCGCCCAGCTCGTCTCCAGCGGCATCGTCACGGCGGTCGCCAATCTCGGTCTGGATATATCAGGGCCGCTGGCCCAACGCCCCCGGATCGGCGGGCGCGTCGACGTGCTCTCGCTCGATGTCGCGGTGCCGGATCGCCTGCCGGCCTCGCTACGCCCGGTCGACGGCATCAGGCACATCAGGCCGACCGGCACGGCTGCCGCCCGTCTCGCCGCGCAGAAGCGAGCCGCCCGCCCGGCGGCGCGCGGCGCCCGGCCGGCGCCGGCCTTCGACGCGGTGCTGGCGCTGACCATCTCCGCGCCGAGCCGCGTCTTCATCCGCGGTCGCGGCATCGATGCCGAACTCGGCGGCCAGATCCGGGTCGGCGGCACTCTGGCGTCGCCGGCGCTCGACGGTGGCTTCGAATTGCGGCGCGGGCGCCTCAGCGTGCTCAGCCAGCGCCTCGATTTCAGCCGTGGTCGCCTGACCTTCGCCGGCGGCACGATGCCGGAGCTTGATTTCGTCGCCGAGACCCGCGCCTCCGACGTCACCGCCCGCGTCGTCGTCAGCGGCCCGGCCGACCAGCCGGTGTTCGCCTTCACCTCGACTCCGGAGCTGCCGCAGGACGAGGTGCTCTCGCGCCTGCTCTTCGCGCGGGCGTCCGGTTCGCTGTCGCCGTTCCAGGCGCTGCAGCTGGCGCAGACGGCGGCGCAGTTCGCCGGCGGCGGCGGGGACGACTCCTTCGAGCGCCTGCGCAAATCGCTCGGCGTCGACAATCTCGACATCCAGGTCGGCGCCGGCGGGCCCACGGTCGGCGTGTCCCGCTATATCGGCGACAACGTCTCCGTCGGCATCAAGGCCGGCGCCAAGCCGGAGGATAGCGGCGTCTCGGTCGGCATCGACGTCACGCGCCGGCTCAAGGTTCAGGCCGAGACCGGCGCCGATGGCAGCGCTTCGGTCGGCGTTGGGGCCGAGTGGGAATACTGAAATCGGCCTGCCGGCCGAGAATCGATTCCCTTCTGATGGGCGCGATCTGTGGATAACGCGGCTCGGTGATTCTGCTCTGGAACGCCTCAAAACAGGCCCTTCCGGAACGGCACGGTAAACGGTGTGTAAATTTCGGCGGTCAAAGCGTGACTTGCCTGCAACACCGGGGTCCAAAGCACCCCCTGGAGCCTCTCGGCGGCGTGATCGTGGTTGATCGGCCCTGCGGCATTCGTATGGTTGTCCTGCGTCGGGACGTTCCCGGTCGCTGTTTTTCGTCTTCGCCTCTGAATGGTTCAGGGACGTGGGCGAAAGGCCGGGACGAAGCAGGTTCGGTGATTGGGTCTCCTGGGGCTGGTCACCACAAGAGCTTGCAGAAGCCCGAGGGTCTCGAAACTCTTTTGGAGGTTACCAATGAAGCTCGTTAAGAGCCTCCTCCTCGGTTCCGCCGCCGGCTTCGCCGCGGTCGCCGGGGCTCAGGCCGCCGACCTTCCCTCGCGGAAGGCCGCTCCGGTCGAATACGTTCGCGTCTGCTCCGCCTACGGCGCAGGCTTCTTCTACATCCCCGGCACCGAGACCTGCCTCCGCGTCGGCGGCCGCGTCCGCGCCGAGTACACGGTCGGCACCCGCTACGGTGACAGCCAGGACGCTTACGGCACCCGCGCCCGCGGTCGCCTGAATGTCGACGCCCGCACCGCGACTGCCTACGGCACGCTGCGTACGTTCTTCCGTTACGAGCTGACCAACAGCTCGAACTTCTATAACGGCACGGTCAACGGCAACCAGGGCATCATCGCTCCGGGCACCGCTCGTGTCTCGCAGACCTCGACCGCCTCGCTCCTCGATCTGGCCTTCGTCCAGTTCGGTCCGATCACCGCCGGTCGCGCTCAGTCGTTCTTCGACTTCTACGCGAACGACTTCGGTTTCTCGACCATCCGTACGGCTGATAGCCGTCTGAACCTGTTGGCCTACACCGCCACCTTCGGTTCGGGCTTCTCGGCCACGCTGTCGCTCGAAGACCGCACCACCGGCACCGGCGGTCGTGAAAACGGCGTCGTCAACTTCGGCGGCTCGGCGGGCTCGGCGGTTCTCGGTCAGGACTTCCCGGACGTCGTCGCGTCGCTCCGCGTCGATCAGGGTTGGGGCTCGGCTCAGCTGTCGGGTGCCATCTCGCAGCGCTCGACCTCGAACACCGGCTTGTTGTTCAGCAACACGACGGAAGAGACCGCCTGGGCCATCCAGGGTGGCGTGAAGATCAACCTGCCGATGCTGGCTGCTGGCGATCACCTGTTCTTGCAGGCCGCCTACGCCGACGGCGCTCTCGGCTACCTCGGCTATGGTGGTCAGATGGGCGTTGGCCGCATCACCTCGTCGGCCCTTGGTCTCGCCGTCGCCGACATCAGCGTCGATGGTTTCGGCAACGCGAAGACCGCCGAGGGCTGGTCGTTCGTCGCTGGTCTGCGCCACTTCTGGACCCCGCAGCTGCGTACGGAAATCTACGGTTCGTACTCTGAGCTGAAGCTCGGCTACACCCTGGCCAACCAGGCTGTTGCTGGCGTCGTCTCGCGTCCGCTCGATCCGAAGGAGCTGATCATCGCCGGCAACCTGATCTGGACGCCGGTCTCGGGTCTGGACATCGGTGTCGAGGTCGTCTACTCGCGCGTCGAGCTGAAGCAGGCCGTTCTGGCTGCCAACAACGCTGGCCTTCGCCCGGCTCTGGCTGCCGGTGGCCGCCTGGTCAAGAGCGACGACGCCATCGCTGGCCGCTTCCGCATCCAGCGCGACTTCTGATCGTCTCAAGCGATCCTAGTCGAAAGCCCCGGGGAAACCCGGGGCTTTTTCGTTTTCAGGCCATGCCTGGCTGCGCAACCGGACGTGGATGCGCTCCCGGCGTCTCCTCCTACCGCGCGATGCCCGGTTGCAGTGGCGGGGCGGTTGACAGCCGGCTCGCGAAGCGCCTTCTAGAAGGTGCTGTCTTGTTTTGGACACAAGTCGCGTTTCGCTGGGCCTTACCTTTGGTGATGACCGGCGCGCGACATGCGCCCGCGAATGAGCGGCGTCGTTCAAGCGCCTGAAACCGTATTCTTTTCGGTTTCCGGCGCAGCCGGTCTCCGGTCTTGCGGAGCATGCCGGCATAGGGCCTCGGGGGAGTGGCATGGCGCGGCCGGGACGTTGGCTTTGGGGGCTGGTGCCGCTGGCATTGCTGTGGAGCACCGCCAACCTGTTCTTGGGAGAGGCGATCGAGCGCGACGTCGGCCAGCGTGCCGTGGAGGCGGCGGCCGCAGTTGCGGGCGAGGCGCCGGGCGCACGTCCGGTTACCGCCCAGGTCGACGGGCGTGACGTCACGATCAGCGGTGAGGCGCTCTCCGCCGATGGCGCGAGCCGGGCGATTGCGCGGTTGCGCTCGGAATTCGGCGTGCGCAGGGCGCTCGGCGGTCTGTCGCAGGTCGTCGCCCAGCGCCCCTACAGTTGGTCGGCCAACCGGCAGGGCGATGTCGTATCGCTCAACGGCTTCGTTCCGGACGAGGCTACCGCCATCGCCAATGTCGCCGCCGTCCGCGCCGTCTTGCCGACCCTGCGCATCGACGACCGCCAGAGCCTCGCCTTCGGCGCTCCCGCCGGTTTCCAGGCGATGACGAAAGCCGTGCTGGCAGAACTGCCCGGGCTCGCCATCGGCAAGGTCGCGCTGGACGATACGCGCTTCTGCATCGAGGGCAGGGCGGCGACGCCGGAGGGTTTTCTCGCATTGTCGGCGGCCGTGACGGCGCTGGCGCGCGACGGTTTCCAGTCCGTGCCCTGCGCGCTCGAGCCGCCGATCATCACGCCCTATCGTTGGGGCGTCGAGAACCCGAGCGCCGACCAGCTGCGCCTGACCGGGTTCTATCCCTCGGAGGCCGCCCGCCAGCAGATGCTCGGCCTTTTGCGGCGCGCTTTCCCGGGGCCGATCAGCATCGACGACCAAATGAAACCGGCCGCGGGCGAGCCGGCCGCCTTTCTCCTCAAGGTCACGCGCGCCCTAAGCGACATCGCGCGGCTGCGCCAGGGCAAGGCGGAACTGACCGGCGACGCCTATGCGCTTTCCGGCGACGGTCCCGATACCTTCGAGGCCTGCCAGGCGCTGCGCCTGCAGATCGCCCAGGGCGACGGGCCGGATTCCGTGGCCCAGGTCGCGATCACATGTCCGCCCGAACCGCCGCCACCCCCACCCCCGGTCGAGGCGCTGATGCCGGCATTGCCCGATATACCGGCGCCCGTCTTCCTGCCGTCGGAACTGCCGCCGTCGCCGTCGCCTAGCGTCCCCTCACAAGCGACCGCCCCGGCACAGCCGAGCGTCCCGGCCCCGGCCGTGTTGCCTCCGCCGCGGCCTCCGGCCGTGGCGCTGAACTGGAGCGCTGCGATCGACGCGGCGCAGGTCACGCTGAAGGGCCTGGTTCGCGATGCGCCGGCCCGCGAGACGCTGCTGGAGCTTGCGCGCCGCGTCGCTCCCTCCGGTGCCGTTTCCGACCAGTTGACCGTCGAGCCGAACCTGCGCGACGAGCCCGATTATGGCGCCGCCACGGGCTTCGCATTGGAACTGCTCGGCAAGCTGAAGCAGGGTTCGGTCACGCTGGCAGGCGCCGCGTTGGCGCTTTCGGGAGAGGTCGCCAACGCCCAGGCCTGGCGGGAACTGGATGCAGCGCTCCGCCGCCAGCCGCTGCCGGCCGGATTGACCATCGGCAGCGACACGGGCGCGGCCGCCTTGCCCGTACGTCCCTATGGGCTGTCATTGGCGGCGGACCGCACCGGAGTGACCCTGACCGGCTACCTGCCCGACGCCCAGACGCGCGAGACCCTGTTGTCCCTGGTCGAGGCCTCGCCGCTGAAAGGCAGGCTCACCGACGAAACGGAGATCGTGCCTGGCGCGCCGGCCGGCTTCGCAACCGCAGCCCGCATGGCATTGAGCAACGTGCTGCGCCTCGATTTCGGCTCGGCCTCGGTCGCGGATGATCTCGTGACGCTGCGGGGCCTGACTTGCCGCGACCTGATCAGGAGCGAAGTCGAGACCAGCGCCGCATCCGGCTTGCCCGCCGGCTTCCAGGTCGATGCGGTGATCGGCCTGCGCCAGACCGGCTGCGTGGTCGATCCGCCCGCCACCTGCCAGAACGATCTCGACGCGCTGACCAAGAACAATACGGTGCTTTTCGCCCAGGGAACGACCGTGGTCGCGCTCGATGCCGGGACGGAACGCGTCATCGGCGAGGCCGTCGATATCCTGAAGCAGTGCCCGGGGACGCGTATCACCATCGAAGGCCATGCCAACAGCGATGGCCAGCGCGGCGGCTTCAACAATCTCGATCTGTCGGCTCGCCGCGCCCTGCGCGTCCGCGACGAATTGGTTCGGCGCGGCGTCGATCCGGCTCGGCTCGAGACGCGTGGCTTCGGCGTCGAGCGGCCGCTGGTGCCGCATGGCTCGGCCCAGGCCAAGCCGATGAACCGGCGCGTGCAGTTCACGGTCGCGAAATAGGAGAGGGACGGACATGCTGTATCTCGCCAGCCAGTTCGTCTGGTTCCTCATCGCCGCGTTCGGGCTGGGCCTGGTCATGGGCTGGATCAGCCATGACGGCGGCAGGCTGCGGCTCCGCGGCAAGGTCGCCGGCTGGTTCGTCGTGCTGTGGGGGCTCGGCGCCGCGCTCACCTGGCTCCAGTTCCTGAATGGCGCGCCAGCGACCTGGGTCGAATCGGCCTTGTTGTTCACGGCCGCTTATGTCGCGGGCTGTGTCCTGGCGGAGTTGCTGCGGGGAGCGCGCCCGCGCGCCGAGGTGGCGACGCCAGCCGAAGCCGAAGCGGCGGCGCCGTCGTTCGCCACATTGCCGCCGGTCGAGGGCGAGGAGGAGATTCCCGGCCGGCGGCCCAGCGGCCTCGTTGCCGCCCGGGGCGACAAGCCCGACGATCTCAAGCTGATCAAGGGCGTCGCCGAGCAGAACGAAACGCGCCTGCACGCGCTCGGGATCTGGCATTTCGAGCAGATCGCGGCGTGGACGCCCGAGAACGTCGAATGGATCGGCAGCTATCTGGCCTTTCCCGGACGCATCGAGCGCGAGGATTGGGTTGGCCAGGCCAAGGCCTTCGCGGAAGGGGAAGCCGAAACGCTCGCCGGCAGCGCCCGGGAGAGCGCCGCCTGAGTTCTCAGGCG
>DATDBB010000515.1:0-10159 GCA_036525085.1 Allobosea sp.
AGATCGAACCCTTCGACTTCGATCTGCCGACGGCGTTCAGCGACAATCTCCTCAACAATCGACATCGCAATCTCCACACGTTAATCCGAAATGGAGTGTAGCGCATGGTTGAGCGTTTTCAACACTCAAATCCGAATAGCCCTTTTTATTTGCCTTGGGTGTCGCCTTTTGCGACGTTTTCAGAGGAGACAAACGACATGAAAGACCTCACCCGCGTGTCGACCTACGCCAAGAAGGCTGTGTTTCCGGAGTCCCTTCATTTTGTCATGCCGGATCATCTTATTGATCTCGCGAGGCAAGTGCCTCCTACAGACGCCCTGACACAGCGATTGCCTTCCCCGCGGGTTCTGCTGGAGCATTACCGATCGGAGGGTAGCTTTTTCTACGCCATAACAGAGTTCTCCTTGGGTGAATTCGGAGTATCGGCATTCGTAGTGGCGGACGGAGATACGCGTTTGGTGTTTCACGACGTAAACGCCGACCTATGGGAAGACGGAAATTTGCATTTCGATTATCCGGAAACCCCTGTTTGGGGCGAACAGATGGACTACCACACCCTGGTTCGGGATTTATTCGCAGCTCCGGTCGCCTTCCTTCGGCTACTCTCTGTCCGAGGCATCGCACAGGAGCGCGTCGAACCGTCGGAGAAGCTCAACAAGAAGCGCCGGCTCCACGGCAAGCCCGCCATCCAGCCCTACATCCGCCTGGTCGTCGGCCAGGTCTACGATCGTGAAGGTAACGCGATCCCGGAGCACGAGCGCCGGCATGTCCGGCCGCACATCCGGGCCGGTCACTCTCGGCGCCAGCACCACGGTCCGCAGAACTCCCTCATCAAGACCATTCACATCCCGTCGACGGTGGTCAATTATGGCTCCGGGGACATCCTGCCGGATCGGCCGCGGGTGTTCGTCCAGCCGAGGGAGAAGGGCCATGCCGTCGCAAGCCGACCGGAACAAGCTGATGCACAGGCTCTACATGCGGGCGCTGCAGATGTGTGAGGAACGCGGCATTGACCCGCAGGCGATCGTCGAGATCCCCACGGAGGCGCCGGTCAACGCAAAGATAGGCGGCCTACGTGAGCTCGACGCCATGCTCCTGGAGGCCATGAAGGAGCCGTTCGGCCCCGGCGAGTTCGAATCCATGATGGAGCAGATGGCGGGAAAACACGGTCCCCGGCAGTAACGCGCCAGTCGCCGGAAGGCGACGAAGTTGCACGTAACGCATCATTGCGTATCGCGCAGACGAGGAAAAAGGATACAAGGCGACTCGCTCTTAACTGAGCAAAATCAAGAAGTTAGCGACTTGTAGCCCCGAATATCCGGCGACAAACGCATTGGTTTGTAGCCCTCTCACGGCCCAAACCGCGAGAGTTAAGTAGTTGAAACTAAATAGAAAAACGCTTGTATCCTGTCGCTTTGGCGCGAAATACTGGCGCGTTACGAATTTTCTGCCCTGTTCGTCTATCGGTTAGGACGCTGGCCTCTCACGCCGGAAAGAGCGGTTCGATTCCGCTACAGGGCGCCACACTCTCGCATGAAAAAAAGGCCCGGCCGTTGCCGACCAGGCCTTCGCGATTTTCCAGAGTTTTCGAGTTGACTCGATCAGGAGAGAGCTCCTTAGCTCCCCATTGAACGCATTAGCAGGACGCCTCTATCTAGGGGTTGATTGACGATCGCTATGGTCGGCGGTCGTCGCTATTCCGGGGATCCGGAATCTCGTTTGGCCGCTCGCCATCAGGCGATCTCCACGGCCAGAAGCTCTTCACCTTTGGTTGTCAGCCATCCCGTTCGGAGGGACACGCCGAACTCGATCAGGTTGCGATCGCAAGCCCGCTCGCAGGCGGCATACGTCACCTTCTCCGGAGCGCCGGTGAGCGCCGCCAGTGTCTCATAAGGGAATTTCGGCCATTCAGCGTTGGCGCCGAAGGGGTCAAAAAGACCACGCGCACCCTTCCTCGCCTCCTTGGAATCAGCGCAGTAACGCGCGACCGCGCCCACGACCATGGCGTCGGTGATGTGCTTGGTCTGCCAGCGTTCCACCCTCATTTTCGATACCTCTCCGCGCTGAAAGCCTCCGCCGCCACCGGAAGGCCGGCCATCCACGGCTCGCCCTCCGTCAAAAACGCGCCGAACTCGTCGGCCGAACCGAAATTGGCGTCTGCCTCCGCGACGTTCTCGTCGTGCACCGTCAGGCAGAGATCGTAGCCGGCGGCCTCCGCCCGCTTCATCCCGCCAGCCATGACGTCTCGCGCCGCGGCCTGGACACCGTTCTGGAACAGCAGCCCGCCATAGGCGCCCTGCTCGGACCATTTTTTCGAAAAACTGTCGACCGCCCAAAAATAGAGCTTGTCCTTGAAGATCGGCTCGCCATGCGAATTCTTGAACGGCGTCTCCGTCGAGCGCACCGACGGGAAGGCGTAGGCGATCACCCGGCCCGATGGCAGGCAGCAATGCAGCCACGAGCCGGCCTTGCGGTAGCGCAGCTTGCCGGCCGTCTGCAGCGTGCCGGGCTCCTTCACCGCAGCAATCGCCGCGTCTTCGACCGTGCGCCACATCGCCGCCGTTGCCGGGTTGGCCTTCCGCCATGCGATCTTGATGAGCTCCGCCGTCGTCCAGCGGTCGTGGAAGACGCCCGACGCCTTGCCGCGCGCTATCCATGCCTCCTCGGCGGCCTCGATCGCCTCCGGCGACGCGCTGGCGAGTAGCGTGTCTCGAATGCTGAGCAGGTCGAGACCGTAGTTCTTCGCCATCTTCAAGATCGCGCCGGCGCCGCCCTGGAAGCCACAAGCCAGATCCCCGGTCTTGCCGCCTTGCCTCCGTGGGTCCGATTTACCGATCTCCGACGCCGGTACGCCATACATCCCCGCAGCGGTGACGGTGTAGACGTCCGGCCCGAGCCCCGCGTCGTACCGCCTGAAGGCTTCCAATTTATCGTGCTGCCCACCGAACCACGCCGTTATGCGGGCTTCGATCTGGCTCAAGTCGGCGGCGAGCATCTTCCGTCCAGGCGGTGCTGCGATCATGCCGCGAATGGCGTCGCTGACGACCGTCATGGCGGGGCCATAGAGCATCTCGATGCGGGCCGCGTCGCCCTTGCGGAGATCGGCGACGATGTCGTCCATCGGCGCGTCGACCGTTGGCCGAGGCAGGTTTTGTAATTGCGCCCCTCGGGCAGAATTTCCGCTGATCCAGATCAGTCCGTTGGTCCGGCACAGGAAGAAGCCGGTCACGGTAGCGGGGCAATATACCGGGCCGGAATAAGGCTCGACGGTATCGTCGCGCCGGCCCTTCGACCACACCTGCTGCGCTCGGATATTGGCGTAGAAATATGTCCGGCCATTGGCCGGCTGCGTGCGTTCCGTGACGACGCCGCATTTTCCAGCCAGGTGCGCCATTGTGACGGTCCACTCGGCATTTACCCGCTTGGCGCAGCAGACCTCCAGATTCTTTTCTTTGTCGTGCCCGCCGCCGTCCCAATGCTGGCACTCGTCAATGAAGGCTCGCGGATCATGCCCCTCCTGCAGCAGCCATGCGCCAAAGTCGCGCTTCACCAGCCAGGCGGGAGCGTCATCTCTGCGCACCCGAATCCGCCACCGAGCGTAGTTTTCATCGAATTTGCAGATGAACTTTATGCCCGCGGACGCCAGCAGCTTCTGGCAACGCGTTGATTTGCGCTGCTTCACGAAGGTCCATTCGACGTCGTACTCTCCGTCGTAGCCGTCATGCTGGAGCATGACGAGGATCCGAGTCTGAAGCGTGCTCACCGCAGGCGGGCTGCTGAGCGTGCCCGACAGCGGAAGGTGCTTGCGGTACTCGCCCCTAAGCGCCAACGCCGTCGTCGGCTTAAACCGCCCCGCCTCGTCGAAGGAGGGCATGGTGTGCTCGAAAGTCATCCGAGCATCCATCCGCATGGCATGGTGCAAGCGGAGAAGGTTGCCTTGGAACGGAAACGACTGCGCTTCTGCCGGCGCGAAAGCCACGCGGCGATCGGGCGACCACTGCATAATCTCCCCGCCACTGTAGGCGTCGAGGCGGACCCATCCATCGCGCGTCAGCACCTCGCTATCCCCGGTGAGGCACCAACGGCCCGTCGAGGCGCCGTGGAACTGCAGGTTGCCCCTCATGCGGCCATCGGCCTGCCGGCACGCCAGCAGCTTGCCGATCTTGGCGACGGAGGTCTTCGCGCCCTCCTGGCGGATCTCCAGCGCTCTGCGAACCGCGGGGGTGAGGTCGTCCCGCACCAGCAGCTCGGCGAGATCGTCCTTGGCGACGGAAGATGCGTCGACGCCCTGCTGGCGGCAGAACGCGGTCAGCTCGCCGACGTTGGAGACGCCTCTGACCGCCATGCCCGTGACCTGACGCATTTCTTCGTCGAGCCGGATTTGGGTCTGCGCGACGACCTTCTGCGCCTGGAGGCAGAGGTTCTCGTCGATGTAAACTCCCCTATCGTTCATTCTGGCGTCGAGTTCCCATAGTTTCTGCTCCGACGCCTTCAGGGGCGTCAGACAGCGCATGATGGCCTGCTCAGTGCGAACGTCCTGGAGCGCGTACTGGCCGAGCCGCGCCATCTTCTCGGGATCGTCGATCCAATAGACGCCTTCCGGCCGTTCGCCCTTGCGCGCCTTCCGCGGTTTACACATGGACAACATCAGGCGGTGCCCCTCGTTGTCCTTGGCGATCGGCAGTTTCAGCGCCGGCGCCATCTGGTCGAGTTTGGCCGGCAGGCCGAGCGCCATCCCCATGACCATTACGC
Organism: Allobosea sp.; assembly: GCA_036525085.1. Lineage (GTDB taxonomy): Bacteria > Pseudomonadota > Alphaproteobacteria > Rhizobiales > Beijerinckiaceae > Allobosea. The sequence goes on from DATDBB010000515.1 coordinate 4,753, forward strand.
AGCGCCACTGCTCCGTCTTCGGAACGGGCCAGCCGTGACGTGGGCCGAGGACATCGCGAAATGCCAGACGTTCAAAATTTGCGTTGAAAGCGGCGCATAGGCCGCCAGCTTCGATATGCCAGCGGATGCGGTCAGGACAAGGCTCGCCAGGCCACCATAGAACGGGCTCCTCGTCGCCGAAGGCCCATGCCAGACAAATGATCTCCGTACTCGGGTCACTGAAGTAGCAATATCCGTTTTTCTTCACCAAATCGCAGGTGCTTCGGGTCTCGAGATCCACGTGTAAGAAATCAGACATGCTTCCACGACACCCTTCTTTGAATGGCGCTAATATTCGAGAATGTGCAGCCGAACTGCGCAGCAAGAATTGCCTGGCGCACTCCGACGGCGGCTCGGATCTTCAGAACATCGCTCTCAGTCAGGATGGCGAATGCGGAGCGCTCTCCTGCCGCCGCGGTGCCGTGAAGATGCTTATCTGCGGCATTTTCGGAGGGCGTGCCGTAGCGCAGATTGGCCGCGCGGCTATTTTTCCTATTCCCATCGTTATGACAGACCTGATGACCTTCCGGCCGAGGGCCGATAAAGGCTGCGGCCACCAGCGCGTGCACCGTCGTACATGTCTCGGCGCCCGCGTCGTGGAGAGTGATGGTTTCATAGCCGCCTCGATGGGGACCAGGGCTCATCACTTTCCCGCGGCAGAAGGCTTTGTGCGTGCCGCCTTTGCGCCGCCGATCGATATATCTATCGACGGAGCGAACCCGCCCCTGGTCGGACACCTCGTAGAGCCCCTCGAAGCCGACGACTGGCTTCCAAATCTCAACGACGCCGCTCATAGAACACCGCCCTGAGCGAAGCTCTCGACGCAGTCGACGGCCGGACCGTCCAGCACGACCGCCGTCTTCACGAAGCCGCCACGCTTGGTCTCGCCGTTGAAGTTCTTCGCGCCAGGCACCCATGGCTCGGCGCGGCGGGGCATGTAGGCGAGCTTGCAGTGGCCGGGGCAGTACGGCTTGCCGGGTTGGCGGGCGTCGCCGCAGAAGCCGAAATCGGGCTTCTTGGGGTCGCCGATCGGCCATTTGCAGTCGGCGTGTTCGAGGTCGAGCAGGGGCTTCAACGGAGCACCGCCTTCGGGATGACGATCATCCCTTCGAGCTCGTCGACCACAGCGACGTCAAAGCCGTAGAACTGCGGCATCTCTGAGCCGCGAACTCCGCCGATCCGGACGCGCGCCTCGAAGTTCATGTGGCGGACCATCTGGCCGCGCAATTCGGCATAGGAGTCGGGGCCGCAAAGGACCATGAGCTGCTCGGGCCGGAGCCCCCGCTCGATGTAGCCTTGCGAGAGCTTGAAAATGCGCTCGCCGAAATCCTTGTCCTGGGGATCGATTGTCTTCGTCTGGATGGTCTGCATGTCCTCATAGCAGGCCATATGGCCGACCATCCCGAGGTTGGTGGCCATGCGCAGGACGAGCTTCTGGAGCCATTTCGGCCCCCAACGACCGCGGTCGCGGATGACGTACTCTTCGGTCTGTCGCCAGCGGCGGACGATCTCGAGACGAACCGAGCGGTTCGTGATGATGCGGAGACGCTCGCTCATCGGCCCATCTCCGCGATCACCGCGTCGAGCACCGCGCCAGCGACGCCTTGCGGCTTCCCGGCGTCGTCCCTGGTCATGGCCGACGAGAGCTCCTTCACCGAAGCCCCGTACTGCAGCGCGATCGAGATCAGCGTGGCGATGTCGCGGCCGGCCGTGTCGAGCGCGGTCGTCACCTTGTTGCAGGAGATGAAGACCTCCTTGGGCGCGGCGCTATCCGGCGGGAAGCCAAGCGCGACGTCGTACCAGGTCGGCTTCTGGTGAAATTCGGTGCCGGGGTGCACCACCTTGAAATTGAGTGCTTCGCGCCTGTTGGGCAGCTTTTCTCGGGTCATGTGTCGCCTCCATCAAGAGCGCAAAAGGAGACACGGCGGACGAGCAAACGCCCGCCGTGATGGTTGTCAGAGGGATTCGGGGTCGACCGCGATCCAGTAGAGCGCGAGCCCGATGAGGATCAGGATGATCGCGAGTGCCATCAGGACAGCATCCCGACGGCCTGCAGGTAGAGGTCGAAAATGGCCTCTTCCTCGGCGACCTCGTTGGCGTCGCGCTTGCGCCGGGCGACGATCTTCCGGAGGATCTTCACGTCGTAGCCATTGCCTTTGGCTTCGCCGTAGACCTCGCGGATGTCCGTCGCGATGGTGGCCTTCTCCTCTTCGAGGCACTCGATGCGTTCGACGATGGACTTCAGCGCGCCGTTCTCGCTGTTGTGGCCGATTTCGCTCACAGCGCACCCTCATTCTTGGCGCCGTCACCAGGCATGGTCAGCCGCGCCGGCTTAAAGATTGCGCGGTTGACGGCCATGAACCCCTGCTCGATGGCAGTGCGGCCGATGGCGAGCCAACGCTTGTCGATCGCAGGGTTAGCCGCGTGGGCGTCGAGAACGCGCAAGATCATCTCTTCGACCTGCTTGTTCTCGTTCACCCATTCGACATTCTGGCTCGACTGCGGCTGGTAGCCGGCGACGGGCAGTCCGTTGTGCGTTGTCATGGCTTCGCCCCTCAAGCCATCGGATCGTCGGAAGAGTCGAACAGCTCGTCGGTCGAGCCGGCCCCCTCGATCGCGACGGCCTCGAACTCCTCATCCGCCGACGCGCGGACGCCGCCACCGACGGGCTCGTCGTTGTCGAGAAGCTGGATGTTGGCGAGACCGCACGAGACGCGGGCGCCGCCGCGAGGGTGCTGTGTGGCGTACAAGTTGAACGAGGCGTAGGCCCACCGGCCGGAATAGACCTCGCTCTGCTGCTCGCTCGGCACCTTGGTCTTGTCCGCGCGTCGCACTTCAGGTCCACCGCGCTTCGCGTCGACGCTGAGCCGGATGAAATACTCGAACTTGTCGGGGTCGAAGCCCATCTTCAGGTAATCCTCGACCTTGAGGAACGGCTTCTTCAGATTGATCTTGGTCTTGTAGTCCGGCCCCCACTTGGCGACCGCGGTATCGTGCACCTTCTCCTGGAGCGGTTTGAAGTCGGTGCCCTTCGGGAAGACCAGCGTGAGTTGGTACTTCTTGACGGGGTCGCCGTTCTTGTCGAGCTGCGGGGTGCCGTCGTCGTTGGTCTGCGCCGCTGGGCTGTAGACGTTCTGCGTGTAAGCCATCCTACCCTTGGCCGACCTGATATTGCCGGAAGGGAGCGTGACGAACTGGTTTGCGTTGGACATTTGGTTCTTGTCTCCTGTGGAGTTTGCTCAGAAAGCGACAATTTGGACGTGAGTGTCCCGGCTTGGCGCTGCCGTTCGGAGGGTCAACCGCGCGGCTGCGCGGCCAGCCATTCGCGGTACTCGCCGAGGCGCAGGCGAGGCATTCCCTCAATCAAAAGCCATTTCGGCCCCCTGTTCTGCTTGCGCCAGACGTAAAAAGTAACCTCTGCGATGCCGGATAGCGCCGCTGCCTCCCGAGGCGACAGCAGAAGGTCGTCGGGAGCGTTTTCGAGATTAGGGACGTTGCCCCACTCCCGCGGCTGTTCGGTGCGGCATTTTCTCGGCATGCTCCTATCTCCTTTTCACTCGTAGAACTTCAGGATGCCGCCTGCGGGATTGATGCAGACAGGGTCGCCGTCGAGCCTGGCGAACGTGGCCGACAGCTTCTTGCAGATCGCCGTGCCGAGCTTGGTTTCGGCGTTGTTGGTGCCGAGCATATTGCCGCCGGCAGTGGCGCCGCCACCGAGAAGCACCGCAACAAGGGTGAGGACCGAGTAATTCATGACAGCACCCCCACGAGCCAGAGGACCGCGATGGCAGACGACCAGATGATCCAGAAGATCGCGAGCGCGGCCTTCCAATCCCTCAGATCGAACTCGTAACGCATCACTTCACCTCCTCGAACTCATCCCCGCCGACGATGGCTGCGGGACGTGGGTCGCTCTCTGCGGCGAGGACCGTGCCGGACGACTCCTTCACGACGACCTTGACGCCGTCGATCTCCAGTGCGGCCAGCGCTGCGGCGCGCTCGGCCTTATTCTTGCCCGGCATGACGCTCTCGACCTTCGCGGGGCTCAGCAGCTCCGGCTCCGACCAGATCGCTGCGTTGTCGCCAAGAACGGCCTCGAGCGCATCCGCCGCCATCGACGTGTCGTTCCACTTGCGCGTCGCGCGCTTGGCGACGAGCTTCAGCCCCTTCGGGATGCGGCCGCCCATGGCCTCGTCATGGGCGAAGGCGCGGAACGCCTTGCACCACTGCTCGACCTGCTCGATCAGCGGCCACTTGGCGCCGATCTGTTCGGGCGTCAGGTGGATGACCGGCGCTGGCGTCGCTTCGCCGAACGCGTCGAAATCAGCATCGACGACGTCCATGACGAGCTTCTCCTTGGCCGGGCAGAACGCCTCCGCCTTGCAGAATTTGCAGTGCTCGCCGGCTACCAGCGGCGCGTTCGGGTCTCGCGTCGCCGCCGCGCCGTTCTTGATGTCCGTCTCGAACTCGAAGAGGTCGAGCGGGTCGGCCTCCCAGGTCTTGATGGCGTCACCACCGCTTCGCGATCGCGGCTGCACCACAGTCAGCCGGACCTTGTCGAGCTTGCGGTTGTGGTAGCGCTTCACGGCGCCGAGCGCGTACAGCATGAGCTGCGTGTTCTCGCGCGGGTCGACGGCGCCGTAGCCATATTTGAGGTCGACGACGTCGAGCGTGGCCGTCTTCTCGTTGTAGGCCAGGAAGTCGCCCGTGCCGCCATCGAGCCCGTCGCATTCGAGGTGCGTCAGGCTCAGCCACTGTTCGGCCTGCCACTCGGCGCCTTCCATCAACTCGCGGCAGAAGTCGACATATTGCTGCACGCCATCGACCATCTCGTCGTCGATATAGATCGAGCGGTCGCCGAGCTGCTTCGGGCTGATCGGCTTGCTCTGGTCGAGGTTGGCGTAGAAGCCGGCATAGCTGTCGGCGTCGAGGCCCGTCTCGATGCACTTCTGCGCGAGTTCGTGCGCGCCGGATCCTTCATCGGCGAAGGGCGACGATGAGTCGGGGATGCCTTGCTGCATCCTGATGCTACCAGGGCAGTTGAGCCAACGACGTGAAGCCGATGGTGAGAGCCTGGCGTGGCCTCTTGCTGCGTGGGGCTGCGCGTTCATTCGGACACCGCGATCATGCGATCCAGCAGGTCGATCGCAGACTTCTGCAGCGCTTCCTTCGTCGGGCGGAGCTTCTCGTTGGCCGCCGACCACGCCGCCGACCGCGCCGCCGACCGCGCCGCCGACCACGCCACCGACTCCGCCGCCGACCGCGCCGCCGACCACGCCACCGACTCCGCCGCCGACCACGCCGCCGACCACGCCGCCGACCACGCCGCCGACCGCGCCGCCGACCGCGCCGCCGACCACGCCACCGA
>DATDBB010000516.1:0-18904 GCA_036525085.1 Allobosea sp.
CGAGGCGTTCTTCGACTGCTTGAGATGCTGGACCGCGAGCCTGGTGCAGTTGAACTGCCCGGTCAGGTCGATGGCGACGCAAGAGTCCCAATCGGCCGGATCGATCTCGTCGACGCGGCCGGTTGGGCCCGCGATGCCGGCATTGTTGACGAGGCAATCGAGCCCGCCGAGCGCCGCAAGCGTTTCCTCGAAAAGCTGGCCGACAGCAGCGCGATCGGAGACATCGCAGACCGACTGCGTCATCCCGGGGTCGCTCTTCGCCATCTCCGCGAGTGCCGCATGGTCGACATCGCAGATATGGACCTTCGCCCCCTCCGCCGCGAAGGCACGCGCCGTCGCGCGGCCGATGCCATTGGCGCCGGCCGTCACCAGCACGCGCAAGCCCTTGATCTGCAAATCCATCCTGACGTCTCCCTGTCTCGTGATTTTTAGGCGCTGAGCTGGCCCGTTTCCTCGATATGCGTGGCGGCGGCCGATATGTCGTCCTCGAGTGCGGCGCGCGCGGCGGCGGCATCCTGCCGCCGCAAGGCTTCCAGCAACCGGCCATGAGCCTGCATGGCGCTGCCGCCCTTGAGGCGGCGCGGCTCGTCGCGCATGTCGATGTTGAGGATCGGCCCCGCCTTGAGCCAGAGCCGCTCGATCATCTCGATCAGGCCGGGCATGCCGGCCGCCTCGTAGAGCGCGAAATGCAGGTCGCGATTGGCTGCGACGGCGCCGGCGCTGTCGGGCGGATCGGCGCTCGCGGCCTTGCGGAAGGCGGCGTCGAATCTGGCGATCCGCGCGATATCCTCGGCCGTCGCCTTGCGCGCCGCCTCCTCGACGGCAAAGCCCTCGACCACGAGGCGCAGCCGCGTCAGCTCGCGGAACTGCGCCAGCGAAAGCACAGGAACGCGCACCGCCCTGCCCGGCAGCACTTCGAGCGCACGGTCGGCAGCCAGCCGGCTGACCGCTTCCCGCACCGGCATCATCGAGACGCCCAGCGCTTCGGCCACGCGGCGCAGCGAGAGCTTCTCGCCGGGAGCGAGCCGCCCTGCGACCAGCAGCGCCCTCAACTCGCCGGTCACGCGCTCGCCCAGAGTCTCGCGCTGCAACGCGCCGATCTCGTCGAGCGCCGAACCGTCATGATCCGTCGTCGCTTCGCTGGGCATGTGCAAGGGCTGGACAGGGGCGATCATGTCTGCCAACCTAACTGTGATCACAGATCACGACAAGCGGCATCAGACCGCTGAACACATCAGCCGACGCCGAAACGGTGCGGCAGCCGTTCTGGGAGGAACGCCAATGTCAGACCTGTTGAAGACGACCCGATTCTCGCGCCGGCAGGCGCTGGCCGGGCTCGGCGCCGGCGCGGCGACCGGGCTGATCGCCAGCCCATCGCTGATCCTGGCGCAGACGCCGGACGCGATCCGCTTCGGCCACCTGACGCCGCGCACCGGCTTCCTCGGCCCACTCGGCGAATACGGCGTGATGGCGGCTGAACTTGCGGTCGAGGAGATCAATGCGGCCGGCGGCGTCAACGGACGCAAACTCGAGGCGCTGAAGGAGGATTCGGTCAACCCGCAGACGGCCTCGACCAAGGCCGAGCGCATGATCGAGCGCGACAAGGTGGCCTGTATCATCGGCGAGATCTCGTCGGCCTCGGCGCTGACGATCGCGCAGGTCGCCGGCCGCACCAAGACGCTGTTCGTCAACACCGGCGCCAATTCGGACGCGCTGCGCGGCGAAAGCTGCAACCGCTACATGTTCCATGTCGAGCACCAGAACTCGATGTATGTGAAGAGCTGCGGCCGCTCGCTGATGGCGCAGGGGCTGGTGAAGGGCAAGAAGTGGTTCTCGCTGACCGCCGACTACGCCTTCGGCCATGACCTGCTGAAGGTCGCCAAGCGCTTCATGGAGGCCAATGGCGGCCAGTTCGCCGCCGACAAGCTGGTGCCGACCGACGCGACCGATTTCTCGGCGCTGCTGCTCGAAATCCGCGCCGCCAAGCCGGACCTCGTGATCTCGAACCTCGCCGGCAACCAGATCACCAACTTCCTGAAGCAGTATTCCGAATTCGGCCTGACCTTCCCGGTGGCGGGCTTCGGCTTCGACACCGCGCTCGCCTGGGCCGCCGGCAAGGACAATTTCGGCGGGACCTGGCCCTCGGTCTGGCACCACCTGATCGACACGCCGTCGAGCAAGGCTTTCGTCGCGGCCTTCACCAAGAAATACGGCAAGCCGCCGGAGAACCAGGCCTGGGGCGACTACACCGCCGTGAAGATCATGGCCCAGTCGATGAACGAGCTGAAGAGCACGGACACGCCCAAGATCCTCGAGCACTGGGAAAAGGGCGCGAAATTCGACGTGATGAAGCCGCGTCAGGGCTATTTCCGCGCCTCCGACCACCAGCTCATCAGCGAGATGTACACGATCACCGCCCTGCCTGCGGCGCAGGTGAAGAACCAGTGGGACCTGTTCACCTCCTCTGCGCCGGTCCCCGGCCCGGACGAGAACATGGAGGTCATCGCCACCAGCGGCGACGAGGCCGTCTGCAAGATGGTGTGAGCGGACCTCCGCCCTGCAACTCACCCACGACGTCATCCCGGACAAGCCGCGTCAGCGGCGCCGATCCGGGATCCATGCCTGAACCGTTCCGGCATGGATCCCGGGTCTCCCTTCGGTCGCCCGGGATGACCGCGCGGTAAATCGATAGAAACAGCAAAGGCCAACCCTTGCTCACGCTCTTCATCCAGCAGGTGCTGAACGGGCTGCTCGACGGGGTCTATTACCTCCTGATCGCGCTCGGCCTGTCGCTGATCTTTTCGCTGGGCGGCATCGTCAATCTGGCCCATGGCGCCTTCTATGCGATCGGAGCCTATCTCACGATCGTGCTCGCGCCCCATATCGGCTTCGGCGGGGCGATGGTGGCCTCCCCGGTGCTGGTCGCGCTGATCGGCATTGTCGTCGAGCGCGGGCTGTTCCAGCGCTTCTACAGATCCGACCCGATCCTGTCGCTGCTGCTGACCTTTGGGCTCGCGATGGTTGCCGAGCAGTCCTTGCGCATGATCTTCGGGGCGCCGCCGCTCTCCTTCTCGATCCCGCCCGCCCTGCGTGGCCAGATATTCATCGGCGACTTCATCTATTCGCGCTACCGGGCGATGCTGCTGCTGATCGCGGCGGCCTGCGTGCTCGGACTCTGGTTCCTGCTCCAGCGCACCGCCTTCGGCCGGGTCGTGCGGGCCGGCGTCCAGAACCCCGACATGGTCGGCGCGCTCGGCATCTCGCTCCAACCCTACATGGTCGCGGTCGCCGGCATCGGCATCGGGCTCGCCGGGCTCGCCGGCGTGCTGCTGGCGCCGATCTATTCGATCCATCCCGCCATGGGCCAGGAGATCATCACGCCAGCCTTCGTCGTCGTCGTCATCGGCGGGCTCGGCTCGTTCTGGGGCGTCGTCGTGGCGGCGCTGATGGTCGGCCTGGTCAAGGGCATCACCATCGGGCTCGGCTTCACGCAATGGTCGACCGCGGTGATCTACCTGATGATGCTCCTCGTCCTGCTGTTCCGGCCGCGCGGCCTGTTCGGCGAACGCATCCAGCGCTTCGAGTGAGGCCGCGATGCCCCCCGCACAGCGCGACCACGCGCCACTCTTCATCGCGGCCGCCGGCCTGCTCGCCCTACCCTTCCTGATGGATGTCATGGGGCTCGGCACGACCTCGGCGACCGAGGTCGTCGTCTTCGCCATCGCCTGCATGGCACTGAACATCCTCGTCGGCACGACGGGGCTGGTCTCCTTCGGCCACGGCGCCTGGTTCGGGCTCGCCGCCTATGCGGCCGGCCTGCTCCAGCGCAACCTGATGCCCGGCCAGTTCGCCCTGCCGATCCTGCTCGGCGTCGTCTTCGTCGGGCTGATCGCCTTCGTCTTCGGCGCGCTCATCCTGCGCCGTCGCGGCGTCTACTTCTCGCTGCTGACGCTGGCGCTCGCGGCCATGACCTATTCCGTCGCCTTCCGCTGGACCGCGGTGACCGGCGGCGAGGACGGGCTGGGCGGCATCAAGCGCCCGCTCTTCCTTGGCATCGATTTCGAGCAGGCCTCGCGCTTCTACGTCCTCGTCGCCGTGATCGGCTTCGCCGTCGTTTACGGGCTCTGGCGCTTCCACCGCTCGCCGGTCGGCACCGTGCTGGTCGCCATCCGCGAGAACGAGCAGCGCGCGCGCTTCCTCGGCTATGCGACCGACCGCTACAAGCTGATCGCCTTCACCTTGTCGGCAGCGTTGACGGGGCTGGCGGGAACGCTCCTGCTGTTCAACAACCGCATGACATCGGCCGAGCCGATATCGGTCGCCTTCTCCGGCGAATTGCTGGCGATGGTCGTGATCGGCGGCATGCGCTCCTTCCTCGGGCCGGCGCTGGGCGCACTCTTTTTCGTCATCTTCCGCGACTACCTCTCCAGCGTGACGCCGAACTGGCTGTTCTGGTTCGGGCTGCTCTTCGTCGGCTTCATCGTGTTCTCTCCCACCGGCATCGTCGGATTCGGCGAGCGGATCCTGCGTCCCTTCCGCAAGCAGGTGGTGGGCGATGCGGCGATGTCCGAGCGCAAGGCGGGCAGCGTCACGCTGCCCGCCTTCATGAAGCCGCACGATCCGATCGATGGGCCGATCCTGACCGCGACCGGGCTCGCCAAGAGCTTCGGCGGCATCAAGGCGGTCGAGGGCGTCGATCTCACCATGGCCGACCGGCGGCTGCATGCGCTGATCGGCCCCAACGGCGCCGGCAAGACCACCGCCTTCAACCTGATCTCGGGCATGTTCGCGCCCGACCGGGGCGAGGTGCGCCTGCGCGAGCGCCAGATCGGCGGGATGTCGCCGGAGGCCATCACCCAGGCGGGTATCGGGCGTGCCTTCCAGATCACCAACCTGTTCCCGACGCTCTCCGTCGAGGAGAATGTCCGCCTCGCGGTGCAGGCGCGCGCCGATGAGCGCTTCGGATTCTGGAGAGCGGCCGGCGCGCTGTCCGAGGTCAACGCACAGACCAGCACGGTCATCGACACGATGGGCCTGCGCGGCATCGAGACGGCCGAGGCCGGCTCGCTCAGCTATGGCGGCCAGCGCCTGCTCGACATGAGCCTCGCGCTCGCCACCAGGCCGCGCGTCCTGCTGCTCGACGAGCCGTTGGCCGGTCTGGCGGCGGCCGAGCGCGAGCGCGTCGGCAATTTGATCAAGTCGATCTCGACCGACCTGCCGGTGCTGCTGGTCGAGCACGACATCGACCGCGTCTTCGCCATCGCCGACCATGTCACGGTGATGAACGAGGGCTCGGTTCTGGTCGACGGCACGGTCGAGGATGCGCGCTCCTCGCCGCGCGTGCAGGAGGTCTATATCGGCTCGGGCGCTCATGCGCTGGCGGAGAAGCCGCGCCAGAGCGCCGCGCGCCACGGCGTGCTGCTCGGGCTCGACAAGGTCGATACCTTCTACGGCAAGAGCCATATCCTGCGGCAGGTCTCGCTCGACGTCCACGAGAACGAGATCGTCGCGCTGCTCGGCCGCAACGGCGCCGGCAAATCGACCCTGCTCAAGACGATCACCGGCATCGCCCCGCCGGCCTCTGGCAGCATCACGCTCGCCGGTAGCGACATGTCGGCAGGCAAAGACTTGGCCGGCCAGCCGCCCGCAGCGATCGCGCGCGCCGGCATCGCCTATGTGCCGCAGGGGCGCGGCCTCTTCGCCGGCATGAGCGTGAAGGACAACATGGAGCTCGGCCGGCTCAAGCGCATGACCGGCAACGGCTCGCGCTGGGAGGACGAGAAGATCTTCGCCTTCTTCCCGCGCATCAAGCAGCGCTGGCATTCGCCGGCCGACTACCTCTCGGGCGGCGAACAGCAGATGGTGGCGGTGGCACGCGCGCTGTCGGGCGACACCCGCGTGCTGCTGCTCGACGAGCCCTTCGAGGGACTGGCGCCGGCCGTGGTCGAAGAATTGTTCGAGGCCTTCGACAAGCTGCGGCAGGAAATCGCGATCGTGATCGTCGACCACCATCTCGACCTGGCGCTGGCGCTGTCGGACCGGACCGTCGTGCTGGAGCGCGGCAGCGTCGTCCACACCGGCCCGTCGCGGGCGCTGAGCCAGGACCTGGCGCTGAGGCGACAGGTGCTGTGGCTGTGATCGCCCCATCTGCGACATCGCCGCGCCGGCCTCTCCGTCATCCCGGACAAGCCGCGCAGCGGCGCCGATCCGGGATCCATTCCAGAGCGCAGCCGGGAGAGGTTCCGGCATGGATCCCGGGTCTGCGCTTCGCTCCGCCCGGGATGACGGCGTGTTTGTGTCCACTGATTCAGGATCGCTTCCCATGACCAACATCGCCATCGTCGGCTCAGGGCTCATCGGCCGCGCCTGGGCCACCGTCTTCGCCAGCCATGGCTTCGCCGTCGCGCTGCATGACGTCGCGGCCGGAGCAGCGGAAGCGGCCCGTTCCCATATCGGGACCAATATCGAGGAACTGGCCGGGCATGGCCTCGTCGCCGATCCCAAGGGTTCGCTTGCCCGTATCCGGGTTGCCTCGGACCTCGCGGATGTCCTGAAGGGCGCCGATCTCGTCCAGGAGAACGGACCGGAGACCGTCGAGGCGAAGCAGAAGCTCTTCGCCGAGATGGATGCACTCGCTCCGCTCTCGACCATCCTCGCCTCCTCGACCTCCTTCATCATGGCCTCGGTGTTCAGCGAAGCGCTGGCGGGCCGGGCGCGCTGCCTCGTCGCGCATCCGGTCAACCCGCCCCATCTCGTGCCGATCGTCGAGCTGGCGCCCGCGCCCTGGACCGATCCGGCCGTCGTCGAGCGGGCGAAGGCGATCTACGAGCAGGCCGGCCAGGTGCCGATCACGCTGCGCAAGGAGAAGCCCGGCTTCGTGCTGAACCGGCTGCAGGCCGTGCTGCTGGCCGAGGCCTTCCGGCTCGTCGGAGAAGGGGTCGCCAGCGCCGAGGATGTCGACAAGACGATCCGCGACGGGCTCGGGCTGCGCTGGTCGTTCATGGGGCCGTTCGAGACGATCGAGCTCAACGCGCCGGGCGGCATTCCCGATTACTGCACCCGCTATGGCGCCTCGCTCACCCGCATGGTGGCCGACAGCGCCGGTGGCGACCCGTTCGGCCCGGAGACGGTCGCGACCGTGATGAGTGAGTGGCCGGGCACGCAATCGGCCGATCGCGTCAAGCGGCTGAGCGACTGGCGCGACACGCGCCTGGCGGCATTGCAGGCGCACAAGCGCGGCTCGCCACGCAAGCCCGCCTGAAGTCGCCCGATTTCCGTTCGAGACACAGCCTGAAAGGACACCACGCCATGGCGAAGAACCGCAAAGTCATTATCACCTGCGCGGTCACCGGCGCGATCCACACGCCCTCGATGTCGCCCTATCTGCCGGTGACGGCCGACGAGATCATCGACGCGGCGGTGGGCGCGGCCGAAGCCGGCGCGGCGCTGGTCCATGTCCATGCCCGCAATCCCAAGACCGGCCAGCCGGACCAGTCGCCGGAAGCCTTCGAGCCCTTCCTGAAGGTGATCAAGCAGCGCTCCAACTGCGTGATCAACATCACCACCGGCGGCGCGCCGACCATGGGCGTCGAGGAACGGCTCGGCCCCTGCGCCCATTTCAAGCCCGAGGTCGCCTCTCTCAACATGGGTTCGATGAATTTCGGGCTCTATCCGATGCTGGCCCGGTTCAAGGACTTCAAGCACGAGTGGGAGCGGCCCTATCTCGAAGGCTCGAAGGACCGGATCTTCAAGAACACCTTCCAGGATATCGAGAACATCCTGACCACCTGCGCGGAGAACAACACGCGCTTCGAGATCGAATGCTACGACATCGGCCATCTCTACACGCTGGCGCATTTCGTCGATCGCGGGCTGGTGAAGCCGCCCTTCTTCGTGCAGTCGGTCTTCGGCATTCTCGGCGGCATCGGCCCTCACCCGGAAGACGTCATCCACATGAAGCGCACGGCCGACCGGCTTTTCGGCGACCAGTACCAGTGGTCCGTGCTGGGCGCCGGCCGGCACCAGCTTCCGATCGCCGCCATGGCGGTCTCGATGGGCGGCAATCTGCGCGTCGGACTGGAGGATTCGCTCTGGCTCGGACCGGGCCAGTTCGCCAAGTCCAACGCCGACCAAGTCAAGGCGGCCCGGATGATCATCGAGGGGTTGGGGCTGGAGGTCGCGACGCCCGACGACGCCCGCGAGGTCCTGCAGCTCAAGGGCGCCGACAAGGTGAACTTCTAGGGCGGGCTTCGGGCAGCCGCGCCGTCATTCCGGGGCGCCCGAAGGGCGAGCCCGGAACCCATGACCTCAGTCGGTTCAGGACTGGCGCGGCGCAGGATCACATCATCCTGGCCGTCCGGCGTTCATGGGTTCCGGGCTCTTCGCTTCGCGAAGCCCCGGAAAGACGGCGAGGGTCCCTGCGCTAAAGACTGTCCCGGCGGATCAGGTCAGCCGCCTTCTCGGCGATCATCAACACGGCCGCCTGCGTGTTTCCGGAGACGATCGCCGGCATCACCGAGGCGTCCGCGATGCGCAGCCCCTCGATACCGTGGACCCGTAGCGCGGAATCGACCACGGCTCCCGGCCCCTGCCCCATGCGGGCGGTGCCGCAAGCGTGATAGATCGTCTGGCCGTTGTCGCGGGCGAAATCGAGCCAATCCTCATCGCTCTCGCAATCGGGCCCCGGCGCCATCTCATAGGCGCGATAGGCGTCCATCGCAGGCTGGCCGACGATCTCGCGCGCGATCTTCATGCCGTCGATCATGCATTGCCGGTCGGTGAGCGTCGCGAGGAAGTTGGGGCGGATCGCTGGCGGCGTATCGGCGCCGGGCGCGCTCGCATGGATCGTGCCGCGCGATTCCGGCCGCAGCTGCGTCACGCCGATGGTCATGCCCGGCTCGCGGTCGAGCCGGCGCTCGGCGGCGTTGGCGTAGCTCGCATGCATGAAGAAGTACTGGACGTCCGGCCCCTCGATGTCGGGCCGCGTGCGCACGAAGCCATGGGCGAGGCCTGTCCCGAGGGTCAGGATACCCTTGCGCGTCAGGAAATACTGCGCGACCGCCGCCGCCAGCCGCCAGCCGCGCGTCGTCTCGTTCAAGGTTACCGGCAGCTTCACCCGCCAGTTCATGCGCGTGCAGAAATGGTCGCTGTAGTTGGCGCCGACGCCCGGCAGCTCATGGCGCGGCGACAGGCCGGCCGCCGCCAGCACGGCAGGATCGCCGATGCCCGAGAGTTCGAGCAGATGCGGCGTCTGGATTGCGCCCGCCGTGAGGACAACGCTGTGACGCGCGGCGGCCTGACGCTCGACACCGTCGATGCGGTAGGTGACGCCTGTGGCGCGCTTGCCGTCGAGATCGATCCGGAGGACATGCGCTCCGGTGATGACACGCAGATTTGGGCGGCCACGGACAGGCGCGAGATAGGCATCGGCCGCGCTGACGCGGCGGCCATGGCTCTGGTTGACCTGATAGTAGCCGAAGCCGTCCTGGCTCTGCCCATTGTAGTCGCGGTTGCGCGGATAGCCGGCCTGGCCGGCCGCCGCGATGAAGGCCTCGGCGATCTCCGGGCGTTCCTTGACCTCGGTCACCGGAAACGGCCCGTCGCGGCCGCGCGTCTCGTCGCCCTCCCCGTCATAGGCTTCGAGCTTGCGGAAATAGGGCAGGACGTCGGCGAAGCTCCAGCCGGTGCAGCCAGCCTGAGCCCAGCCGTCGAAATCCTGAGCCTGCCCGCGGACATAGATCATGCCGTTGATCAGCGTCGAGCCGCCCAGCCCCTTGCCGCGCGGGATCGCGATCTCGCGGTTGCGGGTGTTCTCTTCGGGTTCGGTCTGGAAGCGCCAGTTGAACTCCGGATTGACCAGGAGCTTGCTGAAGCCGGCCGGGATCGGGATCCAGAAGCCCTTGCCCTCGCCGCCCGCCTCCAGCAGCAGGACGCTGCGGCGGCCATCCTCGCTCAGGCGGTTGGCCAGCACGCAGCCGGCCGTGCCGCCGCCGACGATGATGTAGTCGTAGCTCTCAGGCGCAGGCGTCGTCATGCGGCCGCCCCGGCAAGCGGCGTGCCGCGCTCGGCCATCACCCTGGCGATACCGGCCATCACCTCTTCGCGCCCGGCGAAGGCGGCGCGTTCGAGCACCTTCGAGATCGTCGGCGAGGCCTCGCGGCCATGGACGCGCTGGACCGGCTGGTCGAGCCAGTCGAACAGGCGGCGGTGCAACTCGTCGGCCAGCATCGCGCCATAGGAGGTGCCGCGTGCGCCCTGCTCGACGATCAGGACGTTGTGGGTCTTGCGCACGCTTTCGCCGATCGTCTCCCAGTCGAGCGAGGCACGGTCGAGCGTGCGCAGGTCGACGATCTCGGCGTTGACGCCGAGCGCCTCGACCGCCTCGACGCTGCGATGAACCATGGCGGAATAGGTCAGGATGGTGAGATCACGGCCTTCGCGGACGACCCGCGCCTGGCCGAGCGGGATGGTGTAGTCGAGATCATCGGCCGGAATCATGCCGTTCATCTGGTAGAGGTCGACATGCTCGATCACCAGCACGGGGTCGCTGCCCTTCAGGGCCGAATTCATCAGGCCGATATAATCCTGCGCTGTGGAGGGCGCGACGATGCGCCAGCCCGGCGAAGTCGCGAAGACGCCGGCGGGATCGAGCGAATGCTGCGAGCCGTAACCGGTGCCCATCGCGATCTTACTGCGCAGGACGAGCGGCACATCGGTCGTGCCGCCGAACATGTGACGCGCCTTGCCGATCTGGTTGAACACCTGGTCGGCCGCGACCCACATGAAATCAGGGTACATGAACTCGACGATCGGCCGGTAGCGCCCATCCATGGCGAGACCGCCGGCGAGCCCGGTGAAGGCGTTCTCGCTGATCGGCGTGCCAAGCACCCGATCCGGGAAGGCGGCGGCCAGCCCGCGTGTCGCGCCGTTGGTGCCACCCTTCAGGCGGTGAATATCCTCTCCCATGATGACGATGGACGGGTCGGTCTCCAGGCGGCGATGCAGCACGTCGGCGATCGCATCGACGAATTTGCGCTCGGTCGTCGGACCGGCAGGCGGTCCTTTCGACAGCAAGGCCGGCAATTCGTCTCGCAGCCCGACATCGACGAAGGCGGTGTCAGGCCAGAGGTCGGGGCGGATGCGGCGGCGGTTGCCGTCCGGCTCCAGCAGGCGGCCGGCGATCTCCTTCATCAGCGCGACCGCGCGCTCGCGCAGATCGGCGACGGCCGCCTCGTCGATCAGCCCCAGCGCCGTCATCTCGGTCGCGACGCGGGCCAGCGGATCGCGGGCGCGCCACGACGCCTCCTCCTCCTTGGGGCGGTAGCCGAAGGCGGAGCCCGGCAGCGGACCGTTCTGGTGGAAATAGCGATAGACTTCGAGTTCGATCAGCGCCGGCCCCTTGCCGGCACGCGCCAGGGCTGCCGCTTCCTGCGTCGCCAGATGCACGGCGAGCGGGTCCATGCCGTCGACGCGCCAGGCCGGGATGCCGAAGCCCGGCCCGCGGCCGGACAGGCGCGTCTCGCGCGAGGCCTCGTCGACATGGGTGGCGACCGCGTAGAGATTGTTCTCGACGACGAAGAGCAGCGGCAGCGCCCAGGCGGCGGCGAGGTTCATCGTCTCCAGCGTCGAGCCGATATTGATCGCGCCGTCGCCGAAATAGGTCACGGCGAGATCGCCGGTGCCAGCGAGCTTGTGGGCCATGGCGGCCCCGGCCGCCAGCGGCACGCCGCCGCCGACGATGGCATTGGTACCGAGCGCGCCGGCCTCGATCCAGCGCAGATGCATCGAGCCGCCGCGGCCATGGCCGAAACCGGGTTCGAGACCGAGGATTTCCGCCAGGCTCCGGTGCAGCATGCCCTCGACCGGCGCGGGAAAATCCGCGGTCGGGTCGAATGTCGGCGCGAGATAAGACAGCGCCTTGGCGAGGAACTGGTGATGGCCGCGATGCGAGCCGTTGACCTGATCCGAGGCGCGCAGCCCGATCACCGAGCCGACGGCGCCGCCCTCCTGCCCGATCGAGGAATGGGCCGGGCCGTGGACCAGTCCCTCGCCGGCGAGTTCGAGCACGCTCTCCTCGAAGGCGCGGATCACGTGTAGCTGCGTCAGCATGCTGCCGAGCAGCGCCGGATCGGCGGCTTTCCAGTCGGAGGGGGTGGAGCGGAGCGCCGTCCAGGGCGCGTCGGCTTGGAGTTTCTCGCGCCTGGGCATGATGTCACCCTCCAAAACCGGATTGCGGGCCGGCAGATCGCCGGGCATTGGCTGCCCCGACACGTGCGGGCGTGGATAGAAACCTCGGCGTCTTTCCGGGGCGGCCCGAAGGGCCGAGCCCGGAACCCATAACCACAGGTTGCCGGCAAGGAGCCGCCGCCCGGCGCCGCTTCGTTCTGTCTCGACAGCGGTTATGGGTTCCGGGCTCTCCGCTACGCGAAGCCTCGGAATGACGTCGTGCCTCGGCCACTTCAGAGATAGCCATTGGCGCTCCAGCCTCCGTCGACGCCGGCGACCTGGCCGGTGATCGCGCTCGCCTCGTCGCTGGCAAGAAAAGCGGCGAGATCGGCCACCTCAGCGGTGTCGATGAAGCGGCCGATCGGCATCCGCGCGGTCAGCGCGTCGGCGTCGAGCCGGCCGCGCGCGATCAGATCGTCGAGGAAGGGCGTGCGGACATAGCCCGGCGCCAGCGCGTTGACCCGCAGGCCATGGCGCGCCCATTCGAGCGCGAGCGCCTTCGCCATCATCGCAACGCCGCTCTTGGAGACACAGTAGCCGATGCGCTCGGGCGCAGCGACGACGCCATACATCGAGGCCATCAGCAGGATGACGCCTCGCCCGCGCGGGACCATGCGGCGCCCGGCAGCCTGGGCGGTCAGGAAGACGCCGTCGAGATTGACGCCCATCACCTTGCGCCAATCGGCGAAGCTCAGCTCCAGCGTCGGGCTATTCTGAGAGATGCCGGCATTGGCGACGACGATGTCGAGCGGGCCTGTGCCGGCCTCGGCCCGGTCGAAGGCCGCATCCACCGCCTCGGGCTCGCAGACATCGCAGGCGATGAAGGCGGCGCCCGCAATATCGGCGAGTGCGTCGGCAGCAGCGGCTTCGCGGTCAAGCACGACCACCCTTGCGCCGCGCCCGGCGAAGCGTCGGGTCATGGCGAGCCCGAGGCCGGAGGCTCCGCCCGTGATCAGCGCGACCTTGCCGGCGAGATCGCGGTTGCGGTCAGAAGCCGGGGTGGCGGTCATGCCGTCATGCCCGATGATGTCATGCCCATGAAGTCGCCCATCATCTCGAGCTGGCATTCAAGCATCGGCAGGCCGTAGTGGATGCGGCAGCCCTTGGCCTGGGCCGCCGCCAGCAGCGCGGTGACGCGAGGCTGCATGATGACCTCGGCGACGATCTGGCCGGGGCTCAGGCGCGATGCATCGAGCGGCAACGGGTCGCCTTCGGCAAGACCGAGCGAGGTGCCGTTGACGACGATATCGTGGGCAGCCGTGCCGGGTTCGTCGAGATCGACCGGCAGTTGGGGAAAGGCCTGCGACAGCCGCCGCGCCAGATCCTGCGATTTAGCGCGGGTGCGGTTGGCGATCGAGAGGCTGGCGACACCGGCCTCCGCCAGCGCGAAGGCTACGGCATTGGCCGCGCCACCTGCCCCGAGCAGCAGGACGCGGCGGCCCTTCGGATCGAAGCCCTCACGGCGCAGGCCGGCGACGAAGCCGAGGCCGTCGAGTATCTCGCCGACGAGGCGGCCATCGGCCTCGCGCCGGACGCAATTGACCGCGCCGACCAGTTCGGCCTGCCGCGAGACCGCGTCGCAAAGCGAAACGATCGTGGTCTTGTGCGGCACGGTGACGACGAAGCCGCCGAAGGTCTTCATGCGCATCAGGCCGGCGACGACCGTGGCGAGATCGTCGGCCGCCACGTGGACCGGCACCATCACGCCGTCATGGCCGCGCCTCTGCATCAGCGCGTTCAGCTTCTGCGGCGTCTGCACATGATGGACCGGGTCGGCGAGGATCGCATAGACGCGGGTGTGGCCGGAGATCTCCGTCATCGCGTTCAAATCCCGAGATAGGCTGTCTTGATGTGCGGGTCGGCGAGAAGACCGGCGCCGGTGTTCTCCATGGCGATGCGGCCGTTCTCGATGACATAGGCGCGCTGCGCGATCTTGAGCGCGTGGAAGGCCTTCTGCTCGACCAGCAGCACAGTCGTCCCCATGGCGCAGATGCGCTCGACGATGCCGAACATCTGCTGGACGATGATGGGCGCGAGGCCCAAGGACGGCTCGTCCAGCATCAGCAGGCGCGGCTTCGCCATCAGGCCGCGCGCGATCGCGACCATCTGCTGCTCGCCGCCGGACAGCGAGCCGGCGAGTTGGTCGAGCCGCTCGCGGACGCGCGGGAAGATCTCCAGCACCTCCTCGAAGCGGGCGGCCGAGCCGTCGCGGGCATTGGCGTGGTAGCAACCCATCATGACGTTGTCCCGGACGGTCATGACCGGGAAGAGCTGGCGCGCCTCGGGCACCATGACGAGGCCGCGCCCGACGATGTCGGCTGGCGTCGCGCCCGCGATCTCCTGCCCGTCGAACTCGATCGTGCCGGCGCCGGGCTTCACCAGTCCGGAGATCGCGCGCAGCAGCGTCGTCTTGCCGGCACCGTTGGCGCCGATGATGGTGACGACCTCGCCCTTGCCGATGCGGATCGAGACATCCTGGAGGATCGTGGTGCGGCCGTAGCCGGCCGTCAGCTCAGAGACCTTGAGCATTGGCGAAATCCTCTCCGAGATAGGCCTCGATCACGCGGCGGTCGCGGACGACCTCCTGCGGATCGCCCTGCGCGATCACCTTGCCGGAATCGATCACGATGATGCGGTCGGACAGGCTCATGATCGCCTGCATGTTGTGCTCGATGGCGATCACCGTGACGCCGGCATCGCGGATGGCGCGGATCAGCGCGACCATCGTCTGCGTATCGGTCTGGCTCTGGCCGGCCATGACCTCGTCGAGCAGCAGGATGTCGGGCTCGGTCGCCAGCGTGCGGGCGACTTCGAGGCGCTTGAGATCGCCGATCGGCAGGTTGCGCGCCTCGACCTCGCGGACGTGATGCAGGCCGACCAGGGTCGAGACCCGCAGCGCCACGGCCCGCGCCGAGGCGACATCGGGATGGCGCATGAAGGCGCCGATCATGATGTTCTCGATCACCGTCAGCTTGCCGAAGGGCTGAACGATCTGGAAGGTGCGGCCGACCCCGGCGCGGGCGAAGGCATCGGCGCTTGGAGGCGTCGTCTCCTGTCCGCCCGAGACGATGGCGACGCTGCCCGAGCTCGGCTTGAGGAAGCCCGAGATCTGGTTGAACAGCGTCGTCTTGCCGGCGCCGTTGGGGCCGATGATGCCGAGGATTTCGCCGCGCTTCAGCACCATCGAGACGTCGTCGGTTGCGGTCAGCCCGCCGAAGCGCATGACGAGGTTCTTCGTCTCCAGCATCGTCTCGCCGGGCGTGCCCGTGATCTGGCGCAGCGCCGGGGCTTCCTGCTCCGGCCTGGGTTGGCCACCCGGCAGCCGGTCGATCCAGCGGCCGACGCGCGCGCCGAAGGTGCCAACGAGGCCACCGGGCAGCGTCAGGGTGATCAGCACCAGCACCGTGCCGTAGACAAAGCCGTGCAGGCCGTTGGCGGAGGCGCCGAGCCAGCCGCGCGCCAGCTCCGCGATCGGCACCACCAGCACCGTGCCGAGCAGCGGCCCGGCGACGGTGCCGAGCCCGCCGATCAGCGAGAACATCGCCACCTCGATCGAGGTCGAGAGCGAGAACATCGTCGCCGGCTCGAGGAAGGTCGTATACATCGCGTGGAAGGAGCCGATCAGGCTGGTCAGCGCGGCCGAGATCACGACGGCCTCGAGCTTGACCTGCGTCGGGCTGATGCCGGCGGCCGAGGCCGCATCCTCCCGCTCGCGCACGGCGGTCAGATAGTAGCCGAGCCGCGCATTGCGGATGGCGTAGGACACGACCAGCGTCAGCAGCAGCAGGCCGAAGGCGATGATCAGGTAGTTGAACTTGTCCTGAAAGATCATCCAGGCCCAGCCGAGCTTGAGCGGCACGATCAGTCCCGCCGAGCCGCCAGTCACGCCATGGAAGTGGATCGCGAGCAGGCGGATGACCTCGAGGAAGGCGATCGTCGCCAGCGAGAAGAACGGCCCGCGCAGGCGAAAGCAGGGATAGCCGATGCAGACCGCGACCACGGCCGAGAGCGCCGCGCCGGCCCACATCCCGATCCAGGGCGACAGGCCGAAATGCTGGATCAGCAGCGCCGTGGTGTAGCCGCCGATGCCGTAGAACATCATATGGCCGAGCGAGAGTTGGCCGGCATAGCCGCCGACGATGTTCCAGGCGGTGGAGAGCCCGGCAAAGACGCAGATCGTCACGAAGACATGGACGACGAAGGGCGAGTCGCTGATGGCGGGGATGATCAGCAGCAGCGAGAGCAGCGCGAGCGCGACATAGACGCGCGGATGGGTCAGGGCGGAAAGCCGGCTCGGTTTCGGCACGACGACGGGCGCGGTGATTGCGGTCTGGGAGGTCATGGGCTCACTCCGTCCCGCGGCCGAAACCGAACAGGCCGGTCGGC
Source organism: Allobosea sp. (assembly GCA_036525085.1). GTDB lineage: Bacteria > Pseudomonadota > Alphaproteobacteria > Rhizobiales > Beijerinckiaceae > Allobosea. The sequence goes on from DATDBB010000516.1 coordinate 16,612, forward strand.
TTGAAGATCAGGATCAGGATGAAGATCGCGAAATAGACGACCTCCTTGAGATCGGGCGCGATGTAGTAGCCCGAGAGGCTGTCGACGATGCCAATGATCATCGCCCCGGCGAAGGCACCATACATGCTGCGCATGCCGCCGAGCACGACGACGACGAAGGCGGTCAGCACGAAATAGGAGCCGATCGTCGGCGTGACCGGGAAGAGCGGCATGACGAGTGCGCTCGCCAATCCCACGCAGGCGGCGCCGAGACCGAAGGAGATGATGTAGATGCGGTCGACCCGCACGCCCATCAGCAGGGCGGCGTTGCGATTCTGCGCCGTGGCACGGATGGCGCGGCCAAGTGGCGTCCTCTGCATGAAGAGGTGGAGGCCCGCGACCAGCGCCAGTGCGCAGGCAAGGATGACAAGCTGTCCGGACAGCACCGTATAGCCGCCGAGCGAGACCGACTGGCGGGCGCTGGGCGTCGAGACGGAATAGAGATCCGCCCCGAAGATCATCAGCGCCAGGTTCACCAGCGCGGTCGAGAGACCGACCGTGGCGAAGATCTGGATGTGCTCGTCAGCATTCAGCAGCGGCTGGATGATGAAGCGCTGCACCAGCGCCCCGACGCAGAACAACAGCACGACGACCGGTACGGCAGAGACGTAAGGGTGCCAGCCGAGCTTGGTGGCGAGCAGATAGGTCGCGTACATGCCGATCATCAGGAACTCGCCATGGGCGAAGTTCACGACGCGGACGATGCCGAAGATCAGCGTCAGTCCCACCGCGATGATGGCGTACATGCTGCCGAGCATGATGCCGTTGAGCAGCAACTGGACAAGCACGTCCATGAAGGGCGTCTCCGAAGTCGGATTGTCGATGGAGGAGGCCGGGTGGCCAGCCTCGGAAATCAGAGCGTGACGCCGTCATCCTGGGCGACCGAAGGTCGTCCCGGGATCCATCATGGAGCGCGACGTGCCCTACGATGGATCCCGGAGCTGCGCGGCTGCGCCGCTTGTCCAGGATGACGGCTTGGATCCAGCGAAAGCCGTCACACGCCGTTCAGTTGGTGCCGATGCCGACCTTCATCTTGGCCACGGCCGCGTCGGCCGGGAACACGGTGACGAGGTCCCCGCCCTGCCACTGCATCAGGAAGGGCACGGCGCGGCTGTTCTGGCCGCTCTCGGCGAACTTCGCGCCCCAGCCCGTCGCGGTGCCGCCGACCGGGACATCGACCGCCATCACGGCCGTGCGGATCGAGGCCGCCTTGAGGTCGGGCGCCTTCTCCATCGCGTCGAGGAAGACCAGCGCGCCCATGTAGTTGGCCAGCGAATGGCCCGAGCGCGGCGCGGTGCCATATTTCGCCTGATACTTCTTGACGAAGTCGTCGACGCCGGGAGCCGCCTTCGGATTGGTGCGGAACTGGGTGAAGTCGACGTTGAGGGCGCCTTCCATGTTCTCCGCGCCGATCGCCAGCATGGTGTCGCGCAGCGAATAGCCGCCGCCGGCGCCGATCATGGCCTTGGGCTTGAAGCCCTGCTCCTTCATCTGGCGGAAGAACAGCACGGTGTCGTTCTGGTAGGAGGTCTGCAGCACGACATCGGCGCCGGCCGTCTTGAGACGCAGGATCACCGGCGTCAGATCGACCGACTTCGCCGAATAGGGCAACGTCTCGACGATGGTGACGCCCTTCTCCTTGGCCCGGGCCGTCTGGTAGCCGGCGACGGTCTGCCCGTAGAGCGAATCCTCGTGGATGATGGCGACCTTGAGCGTCTTGGCGTCGACGCCGAGCGCCGGCGCGATGGCCTCGCCGACCGCATCGACCATGCGGGCGGCGAAATCGCGCGCGGTCGGGTTGGTGCGGTAGACGTTCTTGAAGCCGCGCTCGGTGATCGGGTCCGAGATCGCGCCCAGCTCGAAATAGGGCACGCCGGCCAGTTCCGCGACCTGCGTCGCCGCGATCGAGAGCGAGGACGAGTAGGTCCCGAAGATCACCGGAACCTTGTCGACCGAGGTCAGGCGGCGCGCTTCGCCGACCGCCTGGTTCGGCTCGACGGCGTCGCCCTTGACGATCTCGATCTTCTGCTTCTTCAGGCCGCCGGCGGCGTTGCGCTCCTCGATCGCGATCTCGAGTCCGCGGAAGCTCTCGTCGCCGAGCAAAGCGAGGCCGCCCGAGAAGGGATAGAGCGCGCCGATCTTGACCTGGGCGAAGGCCTGCGTGGCCGACAGAGACAGTACCGCGGCCAGCGCCGCGCGCGTTACGAACCTCATCATGTCCTCCCTGGGACCGCTGTCACGAGTATTTCTTGCG
>DATDBB010000517.1:0-21294 GCA_036525085.1 Allobosea sp.
GCCGATGCTGGCGTCGAGCAGGCTGACCTCCTGCGGCAGATAGCCGAGATGGCGCCCGATCGATTCCTCGGGCCATTGCTCGAGATGAGCGCCGTCGAGCCGCACCGAGCCTCGCAGACAGGGCCAGATGCCGGCGATCGCCCGCACCAGCGTGGTCTTGCCACCGCCGCTGGGGCCGATGATGCCGAGCGCCTTGCCGGCGGCCACCTCGAAGCCGACCTCGCTCAGCAGGACCTGGCCGGAGACGGGCGCCGCGACGGTCATGCGTTCCACCTTGAGGAACTGACGCGGCGCCGGCAGTTCCATCGGCTCGACCGCCTTGCTCAGCGCCACCACCGTCTCGCGCAGGCGCCCGAAGGCGAGGCGCGCGGCGACGAAGGACTTCCAGTTGCCGATCGCCTGGTCGACCGGGGCGAGCGCCCGCGCCGAGGCGACCGAGGCGGCGATGATCGCGCCGGCCGAAAGTTCGCCCTTGATCGTCAGGAAGGCGCCGAGCCCCAGGATCGCCGATTGCAGGATCATGCGCAGGACGCGCGCGACCGCACCGAAGGTGCCGCCGAGGTCGCTGGAGCGGGTCTGCAGCGCGAGATGGTCGCGGTTGGCTTCGTCGAAGCGCGCCACGGCACGGCCGGAGAAGCCCATCGCCCTGATCACCTCGGCGTTGCGGGCGTGGGTCTCGGCCATGGCATTGCGGGAGATCGCCGCCTGGCGCGAGCTGCTGCTCAGGTTCCGCGCCAGGACCTCGCTGGCGATGGTCAGGAGCGTCAGGACGACGGCGCCGGCCAGGGTCAGCGCCCCGAGCCAGGGGTGCAGGAAATAGACGAAGGCGAGATAGAGCGGGATCCAGGGCAGGTCGAACAGCGCCGCCGGCCCCTGGCTGCCGAGAAAACCGCGCACCGTATCGACGTCGCGGCCGCGTTCGAGCGCTTCCGTGCTGGAGAAGCCGAAACGCGGCATGTCGATCGCGACGCGATGGGCGAGCGGCGCGATGTCCTTGTCGAGCCTCGCGCCGACCCGCACGAGAACCTGCGAGCGAATGACGTCGAAGCCGCCCTGGAACAAATAGAGGCCGATCGCCAGCACGGAGAGGGCAACGAGCGTCTGCACGCTGCCGCTGGTCAGCGCCCGGTCATAGACCTGAAGCATGTAGAAGGAGCCGGTCAGGGCGAGAATGTTGATGAGGCCGGAGATCGCGAACAGGAACAGTGCGACCCGGCGGAAATCCTGGGTCAGCACGGCGCCGTCGCGCTTGCGAGCCTGATTGAGGAGGGCAGAGGAGGCCATGGCGGCACGCCCTTGAATATGAATGAAATATGGAAGGCGGCGAAGGCGGGCGGACCGTCAGGTCCGCCCGCCTGGCTCTAATGAGCCTCAGAGCGTGAAGTTGGCGCCGGTCAGGTTGTGGCTGCCCTTCAGCTCGACCCGGAAGTCCTCCTCGAGGCTGCCACCGACATTGCCGCTGACGATGGTGTAGTCGACGCCCTCTCGGGTTTCGTAGGTGACCATCAGCTGCCCAGAGGCGGTGAAAGCCTGGCCCGGGATCAGCGTGAAGGCCTGGTTGCCTCCCGCACCTGCATCCGCATCGATGCCCGAGACATCGAGCCGGTCGCCGGGCTCGAAATCGAGGATCGTGTCGCCGTCGGCGCTCTGCGCGTCGAGGAAGCGGAAGGTGTCGTCGCCGGCACCGCCCTCCATCACGTTCACCGCCGCGCTGGCCGTGATCGTGTCGTCGCCCGACCCCGTCGCGACATTCTCGACGCTCCACAGCGTGTCGGTGCCGCTCTGGCTGCTGGAGGCGCTGCCGCGCCCCAGCAGGCCGTTGCCGAGATCCACCGTCAGATTGGCGGTGATGGCCGAGAGATCGAGCGTGTCGGCGCCGCTGCCGCCGTCGATCTCGTCACCGAAGTAGACGTCGTTGCCGTCGCCCACTTCGCCGACGATCAGGTCGTCGCCTGCGCCACCGACCACGGTGTCGTTGCCGGCACCGGCGAGGATGACGTCGTTGCCGCCCTGACCGAAGATCCGGTCGGCTCCGTCCTCGCCATGGATCAGGTCGGCATCCGCTCCGGCGAAGACGGTGTCGTCACCGGCTCCGGCCTGGATCGCATCGCGTCCGGCACCACCATCGACGAAGTCAGCCCCCTCCCCGGCCGAGATCGCGTCGTCGCCGCCGTCGCCGATCAGGACATCGTCGCCGGCAAGCCCGATGATGTTGTCCGCCGCAACCGTGCCGAGCAGCGTATCGGCCGAGATCGTGCCGACCCTGGTGCTGCCACCCGAGGGCGACGGAGCGGGCGTGCCGGTCTCGTCGTCGTCGTCATCGCCGCAGCCACAGTCGTCGTCATCGTCGTCGTCGTCGCCGCTTCCGGTATCGTCGTCATCATCGTCATCGTCGGTGTCGTCGTCTTCATCGTCGTCGTCACCGGCGCCGGTATCGTCGTCTTCATCATCCTCGTCGTCGTCTTCGTCATCGTTGCCGGTGTCGTCATCGTCCTCATCGTCGTCGTCACCCGTGCCGGTGCCGTCGTCATCCTCGTCTTCGTCATCGTCGCCGTTGCCGACGCCGTTGTCGTCCTCATCGTCGTCCTCGTCATTGACCTCGAAGATGTGCTCGTCGAGATCGGTGAGGCCGGTGTTGCGGGCGACGATGTCCGAGAACTCCTGGCCGTCGATGAAGGCGTCGTAGAAGTCGAAGGCCTCGAGGCGGTCCTTGTAGTAGAACCTGTCGGCCTCCTGCAGGCGGTCGAACTGCTCGTGCAGGACGACCCAGAAGGTCTGGCCGACGATGCCGCCATTGATGTGCTTCTCCGCCAGGCCGCCGAGCCAGAAGTCGACACGGTCGATGCCCTTCACGGTGTTGCCGTCGACCAGTTCGATGTCGGGATTGACGGCGACGAAGGCGGAGAGCTTCTCCGGCGTGTCGAGCACGAGATCCGGATAGGCCTGCTTGAACTGCGCGATGACCGCGTCGCTCAGGCCGTTGCGCGCCTGGAAGTCCTCCCAGGATGCGTATGCCGACATGTCGCCGGCAAAGCCGACCGCTTGCTCGACATAGGAGTTGGTCGAGGCCGCCAGATCGCTACGGATCTGGTTCAGCGTTCCGAGGCCGAGATCGCGGCCGCGGGCCAGGTTGAAGGAGAACAGGTCGGCCTGGATGCGGACGAGATCGTTGCGCACCGCATCGACGATGTTGAAGTCGACATCCTCGGCCGGTTGCGTCGCGACACCTTCCAGGATGGCGTTCACACCGTACTGCGCGTAGCCGGGCTGCGGGACATAGCCCGGAGGCAGCGGCGTCGGGAAGGCGCTGGCGTCGTTGGTCGGGTTCAGGAAGGCATCGACGAGGCTGACCTGCCTGGGCTGGCCGTTCTCGTCCATCACCGTCAGGGTCTGGCCGATCAGCGAGTGGCCGAAGCGGAAGGCCGCGGCGGCGAACTCGTGGCTGACGCCGGCATCCGCATCCGGGTTGTAGCCGTCATGGCCGTGGCTGTTGCCGCTGCCGTCCATGGCGCGCAGTCCGCCGAGCAGGGTGTCGGCATATTCGTTGAACACGACGCGCTGGTATTCCGCCTCGTTGAGGATCTTGGCCGCGTCGAAGAGTTCCTGTTCGGTGCCCTGGAACCCGGCCGCCTCGAGTTGGTCGGCGTGGAAGTTGTGGTTGCGCGCCCAGATCGTGTGCATCGAGGTCAGGGCGAAGTTCTCGTTGGTGCGTCCGTCGCCGGCCACATAGTGGTCGAGCAGGCTGATGAAGGGGTTGCTGTCGAGCAGCAGGGACTGATTCGACCCCATGAAGCTGGAAGCCAGCTTCGAATAGACCTGCGGGTCGAAGCCGCCTGTCGCATCGATCAGGTCGCCCGTGACGCCTTCCGAGACCGGGAAGCTGGAGTAGTAGGTCCGGAATGCGATCTGGCCACCGGGCAGGGACGGATCGGTGAAGATCGTGTTGTTGTCCCAGTGATGCTGGATCGCCTCGCGCAGCGTCGGCAGCAGGCTGAAGGACGGGTTCGACGGATCGGGAGCTCCCGCGAGGAGATGGGAGGTCAGTCCGCCATTGCCGTCGCCTTCGCGCAGGAACTGCGTGACGAGGTTGTGCGAGCCATAGGCCTGGTTCTGGTCGACATAGGCCGTGGTCTTGTTGAGGTGCTGCGGCACGCCGCCCTCGATGGCGTAGACCTCGCCACGGGTCAGGTCGGCCGGGTTGCCTTGGCCGGGATGGCCCGTGCCGGGCGCGCCGATCTGGATGGTGCCGTTGGCCGCATTCTTCGGAATGAAGTCGAGCCCGTGGTCGACATACTGGCCGAAGGCCATGAAGAAGATGTTGGCCTTGTTGCCTGCCGCCGGAAGACCGTCCTCCTGAGCGCCGAGGATGTTCGAGATCGCCCGCGGATCGAGCCCGTCATAGATCGGGTTGAGGTCGCGGTTGTTGATCGCGGCGTTCATCTCGCCGTAGCGCGCATCCGTCAGGCGGATGAAGGGCGTGTCGGCCTGGCCGGAGTCCGGGTTGTCCTCGTTGTTGGCGTTGCCCGAAATCTCGCGCGGTCCGAGAGCGCCTTGCGCGTCGTCGTCATCATCGAACGGCAACTCGCCGTTGACCAGCTTCTTCAGCCCCGCAAGATCGCGCGCTGTGATCTCGAAGGCGCCGCGCGGCAGATCGCCCTCCTCGCGGATGATCGGGGCGCCGCTCGATGCGAAGGTGATCGAGTGCGTGCCGTTGGAGAGCGTCGTCGTGCCGTTCGGATTGGTCGTCGAGATGTAGTCCGCGAGCGAGCTTCCCTCGGCGAGTTCGATGACATCCTGCGGCCGCAGCGCGCCGACGATCGTGTCGTTGCCACCATTCGAGCGGAACAGGATGCGGTGCGCCGAAAGGAGGCCGTTGATGTCGACCGTGTCGTCGCCGGTCCCGCCGTTCACGGTGATGGTGTTGGGGCTCAGATTGGTCGGCGAGAAGTCGCCGATGGCCAGGATCTGGTCATTGCCATCGCCGGAATTGATGACGATCTCCTCGATGCCGGTCAGTTCGGCGATGATGGAGCCAACGCCGGTACCACCCCGGGTGATGACGATCTGCGTCGCGGCATTGAGGCTGGCGATATTGTTGCCGGCCACCGCGTCCCATGTGTCGCGGGTGTAGACACGGAAGGTCTCGCTGCTGGCATCGCCGTTGATGACGATGGTGTCGGTCCCGGCCCCGCCATTGACGAAGTCGCGATCGTCCCCGACGCCCCAGACGATGACGTCGTCCTGGTCGCCGCCATTGATCGTGTCGTTGCCGTCGCCGCCGAAGATGATGTCGGCGCCGGCATTGCCGTTGATGACGTCGGTGCCGTCGAAGCCGAGGATCAGCTCGCCATTGGCCCCGCCGTTCAGCGGATTGTTGCTGCCGTTGGTGCCCTGGACCAGGTTGCCCGCCGCCGCCGAATAGACGGTGGCGCCGAACTGCACCTGCTCGACGCTGATCAGCGTGTCCGTCCCGCTCGCTTCGCCGATGACCTGAAGGTTGGTGCCATCCAGCTCGAAGCGATAATCGTCCGCCGTGCCGGCGTAGATGGCGCGATCGGTGCCGGTGCCGCCGTTGAAGGTGTTGCTGGCGGCGTTTCCGGTAAAGGTGTCGTTGCCGGAGCCGCCGGTGACGTTCTCGACATTCGTGACCGAGGCGAAGCCCGAGGCGGTCCCCGCAGCGAGATCGACCGTCACGGCCGAGGTCGTGTTGTAGGCGAGCGTGTCCGTACCGCCGCCCAGATCCGCCGTCACGTTCTCCATGTCGACGTTGAGGGCGGCGATGCCCTCGACGGCTGTCAGCCGCGTGCCGTTATAGGAGACGCTCAGCGTCTCGCCGCCGTTACCGCCGCCATCGACGATCGCGAGCGTATCGGTGTCCGCGCCGCCGCTGATGGTCTCGTTCGCGCCGCCGCCGTCGATGTCGTAGACGATGGTGTCGTTGCCCGCGCCGCCGCTCATCGTATCGGTGCCGGTGCCGCCGATCAGGAGATCGGCGCCATCACCGCCGTTCAGCGCGTCGTTGCCGCCATTGCCGAACAGGATGTCGCTGCCGGTGCTGCCGGTCAGGGTCTCGCTGTTGCCGTTGCTCGCCAGGATGCTGCCGACGCCAGCGGCCGCAGCGCGCGGGCTGGTGCTGTCAGCGCTCAAGGCGAAGCTGCCGCCGATGGCATGACCCTGATAGGTCGTGCCAGCCGCGAACTCGACGGTTTCGACCTGCTCATTAAGCGTATCGTAGTGGTCGATGACCGTGATTTCCGTGCCGTTGACGTCGATCTCGATGTTCCCCGCGCCGATATCGGCGACGTTGAGCGTCGTCAGAGCAGCCCCACCCGTGGCGAGCAGGATCCGGTCGGCTCCGCCGGCTTCCTGGATGGTATCGTCGCTATCGGCGAGGCCGAAGACATAGGTGTCGTTGTCCGCGCCGCCCTGGAGGCTGTCGTTGCCGGTGCCGCCGGTCAGCGTGTCGTTGCCGGCCTCGCCCAGCAGCGTGTCGTTGCCGCCGGCCCCGTTCAGGGCATCCGCGCCGGCACCGCCGGCCAGCGTGTTGCCGTCACCGTCGCCCGTCAGCGTATCGTCGAAGCCGCTGCCGGTGACGTTCTCGATCTCGACCAGCGTGTCGTTGCCGGCGGCTCCGCTCGCCGCGCCGGTGGTGAGGTTGACCGTGACCGCGCCGCTCGCCGAGGCGTAGCTGGCGGTGTCGCTGTCGTCGGTTCCGCCGTGCAGGATGTCGTCACCGAGGCCGCCGACGAGCGTGTCATTGTCGTTCTGGCCGAAGATGGTGTCGTTGCCGGCGCCGCCTGTCAGCGTGTCGTTGCCGTCATCGCCATAGATGACGTGGTCGGTGCCATTGGCGGCGGTGATCGTGTTGTTTCCGTTGTCGCCCGTGCGGATGGTGAAGGTCTCCTCGCGGAAGGCCCCCTCGCCGTCGGTCGAGCGGATGGTCAGCGTATAGGTGGTATTGGAAGCCAGCGGTGCTCCGGTGCGCTGGACGACGCCGGCGGCAGAAACCGTGAAGCCCGGGCTGACCGAGACCAGCGTATAGGTCCAGTCGGTGCTGTCGGCGTCGACCGTGGTGAGCAGCGCGATCGTGCCGGTGCCCGGCAGGGTCGTATTGCCCGGAGTCACGGCGTTCCAGCGGATGTCGGTCGGTGGATCGCTGTAGAGCTTGATGCGCGTGCCGTCGGCGAATTCCGCGAACTCGACATTGCGCAGCGTATCGACACCGTCCGAGACGATCTGCCGGCCGGTGTCGGGATCGACACCGATCGTGACGTTGACATGAGTGACCGTCACCGTGCCGTCGGCATTTTGCGTGATCGTGTAGTTCGGAACGCCATTGGCATCGAGGAAGCTGTCGTTGAAGAGAGCGACGTCGACGTCGGTCGCGCGGTTGGCTTCCGCCACTTCGATCTCGCGAACGATGTTGAGTTGCTGGGGCACGATGATCCGATCGATCATCAGCTCGGAGAGCGAACGTCCGATCCAATTCGCAGGAATGGCGAAATAATCCGGAGCGTCCGGATCGAGATCAGCCGCGCTGAAGGTATGCTTGAGGCTGTCAATCGTGGCGAGAGGGCTCGTGCCCGAGGGGCTCAGCGGGTCCTCGGCCCGGATGCTGATGCGAACATTCAGCCAGGCGTCGCCGTCGATGACGTCGTTCCCGCCGCGACCCTCGATGGTGTCGCCGCCGGCGCCGCCGAGCAGGATATTGCCGGCGTTGAAGGCGATTCCTCCCTCGAACCCGGTGGTGCTGCCGGGCGCTGCGGCCGCGCTGCCGAGCACCTCGCGCAGACCGATGATGCGATTCACACCTTCCTGGGTCAGTTCGTGATTGACCATCGTGCCTTCGGCACCGGCCAGGATCGGCCCACCGGCCCCACCATCCAGCGGATCGGCGCCACGGTCATCGCCGCGGAGCACGTCATCCTTGTCCCAACCCGAAAGCGCCTCGACCGTGTCGAAGCGATCACGCAGGATGTCGGCCGCATCGGTCGTGAAGATCGGCTTTGTCAGATCCGAATCGCCAGCGAGGCGGCCACCCTTGTGGATCGCCCAGTCGAAGCCGAACATGCCCTCGTTGCGCATGACGCTTTCGCCCTGGACCATGATGTCGTCGCCGGACTCGGCGTCGAAGTCATGCTCTTCCGAGCCGGCAAACATCACGTCGTGGCCGAGAATCTTGGAGTTGAAGAACAGCTCGGAATTGTCGCCAGCCGTGGTGTCGAAGCCGCCGCCGGCCTCTATCCAGTCGTCACCCTCATTGCCCATGAGCAGGTCGACGCCATCGCCGCCGAGGATGAAATCGTCGCCATCGCCGCCGAACACCTCGGTGTCGTCGACGCCGACGAAGACGACGTCCTTGCCGGTGCCGCCCATCAGCACGTCGAGGCCGTTGGAGTTGGCGATGACGTCGTCGCCGCCGTCGCCCTTCAGGAAGTCGCCGGTGTCGCCGCTGTCGGTGATGATGTCGTCGCCCTCGCCGCCGTTGACGAGATCGACGCCCGCGCCGGATTCGATGCGGTCGTTGCCGCCATCGCCCCAGATGCCGTCATCGCCGAAATCGGTGATGATGGTGTCGGCATCATTGGTGCCGCCGACCATGACGTGCTCGCCGCCGAAGGTGCGGAAGTAGTTGACGTCCAATCCTTCATCGACGCCAATCGTGCTTGGGTCATCCACGGTGCCGGGGTCGTCGCGGAGGACCTTCTGCAAGCCCAGCCCGGCGAGCACCGGATCGTCGGTCACCGGATCAGGTTCCGCCTGCTTGGTGATGTCGACCTCGAACATGTGGTCGTAGACGGCGAAGGCATCGACGCCCATGTGGCGCAGGACGATGTCGTCGCCGGTGCCACGGATGCCGTCCGCGCCGGGCTGGGCCATGTCCGTGTTCGCCATGATCATCTTGGCGAAGGAGTTCTGCTCCAGTTCGACGAGGAAGTTCTGGCCCTGCGTGCGGGTCAGGTAATAGAAGCGGTCGCCGTCCTGCAGATTCTCCATCTGCGCTTCGAAGACGGCGTTGAAGGTCGAGCCGAGGAAGCCACCAAACGGCATCTTCTTCTCGGCCAGGCCGCCGATCCAGAGATCGACGTTGTTGAGGCCGCCGCGGCTGTCGTCATTCGCCCCGGCGCCGTCGGGTGCGTAGGCGCCCGTAGCGTTGAGGAATGCGACGCGATCGGTGATCGTGGAGGGGGCGCCAGCCGCATCGACCCCGAGCACCAGCTCCATCGCGGCCGCCCGCCGCGCCGTGATGTCGTTGCCCGCGGCGACGATGCTCTGATGCGTGCCGTAGGCGGCGATGAAGTTGACCACCGACATCGGGTTCTTGAGGTTGGCGGCAAACTCGACCCAGCTCGTATAGGGCGTCAGGAAGCTCGAGCTGGTCGCGGCATAGAGCTGCGCGCGCGCTTCATTCAGCGTCGGCATGTTGGCGTCGCGGCCGCGGGCGATGTTGATCGTCGCGAGGTCGAGCGGGATGCCGAGCAGGTTGTTGCGCAGGGCGCCGGTCACGAACTCGTCGATCTCGTTGCCACGCTCACGCATCATGCCGCGCACGATCGCACCGGCCGCCTGTTCGGCGGTGAGTTCGCCGTCGTTGTTAAAGACCACCGGGTTGAGGAACGACGCGATGAGGCCCATGTCGTCGCTGGCAGCGACATTGATGCTGCCGTCCGGGTTCAGGAAGACGCGCGGCATCGAGTCGGTCAGCATCGAGTGGCCGAAGCGGTACACGACATTGGCGAACTCGGCGAAGATCGACGGGTCGATGTCGGTGACCGAGTTGAAGACGAAGGGGTCGATCGCCGGCTGGATCTTGCGGCCGAACTCCTCGAAGACGAGGTGCTGGTACTGCATCTCCGTGGCGAAGCGGCCGGCCTGGAACAGGCGCTCGCCGTCCCAGTTGAGCGTCGCAGCGTAGGCGGTCTGCTGGAGCGCGGTCATCCCCGCGAAGCCAGGATCAAGTGCGGCGATATCGCTGTTCAGCCATTCGTTGATGAAATCGACATCGCCGCTGCGTAGGATCGTGAGCTTCTGGTCTTCGACCTGCCGGTTGTGCTCGGAATGGAAGATGTGGTGGACGGCGGTCAGGCCGATGTTCTCGTTGCCGCGGCCGTCGCCGGTGATGAAGTGGCGGTCGAGCAGTTCGTCGTCGTAGGCTGCGGGGCGGCCCTGAACGACGGGGCCGGGGGTGGCCGGCGTCACGACGTTGCCGTCATCATCCAGCACGGCGTCAGTCGCAAAATAGCCAATGCCGGTGTCGCCGTCCTGAATCAGGTTTCCGTTCGCATCGACAACTGGCGCAGCATTGTGCGCGATGTCGTCGAGGAAGGCGTTGGGAGTCCGGATGGCGCCAACCGCCCAGCTGTTGACAGGTCCACCGTTGGTCGTCTGGGACACCACCGTGTCGTCGCCGGTGTTGGGGATGCCGTCCAGGCCGATATTGGTGATGACCTGCGCGAAGCCGTTCGCGTCGGGGATGAAGTTGCCATAGGCGTCGGTGCGCAGCAGCGGCACGCTCGTCGCATCGCGATCCGTCAGCTCGATGCCGAGCATCAGCGCCTGGGCCTTGACGTCCGCCCAGGTCGGCAGCCCGTTCTTCTCGCCATTGGGCCCGGTGCCGTCGAGCAGCTTGCCGGTCGCGACCGGCCGGCCGCCATCGAGCTTGTACTCGCGCAGGAAGACCTGGTGCGAGGCGTGCGAGGTGTAGGTCTGGTTCTGGTCCACCCAGGAGGTCGTGTTGTTCTGCTGGGTGTCGACCCCGCCCGCGCCCGTGACCGGGGTCGAGCGCGTCAGCACCATGAAGTTGTTCGGGCTGCCGGGAACGTAGAGCGGGTCGTCGGGTTGCAGCGGAATATAGATGGTGCCGTTGCCGCCCTTGCTGATCAGGTCGAGGCCATGGTCGAAGAACTGGCCGAAGAAGGTCATCCAACTGTTGAAAGGCGCAGACAAGCCTTCGTCGGGAGCGATGTTGGGAATGACCAGAGAGCCGGTCTCGTCCACTTCGAGGCTGTAGGGCTCGAGCAACAGGTTGACGGCGTCCATGGCCGCGATCCTGGCGGCTTGGGACGAGAGCGGATCGGTCAGAATCTCCATCTCGTCCTGCCATCCGAGGCTCTGGACGGCCGCGAGGTGGCCGGTCGCGCCGTGGATCGTTTCCGAGCCGGCAAAGGTCAGCGCCGCCACGATCGCGGCGGGGTTGTTCAGGCTCATATCGACGATGAGGTTAGAAATCAGGCGCGGGTCGGCGTCCACCACCGAACCTGGCGCAATCCCCGGTATCGGCTGACCGGCCTGCGGATGCCCGACAGGATAAACCGAGATCGTCCCTGGTTGATAGTCGCCGTTCCTGACCAAAATCGGATTGGCCGGCGATCCGAAGGCGACGGTGTCCCCGTCATTGTCGACGAGATAGCCGCCGGTCTCGAACAGGCGCGGCATCGGCTGGCCGGAAGCGCCCCAGGTCTCGCGACCCTCGATCAGGTTGTTGTAGGTGCCGTCGACGGTGCGCAGGCCGAAGGGCGTCTGGGCGTCGGGAATGGCGCGCGGCTGGTCGTCGAGAAGCGGCACGAAGGTCCCGACCGAGTAGTAGCGAGCGCCGGTCTCCGGGTTCGTGGCGTTGGGGTTGGTGATCACCTCGCCGTTCGCGTCGAGCAAGATGTTCATCAGGGCGATGCCGTTGGCGTTCGCCTCAGCGATCTTGATCTGCTGGAGGACGAACTCGATGTCGGCTTGATTGAGCTTGAACGCCATGACCCGAACTCCCTGCCCTTGGACAAAAGATCACCGTTCGCAGAACCGCAGTCCTGCGTGGTGGCCGATTTATTGTGGAGGCCGTTGAATTGGCCTCCGGCGAAGATTCTGCGCTAAATATTCGGCCTCGCTTTTCCTGAGCGAATAGATTCAGATCCGAATCTGAAGCCTCCCGTTGATCATGGTGCGTCTCGAATGAGCAGACCGCTAGATGGAAAGGTCGCCCGAACATCTGCGCCTGAAGGCGGTGCAGCGAACCTGACCTTTGGCGAGGGTGAATACCGACCAAAGTCTGCTGCCCTGGTCGACAGCTTCCTGGCGCGCTGGAACCGGCTCAGCCTCGAGCGCCGCTTTCTGATCGCGGCGACGCTATCGGTCGGAATTTCGATGCTGACGCTGGGCTACTGGGTCGAGAAGCAGGTCCGCTCGGGCTGGCTGCACGGCATGGCCGAGACCGGCGCGATCTATCTCGAGGCGATCCTCGCGCCGCATCTGCAGGTGCTGGCGACGTCGGCCGAACTGCCGGAGGCCGAACGCAGCGCCATCGCGGCCTTGATCGCCGACACGCGCCTGAGCGGCCGCGTCGCGATGATCAAGATCTGGAACACGAAGGGCGAACTGCTCTTCAGCACCGGCCGAACCAGTATCCGGGAAACCCTGCCCGCCTCGCTCCTGCAGAAGGTGAAGAGCGGCCATGTTTCGGTCGACGTCGAATTCGACGACAAGGGCGACCACAGCCCGGTGCCCGCGTCGCTGCTGGAAATCTATGCGCCGATGTACAAGCGCGGTACGCGCGAGATCATCGCGATCGGCGAGTTCTACGAGTTCAGTCGCGCCCTCGAAGCCGAGATCGTGCGCGTCAAATACGCGACCTGGTTCCTGATCATCAATGTCGCGCTGATCATCAGCGTGCTGCTCTTCGTCACGGTGAAGCGCGCCAGCCGCATCATCACGACCCAGCAGAGGCTGCTCGAAAGCAATCTGGAACGGGCAGCCGCCCTGGCCAGGCGCAACAACTCGCTGCGCCGTGCGGCCGACCGCGCCCGGCTGAAGGCCGCCGTGCTGAACGAGAACTATCTCGCCCGCATCGGCGCCGATCTCCACGACGGGCCCATCCAGATGCTCAGCCTGCTGATGCTCAAATTGCCCGATCCGACAGCGCCGGACACGCGCCCGCTCGCCATCCAGCGCAGCGAGCTCGAGAGCCTGATCCAGATGACGCTCAACGATCTGCGCAACCTCTCCGTCGGGCTCGTCCTGCCGGAGCTGAAGCATCTCTCCTTCGCGGAAACCGTCGAGCTCGTCATCACCCGCCACGAGCAGCAGACCGGCACCATGGTCCGGCGCGAAATCGGGGCCATGCCGGTGCAGGCTTCGGAGGCTGTGAAGGTCTGCGCCTACCGGATCACGCAGGAAGCGCTGACCAACGCCTACAAGCATGCCGGCGCCGCCGATCAATTCGTCCATGTCGATGCCGGGCACAACATGGTGACACTGACGATCAGCGACAGCGGCGGCCCGCCCTCGCCCCGCGCCGGACTGGCCCAGACCGCGTCGCTCGGCGTGCGTGGCATGGAATCGCGCGTGCAGGCGTTGCGCGGAACGCTCTCGATCAGCCGCAATTCATCCGGCGGAACCGAGGTGGTCGCCCAGATCCCGATCCGGCCTCAGGCCGAATCCGGCAAGCCGGCCACATCCCCCGAGGAGGCGCCGGGCCGGCCGACGTGAAGCCGCTGCGCGGCGATCACCACCTCGAGCCGGTTGCGGGCGTGGAGCTTGGTCATCAGGTTGGTCATGTAGCCCTTGACCGTCTTCTCGCTGAGCGCAAGCTCGCGGGCGATCTCGCGGTTCTGCTTGCCGCAGAGCAGCAGGCGAACGATCTGCTCCTCACGCACGCTGAGCCGCGCCGCCTCGGCGCTGCGCTTCTCCAGCGCCTTGCTCTGCAGGGCCGAGATGACCTTCGCCGCGAAGGCGGGCGTGATGTAGATCTCGCCGCGTCCCGTTGCATCGATTGCCTCGGCGAGATCAGCTGCGGCGCTGCCCTTGAGGACATAGGCGCCGGCGCCGGCATCGAGCGCGCGAATGGCGTGGTCTGTGTTGGTCGAAGCCGTGAAGACGACGATGCGGGTCCGCGGGAAAGTCGCGCGGAGTTCCTTGATCGCCTGGAACGTGTCGCCCGGCATGTTCAGGTCGACGACGATGGCATCGAGATGATGAGCCGACGCAAGAGGCAGGATATCCGCCGCCGAACTGCCGGTGCCCACGACGGTCAATCCGGGCCTGCGTCCGAGAACGGCAGCCACGCCTTCCATCAGCAGCGGGTGATCGTCAACGATCGCAATCGCTGTGTCGGCCATCGTCTCCCTCCCCGTTCTCAGTTTTGAGTGCGATCTTTGCCGCACCTAAGGCTCGCGCAGTTGAGAAGCGCTGTAAACAAGATAGTGAATTCTGTGTTAACATTGCAGGGGTCGATCGGAAGATGAGTGCGGTGTCTCGCGCGCTTGCGCTCGGCAAGCCTCTGCGTCACCGTGAGAATTTGGCGCAATCTGCGGGGCTGGACCTGCCGCATGTCCCTTGAAGTCGAACACCGGAAAGACGCGGGCGCCTGGCCCCGCAGATGGGATGACCGTTCGCTGGTCGAGGTCTTCCGTTCGGTGCCGGTCGCGCATGCCGGCTCGCGCTGGAAGAAGATTCTCGCCTTCACCGGACCGGGCTATCTCGTCGCCGTCGGCTACATGGACCCCGGCAACTGGGCCACGGCGCTGTCGAGTGGCGCCCGCTTCGGCTATGCGCTGCTCGCCGTCGTCCTGATCTCGAGCCTGATGGCGATCGTCCTGCAATCGCTTTGCGCGCGGCTCGCCATCGCCACCGGGCGCGATCTGGCGCAGGCTTGCCGCGACAGCTACTCGCCCGTGACGGCGGGCCTGCTCTGGGTCACGGCCGAGATCGCGATCTGCGCGACCGACCTCGCCGAGGTCCTCGGCACGGCATTGGCGCTGAACCTGCTGTTCGGACTGCCGCTCGAAATCGGGGTGGTGCTGACGGCACTGGACGTCTTCGTGGTGCTCTGGCTGCAGCACAAGGGTTTCCGCTGGATCGAGGCCTTCATCGTGACGCTACTCGGAATCGTCGCGATCAGTCTCGGCATCCAGATCCTGATGGCGAGCCCCGACTGGGGGCAGGTCCTGCGCGGCTTCATGCCGAGGCGCGAGATCGTCACCCAGCCGGAGATGCTCTATCTGGCGATCGGCATCATCGGCGCCACCGTGATGCCGCATAATCTTTATCTGCACTCCGCCATCGTGCAGACGCGCGCCTTCGGCTCCGACCTGCCGGCGCGCCGCGAGGCGTTGCGCTTCGCGACGCTCGACTCGACCCTGGCGCTCGGCTTCGCGCTGCTCGTCAACGCGTCGCTGCTGATCCTGGCCGCAGCCGCCTTCTACGGCAAGGGCGACGCCACCGTCATCGAGGATCTCGACCGCGCCCATGGCATGCTGGCCACCCTGCTCGGCAGCCCGCTCGCGCCGACGCTGTTCGCCATCGCGCTGCTGTGCTGCGGCATGAACTCCAGCGTCACGGCAACGATGGCCGGACAGGTGGTGATGGAGGGCTTCATCAGACTGCGTTTGCCGAGCTGGCTCCGGCGGCTGACCACCCGCCTGGTCGCGATCGTGCCGGCCGTGATGGTCATCCTGCTCTACGGGCCGAACGAGACGGGCAAGCTGCTCGTGCTCAGCCAGGTGATCCTTTCGCTGCAATTGCCCTTCGCCGTCATTCCCTTGGTCCTCATCTCCGGATCGCGACAGAAGATGCAGGAGATGGCCGCGCCACGCTGGCTGTTCTTGCTCTCGCTGGCGCTGGCAGCGATCATCATCAGCCTGAATATCCTGCTTCTGCTGCAATTGATGGCCGGTGCGCCGCCGACGAAGGTTCTGGGGCATCCATAGCGTTGCCGCGGCAGCCGGCGGCGCGCGGCATTTTCGCGCCGCAGACGCCAGGCGATCAGGGTCGCTTCGTCAGCGCTCCGCGGAGGCAGCCCAGATGTTCACGCCGCCCTCACCGGCATGCTTGTCGATGAGTTCGAGTTCCTCGACGCTGAAATCCGGACGCTTCAGCGCCGCGACGCAATCCTCCACCTGCTCGGGACGACTTGCACCGATCAGGGCGGAGGTGACGCGGCCGCCGCGCAGCACCCAGGCGATCGCCATCTGGGCGAGGCTCTGGCCGCGCCCGGCCGCGATCTCGTTCAGCGCGGCGATGCGCCGGAGGTTGTCGTCGCTGAGGAAGCCGTCGCGGAAAGAAGGAGCCTTCCGTGCCGCGCGGCTGCCTTCCGGCACGCCGCCGAGATATTTCGAGGTCAGCATGCCCTGGGCCAGCGGCGAGAACACGATCGAGCCGATACCCTCCTGGTCGAGCGTATCGAGCAGCCCGTCCTCCTCGATCCAGCGATTGATCATCGAATAGCTCGGCTGGTGGATCAGGCAGGGCGTGCCGAGGCTGCGCAGGATCGCCGCAGCCTCGCGGGTGCGCCTCGAATTGTAGGAGGACAGCCCGACATAGAGCGCCTTGCCCTGGCGCACGGCCGAATCGAGCGCGCCCATCGTCTCCTCGAGAGGCGTCTCGGGGTCAAAGCGGTGCGAATAGAAGATGTCGACATAGTCGAGCTTCAGCCGCTTCAGGCTCTGGTCGAGGCTCGAGAGCAGATATTTGCGGCTGCCCCATTCGCCATAGGGGCCCGGCCACATCCGGTAGCCGGCCTTGGTCGAGATCACCATCTCGTCGCGATGGCCTGAGAAATCCTGGTGCAGGATCGTCCCGAAGGCCGTCTCGGCGGAGCCTGGCGGCGGGCCGTAATTGTTGGCGAGATCGAAATGGGTGATGCCGAGGTCGAAGGCGGTCCGGCAGATCCTGCGGCCGACATCGGGCGCGGTCGTCTCGCCGAAATTATGCCAGAGGCCGAGCGAGAGGGCCGGCAGCTTGAGGCCGCTGCGACCGCAGCGGTTATAGGTCATCTGGTCGTATCTGGTTTCGCTGGCCATCGGCTGCGACCGCTCCCTCGGATTTTTTTGTCTCGTGCGATGCTAGCGCGCAGCCAAGCCGGCCGCATCGGCCGTCCGACGCCGCACCCGCATGTCGTCAGAACCTGACGCCGTGCCCGGCCAGCTCGCTACGCAGGTCGATCGGCTCGACGAAATGCACGGCCTTCATGCCGACGCCGCGCGCCGCATCGATGTTCTTGGCGCTGTCGTCGATGAAGATGCAGTCGGGAGCGACCAGACCGTAACGCCGCAGCAGGATCTCGTAGATCGCGGGATCGGGCTTGATGACGCGCTCATGGGCCGAGACGACGACGCCGTCGAAGCTCTGCAGGAAGGGGAAGCGGACCAGGCATTCCGCCCATTTCTCGCGCGAGAAATTGGTGATGGCGTAGACCTTCTCGCCGCGCTGCTTGAGCTCGGCCAGCACCGCGACGCTGTCCTCGATGATGCCGGGCACCGCTTCATGCCAGCGCTCGTCATAGGCCCTGATCTGGCTTTCCCATTCGGGGTGGCTGGCGACGAGCAAGGCGACCGCCTCCTCCCAGCTGCGGCCGCGATCCTGTTCCAGGTTCCAGGCAGCGGTGCAGACATTCTGCATGAACCAGGCGCGTTTCTCGTCGTCGGGAATCATTTCGCGATAGACCAGCAGCGGGTCCCAGCGGATCAGGACGTTGCCAACATCGAACACGACGGTGGGAGCATTGACAGGCATGGCGGCTTCCATTGGGCTGACGGCGGCAGATTGGCGAGCGCTCACGCGCTTGTGTGCGCGATTGCGAGACAGAGGCACGAACTCTCGCGTATCCGATGGGGAGAATGCAACGGCGGAGAACGGCATGAGCCAATGGTTGGCGAGCCCATGGTGGCCTTGGCTGGACCGGCAGGGACGCTTCTCGGCCCTGCGCGCGGCTGCCTTCGCGCTCGTCCTGCTGCCGGCCCTAATTCTCGCCGCCGAGGCCTGGATGGGTCAGCTCGGCTCCAAGCCCTGGACACGGGCCGTGCACGACACCGGCACCTGGGCGATCCGCCTGCTGCTGGTCACGCTCGCCGTCTCGCCGGCGCGGCGCATCTTCGACTGGGGCAAGCTGCTGGGAATCCGGCGGATGCTCGGGCTCTCCGTCCTCGCCTATGGGCTGGCGCATCTGGCGCTCTACTGCATCGATCTCGCCTTCGACTGGGGGCTGATCGTCTCGGAGATCGTCAAGCGCTTCTATCTCGTCGTCGGCATCACCGCGCTGACGGGGCTGGTCGCGCTCGGCGTGACCTCGACCGACGGCATGATCCGCCGAATGGGAGCGCAGAACTGGCAGCGCCTGCACAACCTCGTCTATCCGATCGCGATGCTCGGCCTGCTGCATTTCGCCCTGCAGTCGAAGATCGATGTGACGCAGCCCGTGCTGATGTGCGGGCTCTTCGCCTTGCTGATGGCCTATCGTGGGCTCGACAGGCTCAAGATTGCGCCGACCGCCCCCGTTCTGGCCGCGACCGCACTGGCGACCGGGCTTGCTACGGCGCTCTGCGAGACCGCCTGGTACGCGTTTGCGACCGGTGCCTCGGCCTGGCTGGTGTTCCAGGCCAACGCCGACATCGTGGTCTATCAGGACCTCGCCTCGCTGCGTCCGGGCCACTGGGTCGCGCTCGTCGGGCTCGGTGTCGCGCTCGGCCGGGTGCTGCGCCGGCCGAAGCCGCGACAGGGGCGTCGCACGCAAACCGGCACGACCGCCGGCGCCACGACCTGACAAAGATCGGCCAAAGATCTGCAGCGGCCGCAATCGCGGTTGGCAGGCCAGATCATAGGTTCTAACCCTATGGCATGCCTGACGATCCCCACGCCCAGCCGACAGCCGACGTAGCCCAAGCGGAGCTCGCCGCGGAGGGCCTCGCACCGGCGCCGGAGCCCTATTCGGCCTTCGCACCGCTGCGCCAGCCAATCTTCCGCGCCGTCTGGATCGCGAGCCTCGCCTCGAATTTCGGCGGCCTCGTGCAAATGGTCGGCGCTTCCTGGCTGATGACCTCGCTCTCCAATTCGCCTGAGATGGTCGCGCTCGTGCAGGCCTCGACGACGCTGCCGGTGATGATCTTCTCCCTGGCGGCCGGCGCCCTTGCGGATAATTACGACCGGCGCCGCATCCTGCTGACGGCGCAGGTCTTCATGCTCGGCGTCTCGATCCTGCTCGCGGTCTTCGCCTGGCAAGGGCTGCTCTCGCCCTGGCTCCTGCTCGGCTTCACCTTCCTGATCGGCTGCGGCAACGCGCTGAACAATCCAGCCTGGCAGTCCTCGGTCGGCGACATGGTGCCGCGCCGGGACGTGCCCGCCGCCGTCACCCTGAACAGCGTCGCCTTCAACATCGCCCGCAGCGTCGGCCCGGCGATCGGCGGCGCGATCGTGGCGGCCGCCGGGGCGGTCGCGGCCTTCGTGGTCAATGCCTTCAGCTATATCGGCCTGCTCGTCGTCCTGGCGCGCTGGCAGCCGCCGCGCATCGAGCGCGTGCTGCCGCGTGAGACGCTTCTGATCGCGATGGGAGCCGGCGTCCGCTATGTCGCGATGTCCCCGAATATCCGCAGCGTCATCCTGCGCGCCTTCGCCTTCGGCTTCGGCGGCATCGTCGCGCTCGCGCTGCTGCCGCTGATCGCGCGCGACCTCATCAAGGGCGGCCCTCTGGTCTTCGGCGTCCTGCTCGGCGCCTTCGGGGCGGGCGCGGTCGTCGGCGCCTTCATGAGCGCGCGCTTGCGCCGGATGCTGACGACCGAGGCGCTGGTGCGCGCGACCTTCGCGGCCTATGCGACGGCGGCCGCGGTGATCGGCGTCAGCACGACGATGTGGCTGACCATGCCGGCTCTGGCCGTCGCGGGCGCCTGCTGGGTGTTGGCGCTCTCGACCTTCAACGCGACGGTGCAGCTTTCGGCCCCGCGCTGGGTGGTGGGCCGGGCGCTGGCGATCTACCAGATGGCCGCCTTCGGCGGGATGGCGTCGGGGAGCTGGGCCTGGGGCTACGCGACGCTGCATCTGGGTGCGCAGCAGGCCCTCCTGCTTTCGGCCTTCGCCCTTCTCGCCGGCGCGGGCCTCGGCCTGCGCTACGTCCTGCCGCCGCTGGAGGCACTCAATCTCGACCCCTTGAGTCGCTGGCGCGAGCCCAAGGTCGCCGTCGACATCGAGCCGCGCAGCGGCCCTGTGATCGTCACGATCGAATGGCTGATCCGCGAGGAGGATGTCGTCGAGTTCCTCAAGGCCATGGCGGAGCGCCGCCGTATCCGCCGTCGCGACGGCGCCCGTCACTGGACGCTGCTGCGCGACCTGACCGACCCCGAACTCTGGATCGAGCGCTACGACACCCCGACCTGGGTCGAATATGTCCGGCAGGCGCAGCGGATAACGCAGGCGGACGCGGAGATCAGCGACCGGGTGAGGGCAATGCACAAGGGTCCGAACCCGCCCGTCGTGCACCGGATGATCGAGCGCGAGACGGCAACCCTGCCGCGCGGCCTGCCCGCCCAGCACCCGCCCCCGCCAGAGCCGATGGGCCACAATGGCTGAGGGCTGCTTTCAGCCGTAGATCCAGAGCCCCGCGAGGCCGAACAGCCCGACCACGATCCGCCACCAGGCGAAGACGGCAAAACCGCGCTTCGAGACGAAATCGAGGAAGCTGCGCACGACGATCAACGCCGAGACGAAGGCGCAGACGAAACCGATGACGATCAGCGTCATGTCGTCGAAGGTCAGCGTCTTGTAGCTCTTGAGCAGATCGTAGGCGAAGGCGCCGGCCATGGTCGGCATGGCCAGGAAGAACGAGAACTCCGCCGCCGCGCGCTTGCTGGCGCCGAGCAGCATGGCGCCGACGATGGTCGAGCCGGAGCGCGACACGCCGGGGATCATCGCCAGGCACTGGATCAGTCCGATCTTGAAATACATCGGCAGCGGGAAGGCCGTGGCGTCCTGATGCTTCTCCTCGAGTTCGAGGTCATCGACGACGAGCAGGATCAGGCCACCCGCGATCAGAGCACAGCAGACGATGAACGGGTTGAACAGCACGCCCTTGATGAAGCCGTGCAGCACGGCGCCGATCAGCGCCGCCGGCAGGAAGGCGACGAGCACGCCGATGACGAAGCGTCGCGCCGCCGGATCCGTCGGAATTCTCAGCGCGATGTCGAGCAGGCGGCGGAAATAGACCAGGGTGATCGCGAGGATCGCACCGAGCTGGACCAGGACCTCGAAGGACTTGCCGTTCGATTCGAAGCCGAGGAAATGCCCAAGCAGCAGGAGATGCCCGGTCGAGGACACCGGCAGGAATTCGGTCAAGCCCTCGACGATGCCGAGGATGACCGCTTCGATGAGATTTTCCATGCGTGGGCCGTCCTCGCGCGACTTGAGGCTTTTTGCAGTGCGGCATCATTAAGCCGTCAGTCTGGATATACCCACCCCTTTGCAAATTGGTTACCAAATCCCGAACCGGATCGCAGGAATCGCTGTCAACGCGCCATGCCGGGTTGTGACACCCTCCAACCGGCT
>DATDBB010000518.1:0-4740 GCA_036525085.1 Allobosea sp.
AGCCCAGCCGGGCGAGCTTCGCCTGGGCCAGCATCGCCGCCTCGTCGGCGACAGGGACGGCCAGTCCGCCACTGGCGCGCAGGGCCTGCACCGCCTGCCAGGTCACGGTACTGCCGGCGATCGAGAACTGCGCCGTCTCACCGGCGAAATCCTCGCGATAATCCGCCCCGGCCAGCACACGCGCAAGCCGCGGGAAGGGCTCGGCCGCCACCAGCCGCGGTATTCCCTCGCCGAGTTCGGCGAAGCCCAGATGCAGCCCCGACAGCAGATCGCCGCGCGAACAGGGCACAACCACGAGATCAGGCTGCGCGGCTGCCGCGATCTCTGCCGCGACCATCTTGTAACCCTCGACGCCGAAGGGGTTCGTGCCGATCGCGGGCAGCCGGTAGTTCGTCGCAGCGAAGGCGCCCTCCTCCGCGACGCGACGCGCCAGATGGTGCCAGCGCGCCATGCTGTCGGAGAAGCCGATGATCGTCGCACCATGTGCCTCGATCGCCCGGCGATAGCTCTCCGGCAGATCGCCCGTCGTCGCGATCTCCGTGGGAATGCCGGCGCGCGCGGCGTAGGCCGCGACCGACAGGCCGCCATTGCCGCTGGACGCCGCCACGATCCGCGTCGCGCCGCGATCCAGAGCCCGCGCGACGAGCTGCGCGCTCATCCGGTCCTTGTGGGAGCCGGTCGGGTTGCACCATTCGAGCTTGAGCGAGACCCGCCCGACGCCCAATGAGGCCGCAAGCTCGGGCACCTCGACCATCGGCGTGCCGCCCTCGCCCAGTGAGAGCGCTCCCGGATAGGGCAGCGCAACGGGCTCAGACCCGGGAGCATAGACCAGCCGCAGATTGGAAGCGTGCCCTTCCGCCGCGCAACGCGGACATCCGGCCTCATGCTCCGCCACCGGCCAGTCGGCTTCGCAGCGCAGACAGGTCATGCCTGTCAGGCGGGGTGTCACGGCGATGGCGGGACCAGCGGACATAGACAAAAGTATTGTAGCCGGCATCCATCTGGTCAAATGTCAGTTTTTGGCGCTCCTATTCACTGGTGATATGAGGTCGGGATGAATCTGCGGCAGGTCGAAGCGTTCCGGAGCATCATGCTGCGCGGCTCGATGACGGCCGCCGCCCAGGAACTCCGGACCTCGCAGCCGAGCATCAGCCGCCTGATCGCCGAGCTGGAGGCGGCAACCCATCTGAAGCTGTTCGAGCGCAAGGCCGGCCGCATCCGGCCGACCGATGAGGGGCTGTCATTCTACCGCGAGGTCGAGCGCAGCTTTCTCGGCCTGGAGAACCTGTCGCAGGCGGCAAGGGACATCAAAGCCTTCGGCACCGGGCGCTTGCGCATCGCGGCCATGCCGGTGATGGCGCTCGGTTTCATTCCGCGCTGTATCCGCCTGTTCAAGCAGCGCTTTCCCAATGTCACGATCTCGCTGCAGATGGGCAGCGACGGCACCGTCACCCGCTGGATGTCGGCCTATTATTGCGACATCGGCTTCGTCGCCAACATCGTCGATACGCCCTCGATCGAGCAGCGCCACCTCTATAACGTGCCCGGCCTCTGTGCGCTGCCGCCCGGTCACAGGTTGGCCGAGCGCGAGGTCATCGTGCCCGAGGATCTCGAGGGCGAGCCCTTCATCTCGCTATCGCTGGAGGACGGCGCGCGCAACCGTGTCGACCGGATCTTCGAACGTGCGGGCGTGCGCCGGCAGCTCACGCTGGAATCGCCCTTCGGCGCGACGATCTGCGCGCTCGTCGAGCAGGGTCTCGGGATCGGCATCGTCAATCCGATCGCCGCCGATGACTACCGCCGCAGCGGTATCGCCTTCCGACCCTTCGAGCCGCAGATCATGTTCCACGGCAACGCGCTGTTTCCGAGCCACCACCTCAACAACGTGCTCGTCGACGGCTTCCTCGCCGTCGTCACCGAGGAACTGGCAACCTATCAGGCCGCGCGTTGCTGACCCGCCTCAGCGCATCGGCGGTGCATAGAGCACGCCGCCCATGTTCCAGAGCTGGTTGAGGGCACGCGGGATGCTCAGCTTGGAACTCGTGCCGAGATTGCGCTCATAGATCTCGGCATAGCTGCCGGTCGCCTTGACCGCCCGGACGGCCCAGTCCGGATCGAGGCCGAGCCCCTTGCCGAACCCGCCCTCGGCGCCGGTGAAGCGACGCACATCAGGTTTCTGCGACTTCAGTGCCTCTTCGAGATTGGTCGAGGAAATCCCGAGCTCTTCTGCGTTGATCAGCGCGAAATTCACCCATTTCACCACGGTGAACCAGGGAAAATCATCGCTGCGGACGACCGGGCCGAGCGGCTCCTTCGAGATCACGTCGGGCAGGACGATCGCCTCGGCCGGCTTGGCGAGCCGCAGCCTTTCGCCGTAGAGCGCCGACTGGTCGCGGGTCAGCACGTCGCATTGTCCGGATTCGAAAGCCGCAAAGGCTGCCGCCGCACTCGGAAAGACCTTTTCCTCATAGGTCATCGAATTGGCGCGGAAGAAGTCGGCGAGATTGATCTGGGTGGTGGTGCCGGCCTCGACGCAGATCTTCGCCTTGTCGAGCGCCAGCGCACCGTCGACCTTCAGGGCGCGCTTCGCCAGGAAACCCTGCCCGTCATGATAGGTGATCCCGGCGAAGGCGAGGCCCAGTTCCGCCTCGCGGCCGAGCGTCCAGGTCGAGTTGCGCGAGAGCAGATCGACCTTCGCCGATTTCAGCGCATCGAAACGCTCGCTGGCCGAGAGCGGCGTGAAGGTGACCTTTTGGGGATCGCCAAGCACCGCCGCGGCGAGCGCCCGGCAGAAATCGACGTCGAAGCCGCTCCACTTGCCCTGCGCATCCTTGTCGGAGAAGCCGTTCAGCCCCTCGCTGACGCCGCAGGAAAGCGTGCCGCGCTGCTTGACCGTCTCCAGCGTGCCGGCACCCGCCGGCGCCGCAAGGCCCAGCGCCAGAAGTCCGGCGGCGACGACGCCAAGCGAGTATCCACGCATCCGTGAGGCGTTCGACATGCCCTTATCCCCCCGTTCCCTAGCGCATCGGCCCGAAAAGTGGGACGCGGTTTTCGGAAAAAGCCGATGCAAAACAAAGATCTCGATCATCGATCTGAATACTGTATCCGGTCCGATGATCGAGCGAGCCGTCGCGACGGCGTCGATTACAGCGTGGCCTTGTGGCGAATGATCACCCGGGTTCCGAGCGGCACGCGCTCGTAGAGATCGGTGATGTCGCCATTGGCGAGCCGGAAGCAGCCCGACGAGATCGCTTCGCCGATCGTCTCGGGCTGGTTGGTGCCGTGGATGCGGAAGACCGTCGAGCCGAGATAGAGCGCCCGCGCGCCCATCGGATTGCCCGGCCCGCCGGCCATGAAGCGCGGCAGATAGGGCTGGCGCTGCAGCATCTCCGGCGGCGGGCGCCAGTCCGGCCATTCCGCCTTGCGGCTGACCTGCACCTGGCCCGACCACTGGAAGCCCTCTCGACCGACGCCGATGCCGTAGCGCAGCGCCCGCCCATTGCCCTGCACGATGTAGAGGAACCGCTCGGACGACTGGATCACGACCGTACCGGGCGGCTCGCTGGAGCGGAACAGCACCATCTGGCGGGCGTAAGGCCCTTCGGTGATGCTGACCTCTTCGGTGGAGACCCGGCCGG
Source organism: Allobosea sp. (assembly GCA_036525085.1). Taxonomy (GTDB): domain Bacteria; phylum Pseudomonadota; class Alphaproteobacteria; order Rhizobiales; family Beijerinckiaceae; genus Allobosea. The sequence continues at coordinate 3,639 of DATDBB010000518.1, forward strand.
GCTCGTCGCCGACATCCATCGTCTCCTGCATGGCGGCAGGCGGTCGCGGCTGGGCGGAGGCCGTCAGCGTCATCGACAGACCGGCGGCCAGCGCCGCTCCGAACAAGCCGGCCCGTGCCAGGGAAACAGTCCTGGAAGTCATGTCTCGTTCTCCCACTCAGCGGCAACGTACATAGATGAAGGTGCCGTAACGGCGATGCGCGTCGGGATCGACGAAGCGCATGACGAGCATCGAGTCGCTCGCCGAGAGGATCTCGCGATCCTGGGGGTCGCCGGCGGGCGCCTCGAAGCCGAGGAAGTTGCGCCCGCCGGGCCCGGCCTTGAGCCTCAGCTCGTAGAGCTTGGCGTCATCGGCGACATGCATCATGACGCCGTCGCCGGGGCCCTTCCTGATCACATAGGGCTGGCTGCAGCCGGCCTTGGCCTGGGCCTCGGTGCGCTTGCGGTCCTTCTCGGTGTGGAAGGAGGCGATGCCCCAGCTCCCGATCAGCTTGTCCACGCCGATATTGGTCGGCGCCACGATGGCGGACGCAAGCTGTGTCCCGGCCCGCGGCTCGTCGCCGCTGGAAACGCAGCCACCGAGTGTCATGGCAATACTGAGGGCGAAGAGCGGGCCAACGGCCGAAATCCGATGATTGTTCTTGTCTTTGCTCGACACCATCCACCCCCGTGCAGGCCTGACCTGGCGCAATTTCGACCAACAGCGACCGAAATAGGGCACGGTTTCGGCACGAGGGCAATCGCCCTTCTGACTGCGGCCTGCTCTAACGTCATTTGCAACAGGCAGCGCGGCGGGCGCCGCGCCCCGGTCTCCCGGTCGCCGGGCAGCCCATCAGCGTTCGGCGAGAACCCGCGCATTGGCCCGGATCGAGGCCTCGCTGACGCGGATGCCGAGGCCTGGTCCATCGGGCACGACGACATGGCCGTCGCGGTTGGCGACCTTTTCCTCGAGCACGTCCTCGGTCAGGACATGATGGGGCATGTAGAACTCGCAGCCGAGCGAGATTCCCGGCGTCGCCGCAATGAGCTGGGTCCCGGCCGCGAGCCCGATTCCGCCCTCCCAGAGCGTGCCGCCATAGCCCGGCAGCCCGGCCGTGTCGGC
>DATDBB010000519.1:0-31082 GCA_036525085.1 Allobosea sp.
CGGCTTCATCGACCTCGCTCTGGAGCGCTCCTTCATCTATCGCGAGCATGCGCCGAGCGAGATCGTGCCCCTCGCCACCGAAGAGGCCGGGCGGGAGAAGGAAGCGCGCTTCTCGATGCTGGAGCGGCTGGCCGACCATGATGACGCCCTGATGGAGGAATTGCTCGGCGACATGGAGCCGCCGCAGGATCGCATCTTCGACGATCTCGCCCGCGACCTTCAGGACCGCCATGTCGTGCCGGTGCTGATCGGCTCGGCCGAGCGCGGCAATGGCGTGACGCGGCTGCTCAAGGCGCTCAGGCACGAGGCGCCGCGGCTGGCCGAGACGCGCGGGCGGATCGGCGTCGTCGCCGAAGGCGTGCCGCTCGCCCAGGTCATGAAGACCTGGCATTCCGCGCATGGCGGCAAGCTCTCGCTCGCCCGCGTCCTGCGGGGGCGGCTGGCGGAAGGCGATGTCGTGACCTCGTCGAGCGGTGTCGAGACCCGCATCGCCGGCATCGTCGAGCTCAAGGGGCAGGAGCAGACGCGCCGTCCGGCGGCCGAGGAAGGCGACGTCGCGGCCTTCGCACGGCTCGAAGGCGTCGCGACCGGCGATGCGATCGCGCTCGGCAAGCTCAGGGCGCCAATCGTCAGCACGATCGCCCCGCCCGAGGCCGTGCACGGGCTGGCGGTCGCGTCCAAGGACCGCAAGGACGACGTCAAGCTGACCTCCTCCCTGGCGCGCATTGCCGACGAGGATACGGCTCTGGCGATCGAGCAGTTGCCGGAACTCGGTGAGCTCAGGCTCTCCGGGCAGGGCGAGATGCATCTGCGCGTCACGCTGGAGCGGCTGGCGAGCCGCTATGGCGTGGCTGTGGAAAGCCGACCGCCGCAGATCGGCTACCGCGAGACGATCCGGGGGCGCGGCGGCGCGCGCGGACGCCACCGCAAGCAGAGTGGCGGCCATGGCCAATACGGCGACGTGGTCCTGGAGGTTGCGGCCCTGCCGCGGGGGGAGGGCATCCGCTTCGTCGATCGCATCGTCGGCGGCGCGGTGCCGCGGCAGTACATCGCCTCGGTCGAGGCGGGCATCCGGGACTTCTGCCGCAGCGGGCCGCTCGGCTTCCCGCTCGTCGATCTCGAGGCGACGCTGACCGATGGCTCGTATCACAGCGTCGATTCCTCCGACATGGCGTTCCGCCAGGCGGCGCGGATCGCGATGGCCGAGGCGGTGCCTCAAGCCAAATCCGTGCTGCTGGAGCCGATTCTCGCCGTGGAGGTGGTGATTCCCTCCGAAGCCATGTCGCGCGCCTCGGCCATCGTCTCCGCTCGCCGGGGGCAGATCCTGGGCTATGACGCGCGGCCGGGCTGGCGCGGCTGGGACCAGATCAACGCCTTGATGCCGGAGGCGGAGATGGCCGGGCTGATCGTCGAACTCCGGTCGGCGACATCGGGCGTCGGCTCCTTCAGCGCGCGCTTCGATCATCTCGCCGAACTGGCTGGAAAACCGGCGGATGCGATCGTGTCCGCCCATGCCCTGGCGCAGGCGCGCTAGGGCGGGGCGTCAAATCAGTTTACATATGAACTTTTAAACAGGTAAGAATTCGGCGGGCGCTTGCGCCCGCCGAAGCTGTTGAGCAGTGTAGGCTCACCAAAAAGCACCGGCACGGCCGCTTGACGGGCGAATGCGGGGCGAGAGGGGAGGATGACGATGAATGCGAGCAGCGCCGCCCAGGCGAAGCCCGATCCGCGGCCCTGGCTGGCTCACTATCCGGCGGCGGTGCCGCCGCAGATCGGCGATCCCGGCACGCTGGCCGATCTGATTGCCCGTGCCTGCGAGAAATATGCCGAGCGGCCCGCCTTCGAGAGCTTCGGCAAGTCGATTACTTTCGCCGAGACGGGCGCGGCAGCGCGCGCCTTCGCCGGCTGGCTGCAGTCCAGGGGCTTCCGGAAGGGCGATCGCATCGCGCTGATGATGCCCAATATCCTGGCCTATCCGGCAACGATCTTCGGGGCCCTGATCGGCGGCTATACCGTCGTCAACGTCAATCCGCTCTACACGGCGCGCGAACTCGCTCACCAGGTCAACGATTCCGGCGCCCGCGCGCTGGTCGTGATCGAGAACTTCGCCCATGTCGTCGAGGAGGCGAAGCCGCTTCTGAAGCTCGATACCATCGTGGTCGCGACGGCTGGCGACCTGATGGGCTTCAAGGGGCACATCGTCAATTTCGTCGCCCGCCGGATCAAGAAGGTGGTCAAGCCCTTCAACCTGCCGGATTACGTCCCGCTGAGGACGATCCTGGCGGGGTCGGAGGAGATGTCGCCGGTGACGGTGACGCCGGATGATGTCGCCTTCCTGCAATACACCGGCGGCACGACCGGCGTCGCCAAGGGCGCGACGCTGACGCATCGCAACGTCGCCTCCAATGTCGAGCAATGCGGGCTCTGGCTCGGCTGGGCGCTGGAGCCGCCGCTTGGGCGCAGCGACTACCAGCACGTCATGGTGACGGCGCTGCCGCTCTACCACATCTTCGCGCTGACCTGCTGCTGCCTGTTCATGCTGCGGATCGGCGCCAAGGGCCTGCTGATCGCCAATCCGCGCGACATCGCCGGCTTCGTCAAGACGTTGAAGGCGAGCCGCTTCACGCTGATTTCCGGGGTGAATACGCTCTACAATGCGCTGGCGAACCACCCCGAATTCGCGAAGGTGGGCTTCGACGAACTGCGCTTCGCCGTCTCGGGCGGGATGGCGACGCAGGCCGCCGTCGCCAAGCACTGGAAGCAGGTCACCGGCCGGCCGATCATCGAAGGCTACGGCCTGTCGGAGACCTCGCCGGTCGCCTCGATCAACCGGCCCGACATCTCCGAATTCACCGGCACGGTCGGTTTCCCCCTGCCGTCGACCGACATGGCGATTCGCGACGCCGAGGGCAACGACCTGCCGATCGGCGAGGCCGGCGAGATCTGCATCCGTGGGCCGCAGGTGATGGCCGGATACTGGAAGCGACCGGACGAGACGGCCAAGGTCATGACGGCGGACGGCTTCTTCCGCAGCGGCGATATCGGCGTGATGCAGCCGGACGGGCAGATCCGCATCGTCGACCGGATGAAGGACATGGTGCTGGTCTCCGGCTTCAACGTCTATCCGAACGAGGTCGAGGACGTCATCGGGATGCATCCGGGCGTGCTGGAATCGGCGGTGATCGGCCTGCCCGACGAGCATTCCGGCGAGGCGGTCACCGCCTTCGTGGTCCGCAAGGACGACACGCTGACCGCCGACGAACTGCGCGCATTCTGCAAGGAGAGCCTGACCGGCTACAAAGTGCCCAAGCAAATCTTCTTCCGCGAGAGCCTGCCGAAGACCAATGTCGGCAAGGTGCTGCGGCGGGCACTGCGCGAGGAGATCGCGACCAAGAGGTGAGCCAACGACATCGCGCGCGGCCTCTCCGGCGTGCCCGGCCGCGCCATGTCCAGCCGCTCGAAATTGCGTGGAACCCGCGCGGCTGCTGCAGCACCAGGTCCAGCGCGTCAGCGGCGCGGCGCGGGAGGGCTGAGCGTTTACGCCGCCAGCAAGGCGCGCCCGTCCGCCAGGCCTGCCGAGACGGGCACGATCTCGCCGGCAGCGATGTCGTGGCCGAAGCGGACCAGCGTGAAGTCCTCGGCGCGGCCGGTGTTGCCGCGTTCGGTCAGCACGCTCAGCGTCCGGCCGAGCCTAGCGTCGAGATGCGCGGCATGGGCGGTGCCGGCGGCGGCGCGCAGGCGGGCCGCCCTTTCGGAGACGACCTCGCCCTGAAGCTGCGGCATGCGCGCGGCCGGCGTGCCCGGACGGGCCGAATAGGGGAAGACGTGGACGAAGCTCAGTCCGCATTCGCCGATGAGGTCGAGCGAGCGCGAGAACATCGCCTCGTCCTCGGTCGGGAAGCCGGCGATCAGGTCGGCACCGAAGGCGATGTCCGGCCGCAAGTCGCGCATCTCGCTGCAAAAGCGGATCGCGTCGTCGCGGCCATGGCGGCGCTTCATGCGCTTCAGGATCAGGTCGTCGCCAGCCTGCAGCGAGAGGTGCAGATGCGGCATCAGCCGGCTTTGCGTGGCAATCGCCTCGCGTAGATCGTCGTCGACCTCGACGGCGTCGATCGAGGAGAGGCGCAGGCGCGGCAACTCGGGAAGCGCGCGCAGGATGGCGCGGACGAGCCGGCCGAGCGTTGGCGCTCCGTCCAGGTCGCGGCCATAGCTCGTCAGGTCGACGCCGGTGAGGACGACCTCACGCGCTCCCGCCTCGACCAGCCGGCGGCATTGCGAGATCACGGCATCGAGCGCGAGAGAGCGCGAATTGCCGCGGCCGAAGGGGATGACGCAGAAGGTGCAGCGATGGTCGCAGCCGTTCTGCACCTGCACGAAACCGCGCGTTTGCCTCTGCGAGCGGTCGCTTTCGACCGCGCCCAGCATGCTCTGCGCCATGATATCGCCGACGGTGACCTTGTCGGCGGGGTTGCTTTCGGCGGCGGTCATCAGGCTGTTGGAGCCGGCGAGGCCGGCCCAGGTCGCAGCCTGCATCTTTTCCGCGTTGCCGATGACGCGCGCGGCCTCCGGCATCTGCGCGAAGCGCTCCGGTTCGATCTGCGCGGCGCAGCCGGTGACGACGACCGGCCGGTCCGGCCTCTCGCGCTGCAGCCGGCGGATGGCCTGGCGGGCCTGCCGCGTCGCCTCGGCGGTCACGGCGCAGGAGTTGACGATGGCGAGGTCGGCGATGCCGGCGGCTTCAGCCTGTCGCCGGATCGCCTCGCCCTCGACGATGTTGAGGCGGCAGCCGAAGGTGACGACCTCGAGGGTCATCAGGCGGCGGCCTCGAACAGTTCGGGCGCCAGCGTGCCCTCCCATTCGAACTCTACCGGCCCGGTCATCAGAACATGGCCGTCGCTCTCGCGCCATTCGATGACGAGGTCGCCGCCCGGCAGGCTGACCACGGCCTTGCGCGCCGAGAGCTCGCGACGGACGGCTGCGACGAGGGCCGCGCAGGCTCCCGAGCCGCAGGCCTGGGTGATGCCGGCGCCGCGCTCCCAGACGCGCAGGACGATATGATCGGGCGCCTTCACGGCGGCGAGTTCGATATTGGCGCGATCGGGGAAGATCGGGTGGTTTTCGAGCAGCGGGCCGATCTGCTCCAGATTGAAGCGATAGGGATCGTCGACGAAGAAGACCGCGTGCGGGTTGCCCATGTTGACGGCGCAGGGCGTGTGCAGGATCGGATCGTCGATCGGGCCGATCTGGAGCTCGAAATGGGCGGTGTCGTGGAACGGTTCGGCCAGCGGAATCTCGTCCCAGGCCAGGCGGGGGGCGCCCATGTCGACGGTGAAGACGAGTTCGCTCTCGCGCCGCGCCGGCAGCAGGCCAGCCTTGGTCTGCAAGGTCAGCAAGGACTTCGAGGCATCACCCATGACGGGGTCGGCCAGCATCGCCCAGGCGACGCAGCGCGTGCCGTTGCCGCAGGCGCCGGCCTCCGAGCCGTCGGTGTTGTAGATGCGGATGAAGGCGTCGGTGCCCGGCGTCAGCGCGTCATGCAGGACCATGAGCTGGTCGAAGCGCGCGCGCGGCTCGGCGGCGATGGCGCGCGCATCGCTCTCGCCGACACGCAGCTTCGTTCCGCGCAGGTCCAGTACCGTGATCTGGTTGCGGAGACCGTTCATCTTGAGGAACCGGCGATGAGCCAGGGCGTTCATCGTGTCACATATCCCATGAAACGCGGCTCTATGACGGAGGTGACGTGAAAAAGCCACCCTCCGGGTTGCTTCTTGCCAGGCCGCTTCTTGTCAGGCCGTTCCTTGGGGTAAGTGGACATTCTATGTTGCGCTGCAAGGGCGCGAATCGCTTTCCCGATCGTTTGCAGTGAGCAGGACCATGACGATGCGGCATTCCCGGATTGCTGTTATGGCGCTGAGCGCTCTTATGTGCGCGCCGCTGGCTGCGTTCGCGCAGACGCGCATCGCGCCGCCCACGGCAGTCGAATCGGCGCCGCTGGCGCCTCCGCCCGGTGCGGCCATGCCGGCCCAGGCACAACCAGCGCCCAACCCTGCCCCCAATCCTCCTGCTGCCGTGCCGGACGCCGTGCCGGGGCCGCAGCCGGTGCAGCCCGCGCCTGCGCCGCAACGTCCGGTGACGCCGGAGCCGGTGCAGCCCGCGCCGACGCCCCAGGTTCCGCTCGAGCCGCAGCCTGTGCAGCCGCCGCCGACCTTGCCGCCGCCGGGGCCGGTCCAGCCCGTCCAGCCGCCGACCCAGCAGCAGACGGGCGTTCCCGACCCCAACGCCACGCTCGCCGGCAAGCGCGGGGATCCGAGCGATGTCGATCCGGTGCTGCTCGTCGCCAAGCCGGTGCTGATGCTGTCGGGCTCATCGACCTGGGACGAGGGCTTCAAGCGCCTCACCGAGAGCTTCCGTATCCTGCGCCAGGAGGCGGCGCGGGCGCAGCTTCCGATCGCGGGGCGGCCGCTGACGCTGTTCGTCGAAACCGACGACAACGGCTTCCGCTATGAGGCTATGCTGCCTGTCGGCCAGGGGCCGGCCGGCGATCGTACCTCTGCTTTCGGGAACGGCGTTCGCGCGGGCCTGTCGCCCGCGGGGCCGTCGCTGCGCTTCGTCCATATCGCGCCCTATGACGATATCGATTCGACCTATGAGACGATCACTGCCTATCTCGAGGCCAAGAGCATTACCGTGAAGGACGCGTTCCTCGAAGAGTATGTCGGCGAACTCACCGATCCGGCCGATCCCAATCTCGAGATCAACGTCTACGTCCAGCCGCGATAGTGGCTGGTCAGGCCGTCCAGCTCAGGCACTCCAGCTAAGGCCTGGCCGCATCGGCCTGAAGCGCTCTTCAGGCAGCCCAGCCTCGGCCAGCGCCGCAGCCAGCGCGGCAGGTGGGCGCTCGATGCCCTCGTCGGTTAGCTGGAAAGTGCCCCAATGGTGGCCGAGCGCCTGCTCCGCCCTGAGCGCCAGCATGACCTTCACCGCTTCGTCCGGGTTCATGTGGTTGTCCGACATGAACCAGCGCGGCTCATAGGCGCCGATCGGCAGCACCGCGAGCCGGAACGGGCCGTGCTCGGCGCCGAGGCGCTCATAGAGCGAGCCGTCGTGATAGCCGGTGTCGCCGACATGGAAGATCTTGGTGCCGGCTGCCTCGACGACGAAGGAGCACCACAGCGCCATGCGACGGTCGAAGGCGCCGCGCGCCGACCAATGATAGGTCGGCACCAGCGTCACCGCGACGGCGTCCGACAGCGTCAGACGGGCCGACCAGTCATGCGCTTCGGCGGCGGCCTCGGGGATGCGGGCCCTGATGATCGTATCGTTGCCGAGCGGCATGATCATGCGCGGCTGGTCGCGCTCATGCAGGCGGGCCAGCGTCTCGATGTCGAGATGGTCGTAATGGTTGTGCGTGATCAGCACGACATCGATGCGGGGCAGATCGGCAAAGGCGATTCCGGGCTCGTTGACGCGACGCGGACCGATGAAGGACAGCGGACTCGCGCGCTGCGAGTAGACCGGGTCGATCAAGATGTTCAGGCCGGCGACCTGATACAGGAATGAGGCGTGGCCGAGATGGACGATGCGGACGCCGTCGACACTGGCCGGCGGCTTGTCCTGTGGCGGGGTCGGATAACGCTCCGGAAAGGCCTCGCGCTCGCGCTTCGAGGTCTGCCATTTCAGCACGTCGGCCAGCCCCTTGGTCACCGGCCTGCCATCGGTGAAGACGACGCCGTTGAAGTTCTCCGTCACCGGCCCCTGGTAATAGGGGTTGCGGGAGCGGGAGATCGCGGCCCAGGCGGCGCCGGTCGTGCCGAGTAGGGTGGGGATGCCGAGAAGGGAGAGAAGCTTGCGACGGTTCATGGCGGAGAAGGTGGGGCTCCGCGGGACAGGGTCAAGCCCCCGTGCCTTCACGCTCGCTTGACGGCGGTCGCGTGCAGCCAGCGTGTCGGCTCTCCATCATAGCCGCCGCCGAGGTCTTCGAAGAGGTCGAGCGTCTGCCAGCGACCCATGCCATAGGCGTCTTTCAGCCAGTCGGGCGAGGGATAGTTGTAGTAGCGGCCGAACCTGTCGCGACCCTCTTCGGTGCCGGCCTTGAAGCTGGCATAGAAGACACCGCCCGGCTTCAGCGCGGCATGGATGCGGTCGAGAATGCCCGGCAATGCGCTGCGCGGCACATGCAGCAGGCAGGCATTGGCCCAGACGCCGTCGAAGGCGTCCCGCGCATCGATATCCTCGAAGAGCAGGACCGTGACCGGCCTGCCGAGCCGCTGGCTCGCCTGTTCGGCCAGCTCCGGCGAGCCGTCGGTCGGCATCAGATCCAGCCCGCGTGCCAGCAATTCGACGCTGTCATGGCCGCCGCCGCAGCCGAGTTCGAGCACGCGAGCGCCGGCGGGCAGTGCGGCGGCGAAGGCAGCGATCCGCGCATGATCGGCTTCGCGCGAGCGCCCCGCATAGGCCTGCGCTTCGGCGGCGTAGAAATCCAGGGTGGCGGCGTCGCGGGCGGTCATGCGCGTCGTGCTCCTGTCAGCGCGTGCCGGTTCGCATCGCGACGGTGGCGATGCCAGCGCCGATCAAGAGGGCGCCGCCGGTCTTGTTGATGGCGCTGATCGCGCGCGGGTTCTTGACGACGGCGCGGGCGCGGGAGGCGACCAGTGCGTAGCCGAAGGCGTTGGCGGCGGCGAGCGTCACGAAGGTCGCCTCGAAGATCAGCATCTGCGTCCAGAAATCCGCCTTCGGATCGAGGAACTGCGGTAGGAAGGCAACGAAGAAGGTGATGCTCTTGGGGTTCAGCGCCGTCACCAGCCAGGCATGGCCGAGCATCTTCAGCGACGAGACGGCGTCCTCGCGCGGCTTGGCGTCGAGCGTGCCGCCGGCGCGGAAGAGCTTGATGCCGAGCCAGATCAGATAGGCCGCGCCGGCCCATTTCAGCGCCGTGAACACGGTCGCCGAGGTCGCCAGCAGCGCGCCGACGCCGAGCATCGAGAGCGTCATGGCGGTGAAGTCGCCGAGCGCCACGCCGGCCGCCGTCGGCAGCGCCGTGCGCCAGCCCTGGCCGAGTGCATAGGAGACGACAAGCAAGATCGTCGGGCCGGGAATCACCAGCAGGATGGCGGTGGCGGCGGCAAAGGCGGCCCAGGTTTCGAAGGTCATGGCAGGCTCCGGATTGGTGGTCGCGAGCCATCCCCAAGCCGAAGGGTTTGTAAAGGGGCGTCCTCTGGACGGCTTGGCTCAAGCCGGTCGTCGATCGGGCTCGCCGAAGCCGAGATAGTCGCGGAGCTTTGCTGTCACCAGGGACAGGTGATCGGAGCCGATGCGGCCCAGCGGCTCCGCATGGCGCGCCTCGATAGTGGCGAGCTTGCAAGGGCGGATGACGGACGGTACCGGCAAGCCCGCCTGCCCGTAGCTTTCGTCCAGCGGAATGTCGTTGGCCCACGCGCGATTCTCGGCGCTCGTGATCATGACCACCCACAGCAGCGCGGCATTCTCGCCGATGCCCCCTGCAGAGACGACGAGTGCCGGCCTGTGCTGGCGGGTCGAGCGATCCGTGTAGGGAAAGGGGACGCGGACGACGTCGCCCTGCTCAAAGCCTGGCATAGGCTTTCCGATCGGCTTCGCTGTCCCATTCCTCAAAGGTCGCGAACGGATCGTCAGCCGAGGCGGGGCTCGCCTTGGTGATGACCACGCGATCCCCTTCGATCGCATAGGCGATCTCGTCGCCCTCCCTGAGCCGGAGCGCATTGCGCACGGGCTGGGGGATCGTCGTCTGCGCCTTGCTTGTGAGCTTGCTCAGGATCATCGCGTTCCCGCCAAGGAGTTGGCCGTCTCTACAAGCCCAATGTAAGGAAAGTCCTTTCCGGCGGCAATGTGTGGGCTGCTCAGCGTGGCTGCTGCGGGTTCGAGCCGAAATAGGCGACAGGGCCGACCGGCATCTCGACGCGGCGCGCCCCGTCGCCGGCGACGACGAGCGCCCACCAGGCGCGGTATTGCGTCTGCGGATTCTTGGCCAACGCGATGCCGAAGCGCGTCGCCTCGGCCATGCGCAGATTGACGTCGTGACCGCCGGAGGCGCGCCAGCCGGCGAAGGCATCCGCCGTCGAATAGTAGCCGCCGCCGACGTTCTCGGCGACGCGCGCCCCGCCGAGGCCGGCGGCCTGAACGCGGGCGGTGAAGTTGCCGGCGGCGTCATGCGAGAGCGAGTTGGAGGCTGCCATCGCATTGGCCTGGCGCTGCGCCATCGCGGTCAGGGTCGGGTCGAGCCTGACCGGGCCGAGCCCCTGGCTCGCGCGATAGGCATTGAAGATGCGGGTGGCTTCGGCCGGATCCAGCTTCACCATTGCGAGGCGGTCGGTCGCGCCCTGACTGACCGAGGTCGTGCGCTGCGGTTCGCCGGCGCAGCCGGCTGCAAGGAGGGCGAGGGCCAGCAAGGCGAAGCGCGAAGGCAGCAGTTTCATGGTCAGCTCTCAGGTCAGGGGCGGAAGCATGTCGTCAGATCCGGGCGGAGGTGGCGCAGCGTGCCGGAATCAGCCACGTCCGCCGGCGATGACGCGGCAGAGCGCGTCGCGCACGTAACCCTCGGGAGCGACCTGCCCGGCCTGCACGACGAAGGCGGCATCGATGCGCGTGGCCGGGCCGCTCTGGCGGGCGGTGACGCGCAGATGCTGCGGCCGGCCCGAGCCGCTGGTCTCCTGGATCGCCAGGACGGAGCTCGTGGCGTTGTCGACGCGGATGCCCGCGAAACCCTCGGCCGCGACGGCGGCGGCGAGGTTCTTCAGGACGGCCGCCGGCGCCTTGCCCTTGATGAGGTCCCAACTGCGATAGGTGATTCCGGTGACCATCGGCACGCCATCGGCCTTGAAATTGCCCGGGCAGGCCTGTGCGAACGCCTGCGAGACGCCCAGCACCATTGCGGCAACACCGAACAAGCAGGTCTTGATGGCTCTGGCGGTCATCGTCGATCTCCGGTTGGACACGGGCGTCGTGTATAGCCGAGCAGCCGGAGCGCTCAAAGCCGGGCGGATGAACGGCCGGTTGAGGAAGCTTGCCGGCCCGCAACCTTGACTTTCGCCACATTCTCCGGCTTTAACGCCGCCATCCGTTTCGCCGACATCGTCGAGACCGCATCCGCCGACCGGGCCGCGTCATTGCTTCATGAGCCCGGAGGTCAACGCCCGACAGCGCGTCCGCGCCCTCGGGCGCGAAACCGTTTGGCGGTATGGTCGAGGCTGTGCCGGTGAGTTTTTGAGCATGAAGTGGTCCGAAAACCGGTATCCACTTTTCGGCTTCATGCTCGTGAGGCAGGCAGGTCCGCATGTTCGGCACTCTGAGCGACAAGCTGTCAGGCATCCTCTCGGGCCTTACCCGCAGGGGTTCGCTGACCGAGGAGGACGTCAACGCCGCGCTGCGCGAGGTGCGCAAGGCGTTGCTCGAGGCCGACGTCGCGCTCGAGGTCGTGCGCTCATTCACCGACAAGGTCCGCGAGCGGGCTGTCGGCGCCGAGGTGTTGAAGTCGATCACGCCCGGCCAGCAGGTCATCAAGATCGTCAACGACGCGCTGATCGACATGCTTGGCGGCGAGGGCGAGGGCATCACCTTCGATGCCGTGCCGCCGGTGCCGATCCTGATGGTGGGGCTCCAGGGCTCAGGTAAAACGACCTCCACGGCGAAGATCGCCAAGCGCCTGACCGATCGCAACAAGAAGCGCGTCCTGATGGCCTCGCTCGACACGCGCCGCCCGGCGGCGATGGAGCAGCTCGCCATCCTCGGCAAGCAGGTCGGCGTCGAGACGCTGCCGATCGTCGCCGGCCAGTCGGCCGTGCAGATCGCGCGGCGCGCCGTCGAGGCCGCCAGGCTCGGCGGCTACGATGTCGTGATGCTCGACACCGCCGGCCGCGTCACGCTCGACGAGGCGCTGATGGCGGAGGTGGTCGAGGTCAAGGCCGCGACCAACCCGCATGAGGTGCTGCTCGTCGCCGACGCGCTGACCGGCCAGGACGCCGTCAACACGGCGCGCGCCTTCGACGGCCGCGTCGGCCTGACCGGCATCGTGCTGACCCGCATGGACGGCGATGGCCGCGGCGGTGCGGCGCTTTCGATGCGCGCCGTCACCGGCAAGCCGATCAAGCTCGTCGGCACGGGCGAGAAGGTCGATGCGCTGGAGGATTTCCATCCGTCCCGCGTCGCCAATCTCATCCTCGGCATGGGCGACATTGTCGGCCTCGTCGAGAAGGCGGCCCAGACGGTCGATGCCGACAAGGCCCAGGCGCTGGCCCAGCGCCTCGCCAAGGGCAATTTCGACCTGTCCGACATGCGCACCCAGCTCCAGCAGATGGAGAAGATGGGCGGGCTGGGCGGCGTGATGGGGATGCTGCCCGGCATGAAGCAGGCCCAGAGCCAGCTCGCCAACTCCGGCGTCGGCGACAAGATGTTCAAGCGCATGATCGCCGCCATCGACTCGATGACCGAGGCCGAGCGCAAGAACCCCGACATCCTCAAGAACAGCCGCAAGAAGCGCATCGCGGCGGGTTCCGGCACGTCTCCCGAGGCGATCAACAAGCTGCTCAAGATGCATCGCGGCATGGCCGACATGATGAAGCAGATGTCCCGGCAGAAGGGCGGCATGCTCGGCAAGCTCGGTGCGATGTTCGGCATGGGCGGTGGCGGCGGAATGGGCGGCCTGCCGGCCGGCATGCCCGACCCGTCGAAGATGGATCCGGCTCAACTCGCCGAACTTCAGAAGCAGCTCGGTGCGGGCGGCGGCATGCCGAGCCTGCCTCCGGGAGGCTTTCCCGGATTGCCGAAGGGCGTCACGCCGCCTGCCGGCATGATGCCGAAACTGCCGGGGCTCGGTGGCATGCCGGGCCGAGGATTGCCGGGGCTGGGGGGATCCAACCCCTTCGGAGGCAAAAAGAAGTGACCAAGCCCACCGAAATGCGCGTCGGCATGTTCGACGTGTTCAAGCAGGTCAAGGCGCGTCTCGACGACGCCAACCTGTCCTATGAGACGTCGTCCTATCGCGACGACGCCTTCTCCTTCCTCGTGCACGCGCCGGGTGAATACTGGGAGATCGATGTCCTCGAAGACGGCTCGATCGACCTGGAGATCTTCACCTCGACCGGCATGAAGGACGATCCCTGGGCCGCGATCGACCAACTGGTCGAAGACAACAAGCCCTGATTTCACTGCAACCCACACCAAGCTCCAAACCCAAGCTCCAAACCAAGGAAGAACGAGAATGTCCCTCAAGATCCGCCTGACCCGTGGCGGCGCCAAGAAGCGCCCGTACTACCGCATCGTCGTCGCCGATGCCCGCTCGCCGCGCGATGGCCGCTTCATCGAGAAGATCGGTTCCTATGATCCGATGAAGGCGAAGGATTCGCCCGAGCGCGTCGTTCTCGACCTCGAGAAGGCCAAGGAATGGCTCGCCAAGGGCGCCCAGCCGACCGACCGCGTGCTGCGCTTCCTCGACGTCGCCGGCCTGATCAAGCGCCCGGCGCGCAACAACCCGAACAAGGGCGTTCCCGGCGACAAGGCCAAGGAGCGCGCCGAGAAGAAGGCCGCCAAGAGCGCCGCCCCGGCCGAAGCCGAGGCGTGATGCCGATCGCGAGCTTCGCGTCATTCTCGGGCGAAGCTTTGCTTCGACCCGAGAACCTCTGGCAGGAGATGCTCGGGTCAAGCCCGAGCATGACGGCGCGTGGCCGCTGACGACAATCTCGTCCTGCTCGGCGTCATCGGCGCCGCGCATGGGATCAAGGGTGAGGTCCGGATCAAGACCTTCACCGGCGATCCGCTGGCGATCGCGGATTACGGCCCCTTGTCCGATGGCAAGGGGCGCCGCTTCGAGATCGCCGATATCCGCCCCGCCAAGGAGGTGGTGGTCGCGAGGCTGAAGGGCGTCACCAGCCGCGAGGCTGCGGAAGGCCTCAACGGCGTCCAGCTTTACGTCGCGCGCGACAAGATTCCCGAACCCGACGACGAGGACGAGTTCCTCCAGGCCGATTTGATCGGCTGCGCGGTCGTCGGTCCTGATGGCGCGACGCTGGGCACGGTCACGACGGTCGAGAATTACGGCGCCGGCGACCTGCTCGACATCGCCTTAGCCGATGGCCGTTCGGTGCTGATGCCCTTCACCAAGGCCTTCGCGCCGCGCATCGACATCGCCGCCCGGCGGATCGAGGTCGTTCCGCCCGAGGGGCTGTTCGAGGCCGAAGATGACGCGTGATATGCCTGCCGGCGCGCTGATCTTCGACATGGACGGCACCATCGTCGACAATATGCGCTTCCACGACGACGCCTGGGAAAGCTGGCATGCCGGACACGGCCTGCCCTTCGACCGCGCGACGTTCTTCACCAATACGGCCGGGATGGCGGTCGGCGAGATCGTCGGTCCGCATTTCCCCGATGCGGGTGAGGGCGAGATTGCTCGGCTCGCGGAGGCCAAGGAAGCGCTTTATCGCGAGACCTACCGTCCACATGTCGCACCGCTCGCCGGATTGCTCGCGCTGATGGACCGAGCGGATGCCGCGGGCATCCCGATGGCAGTCGCTTCTGCCGCGCCGCCGGCCAATATCGACGTGGTGCTGGATACGCTGGGCCTGCGCGCGCGCTTCGCCACGATCATCGCGCCGAGCCAGGGCTTTCGCGGCAAGCCGCATCCGGACCTGTTCCTTGGCGCGGCCGAGCGGATGAAGGTGGCGCCGGACACCTGCCTCGTCTTCGAGGACGCGCCGCTTGGGGTCGAGGCGGCACGGCGGGCCGGCATGCGGGCGGTGGCGATGCTCACCATGCTCGGTGCCGATGCCTTCGCCGCCTATGGCAACATCATCGCCAGCGCTTCCGACTTTACTGCGCTGGACGGGCTGCCGGCGCTGCGCTTCTCTGCGGCATGAGCTTCCGCGCTTCCGTCCTGACCCTCTATCCGGAGATGTTTCCCGGCCCGCTCGGCGCTTCGCTGGCGGGCGAGGGCCTGCGCAAGGGGTTGTGGTCGCTGGAGACGCACCAGATCCGCGACCATGGCATCGGCCGTCACCGCAATGTCGACGACAACCCGGCCGGGGGTGGTGCCGGCATGGTGGTGCGCTGCGACGTGCTGGGCGCTGCCATCGACGCCGCCGTACCTGCCGACGACACCCGGCCGCGGCTGCTGATGTCGCCACGCGGCCGGCCGCTTGCCCAGGGCCAGGTGCGCGAATGGGTGGCGGGCGAGGGCGTCGTCATCGTCTGCGGCCGCTTCGAGGGCGTCGACGAGCGCGTGATCGAGGGCCGCGGACTGACCGAAGTCTCGATCGGCGACTACATTCTGTCCGGCGGCGAGATGGCGGCGATGGTCGTGCTCGACGCCTGCGTGCGCCTGATCCCCGGCGTGATGGGCAAGGAGCTTTCGGGGCAAGATGAAAGCTTCGAGAACGGGCTGCTCGAGTATCCGCACTATACGCGTCCGCGCGAGTGGGAGGGCAGGGGGTTACCCGAGGCGTTGCTCTCGGGCGACCATGCCCGGATCGCGAAATGGCGGCGGGCGGAGGCCGAGCGGATCACGCGGGAACGGCGGCCGGATCTCTTGAATCCTTCTCTCCTCGGGGGAGAAGGTGGCAGCGCGAAGCGCTGACGGATGAGGGAAGGACAGGCGAGGGCTTGGGTTCCTTCCCTCATCCGTCTGCTTCGCAGACACCTTCTCCCCCGAGGGGAGAAGGCTTAGGGAGCCACCACCGGCAGTTTCTCCGTCAGCCAGCCGCCCGGGCCGAGCATGCCGCCGCGCACCGCCACGATCTCGCGCCAGCCGCGTCCGGCGAGCTTGTCGCGCAGCGATGAGCTCAGCCCGCCCGAGCGGTCGATCAGCGCGATGCGCTTGCCGGGGTGGTCGAGCCGCAGACCGGCCAGCCTGACCTCGAAGCCCGGCGTCTCGGCATCGAGCGCGATTGCGCCCTGCGGCAGCCCTGTGTCGCGCCATTCCTCGGGCGTGCGGACATCCAGGAGGAGGATGGTCCCGGTGCGGGCGGCGTCATGGGCCTCGCGTGCCGAAAGAGCCCGGAGATCTTGTCCCGAAACGAAAGAGGCCGGGAGCATGAAGCTCCCGGCCAGAAAGAGCCGTCGCGGCAGGCCGCGCGGGGTCATGATCCGATCAGCGCAGTTCGGCGCAGAAGCGCTGGATGCGGCGGCAGGCTTCTTCCAGCTTCTCGTCCGAGGTGGCGTAGGAGATGCGGAAGTTGGGGCCGAGGCCGAAGGAGGAGCCGTGGACGGCGGCGACCGCTTCGGTCTCCAGGATGCCCATGACCAGATCCTCGTCGGTCTCGATCTTCTTGCCGTTCGGCATCGTCTTGCCGACCAGGGCCGAGCAGTCGGGATAGACGTAGAAGGCGCCTTCCGGCTTCGGACAGACGAGGCCGCGGGTCTGATTCAGCATGGAGACGACGAGGTCGCGGCGACGTTCGAACGCCTTCTTGAAGACGGGCAGGTGGTCCTGTGTGCCATCAAGCGCCTCGACGGCGGCCCATTGCGAGATCGCCGAGGTGCCCGAGGTCTGCTGGCCCTGGACGAGGTCCATGGCGTTCATCAGGTGCTGGGGACCTGCCGCGTAGCCGATGCGCCAGCCGGTCATGGCATAGGACTTCGAGACGCCGTTCATCGTCAGCGTGCGGTCATAGAGGCCGGGCTCGACCTGGGCCGGCGTCACGAACTCGAAGTCGCCATAGACGAGATGCTCGTACATGTCGTCGGTCAGCACCCAGACATGGGGGTGGCGCATCAGCACGTCGGTGAGCTTCTTCATCTCGGCGCGGCTATAGGCGGCGCCCGACGGGTTCGACGGCGAGTTCAGGATCACCCATTTGGTCTTGGGCGTGATCGCGCGCTCGAGTTCCTCCGGCTGGAGCTTGAACTCGTTCTCGATCTTCGTCTCGGCGAAGGTCGCGGTGCCGCCGCAGAGCGCGACCATCTCGGGGTACGAGACCCAATAGGGCGAGACGCAGATCACCTCGTCGCCAGGGTTCAGCGTGGCGAGCAGGGCGTTGTAGATGACGTGCTTGCCGCCGGTCGAGACGATGACCTGGTTCGGCTTGTAGTCGAGGCCGTTCTCGCGCTTGAACTTGCGGGCGACGGCCTCGCGAAGCTGCGGGATGCCGGAGACCGGCGTGTACTTCGTCTCGCCGCGACGGATGGCGGCGATCGCGGCTTCCTTGATGTGGTCCGGCGTGTCGAAATCGGGCTCGCCGACGGAGAGCGAGATCACATCCTTGCCCTGCGCTTTCAGGTCGCGCGCCTTCTGCGTGATGGTGATGGTCGCAGACGGCTTCACGCGCTTCAGGGCGTCGGCAAGAAAGGCCATGGGGCTGATCTCCGGGGAGCGGACAGGGGTGCGCCGATGCTGGCGCGCGCGTGGTTTAGGACTCATGGCGGTCCATCGCAAGCCAGAGTGATTGATCGATCCCAGCAGCGCCGCGAATTCGAGCCGGCTCATCGGCCGCTCATATCGTCTCTGGCCGGAAACATGCATAGTGCAGGGCAGGCTGAGGGGCCTTTCTCCAGCGCGCGGTCTTCCGCGCAGAAGGCACCGCGTGAAACTCCGGATCGGCTACGAGCTCGACTATGATTTTCCGCAACCAACGCCGTTGATCCTGGTGCTGAATGTGCATTTCAGCCGGTTCTCGGACCTCGTAACGCCCGACTACATGTGTCTGCGGCCATCTGTGCCGATGACCGCCTATCGCGACGGCTTCGGAAACTGGTGCACGAGGCTGCTTGCGCCGCAAGGAGCCATGCGGATCACCGCAGATGCCATCATTTCCGATAGCGGCCTGCCGGAGAGCTTCGACCGGAGTGCTGGGCAGGTCCCCGTCGAGAACCTGCCGGAGGAGTGCATCGTCTTCCTGCTGGCGAGCCGGTTCTGCGATTCCGATCGGCTGCTCGATCTCGCCTGGCAATTGTTCGGGCATACGCAGCCCGGCGCACCGCGCGTCCAGGCGATCTGCGATTTCGTCAACCAGCGGATCGCCTTCGACTACAACGACGCCAGCGTGACGCGCACCGCGTCGGATGCCTATCGCGAGGGCCGGGGCGTCTGCCGCGACTATGCCCATCTCGCCATCGCCTTCTGCCGGGCGATGAACATTCCGGCCCGCTATTGCACCTGCTATCTCGGCGATGTCGGCACGCCGCCGCCCTGGCCACCCGGCGATTTCGCGGCGTCCTTCGAGGCCTATCTCGATGGCGGCTGGCAGATGTTCGATCCGCGCAACAACGTGCCGCGCATCGGCCGCGTGCTGATCGCGCGCGGGCGCGACGCCGCCGACGTTGCGATCGCCACGACCTTCGGGCCGAACACACTGATGGGGTTCAGGGTCTGGACCGACGAGGTGGTCGAGACGACCTAGCGAACAGGAATCCCCTGGAGGGGCTTCTGCTCAGTCGCGGAACGGCCGTGCGGCAGCCGGCTTCTTCGCCCGCAGCGGCGTCTTGCGGGTCAGGCCCTTGCTGGCAGCCGTCGGCGCCTCGTCCTCGGCCGATTCCGGTGCGACCGGCTTCACGACAGCCGGAGCCGGCGCGACGGGCTTCTCAGCGAGCTTGTCCTGCTCGGCTGGATCGATCGTCCTGAAACGGATCATTTCTTCTTTGGTCCCGCCGCCTTGGCGACGGCGGCCGCGAAGGTCGCCGGCGCGGCGGCCGTGGCCTTCGGCTTGTCCTTCTTGGGCTTCTTGGCTTCGCGGTTTCCGCGCTGTTCGCCTTTTGCCATCGTCCTGCTCCTTGGCTCGAGCGGCGCGGGGATCGCGTCCTCGGTGATCGTGAAGCGTTCGTCAGGCGCGGCCTGGAACGCTGTCGGCAATGTCGCGAGAATCGATCATGGGGCGGCTTTCGCTTGCCACGGCCGGCCCGGCGGAAGCCGGGCCTCGTCATGTCGAAGCAGGCCTTGAGTCTAGGACAGAGCCAACGCCGGCGCACCTGCTTTCTTGCGTGCCGGTGCACTCACCCACATCATCCTCACGGGCTCGGCGGAGCAGCACGGCCCTGACGGCGCCGGCGGTCCAGCGGCTGCGGCCGAAACAGGGGAAGCCGCGTCGGTTCAGCCGGCGCGCGATGTCGGCGGGATCGCCGATGCCGACCGAATGGAACTGGTCGATCAGGGCGCCCGCGGCCGAGAGCAGGATGGCGGAGAGGTCCCTGTGCAGCCGCCGCGCCTGCCTCTCAGCCATCCTGTCTGGGGATGTTTCAGCGCAAGGTCTGGCCAAAGCTCGGCTCGACGCCCCCCGGCGAAAGCATCACGGCATTGGCATGGCCGCCCTCGAAGAGGGCAAAGCGGATGGCCGCCTTCTTGTCGCGGAAGATGCCTTCCGCCTGGCCCTCGAGGTCGCGCGCGACCCAGAAGCCGGCCTGCGAGCGGCCGACGAGGAAGAGATGGCTCGCGCT
The DNA here is from genome assembly GCA_036525085.1 of Allobosea sp. Taxonomy (GTDB): domain Bacteria; phylum Pseudomonadota; class Alphaproteobacteria; order Rhizobiales; family Beijerinckiaceae; genus Allobosea. The sequence goes on from DATDBB010000519.1 coordinate 19,393, forward strand.
GTCGAGCCGCGTCCGAAGTGGGCTATGCTGACCCATATCGTGCCGTGTTCTCAGAACTGCGGCACGTGCAGCCAGGCGCGCAATGCGATCACGCCAGCCACCACAAGCAGGAAGACGGCGAGCATCGCCAGCTCGGCGAGCACGGATCCTGTGCTGTCCATGTTGCCGCTGCGCGTGCTCCGCAGCGTGCCGTAGATGGCGCGGGCGCGCCGGGCATGGCGGCTGTGGGTGGGGTCGGCAAGCATGGTCATGAGAACCTCCATCGATGCGCAGGATGTAAGTCCGGGGGCCGTAAGGGCGCGATGCGGAAGACGCCGCCAGGCGTAAAGCGGCCATAAAGGGCGGGCTTGCCTCGGCGCAGCGCGCCTGCCATGGCTCGGCGGAGATGACAATGCCCGGCACCGACACCACCCGACTGATCGCAATCTATGTCGATGCCGACGCCTGCCCGGTGAAGGCGGAGGTCTTCAAGGTCGCCGAGCGCCACGGCTTGCGCGTCTTCGTCGTCGCCAACAGCTTCATGATGCTGCCGCGCGAGCCCTGGATCGAGCGCGTGGTGGTCTCCGGCGGGTTCGACGCGGCCGATGACTGGATCGCCGAGCGGGTGGCGCGCGGCGCAATCGTCGTGACCTCGGACATTCCGCTGGCCGACCGCTGCATCAAGGCCGGCGCCGAGGTCATCGGGCCGACTGGCAAGCCCTTCACCGAGGCCTCGATCGGGATGGCGCTGGCGACGCGCGACATGATGGAGGATCTGAGGGCGATGGGCGCGGCGAGCGGCGGGCCGAAGCCGTTCTCGGCCAAGGACCGCTCTGCCTTCCTGCAGGCGCTCGACCTTTCGATCCAGCGGCTGAAGCGCGCCGGGTTCTGCGCCGGCTGACCAAAGCGCATCCTGGTAAGCGCCTTATCCGGAGGCTTTTCCGTAGGCCTTTGATTTCGCACCGGCTTTCTGCCGAAAACCGCATTCCACTTTTCAGGCCGATGCTCTAAAGCTCGCGCCAAGCCTGTCGCAGATCGGGCTATCCGGGAGGAATTTCATGTCGTTGACCCGCCGCTCCACGCTCGGCCTGATGGCCGGCGCCGTTTTCGCGCCCTCGCTCGTCCGGGCGCAGAGCTTTCCGACCAAGCCGATCACCATCGTCGTGCCCTATCCCGCGGGCGGGCCCACGGATGCGATCGCGCGCTTCGTCGCGCAGGACCTGTCGGCCTCGATCGGCCAGAACGTGCTCGTCGACAACCGCGCCGGCGCCTCGGGCGCCGTCGGCACGCGGGCCGTCGCGCATGGCCCGGTCGATGGCTACACCATCATCTTCGGCAACAACCAGACGCATGGGAACAACATGTTCCTGCTGAAGGAGCCGGGCTACGATGCGGTCAAGGATTTCGCGCCGCTCGCCGGCGTCGGCGCCTTCGAGCATGCCTTCGTCGTCCGCAAGGACCTGCCGGCCAAGGACATCAAGGAACTGATCGCGCTCGCCAAGGCCGATCCCGAGAAGCTCAATTATGGCTCGACCGGCGTCGGCTCCGGCTCGCATCTCGCCATGGAGCTGTTCATGGCCCGGACCGGCATCAAGATGACGCATGTGCCCTTTAGGGGGGCGGCGCCGCTGGTGCAGGAGATCATCGGCGGGCGCATCGACATCGCCAATTCGACGCTGCCGAGCGTGCTCGAACAGATCAACGCCGGAAACCTGCGCGCTTTGGCCATCGCCAGCCCCGAGCGCAATCCGCGCGCCAAGGACATCCCGACGCTGCGCGAGCAGGGCTTCAGCAATGCCGACGCCGATTCCTGGGCGGCCTTCTTCGCGCCCGCCGCCACGCCCGCGCCGGTGCTGGAGACATTGTCGAACGCGATCCTGGCCTCGCTCACGAAGCCGGTCGTCGTGGAGCAGATCCTGAAGCTCGGCTTCACGATGAAGCTGCGCGGTCCCGCCGCGTTCAGGCCCTACCATCTCCAGGAAATCGCGATCTGGGAGAACATCATCAAGGCGGCCGGGGTGAAGCCGGAGTGAGGCCGGTGCCTCCGCTCCAGCGGGAGCGGGGCGCCTTCACTTCGACGTGACCTGCTGGCAACCGATTGGCGGGCGGCGCCGTTGTCTCCTATCTGAAGGCTGACGCCTCGACAGGGAGAACGTGATGCGCCGGCATGCCCATGCGATGGCCCTGATCGTCGTAGCCGCCGTTTCGGACCCTGCTTCTGGCTTGCAGGCGCAGCAGCGCTTTCCTTCCAGCGCCGGCGACCTCGTCGTCGAGACGGTGGCGAGCGGGCTGGAGAACCCGTGGGGCCTGGCCTTCCTGCCCGATGGGCGCATGCTGGTCACCGAGCGGCCGGGCCGGCTGCGGCTGGTTGGGACCGACGGCAAGTTGTCCGCTCCGATCGCGGGCGTGCCCAATGTCGCGGCGCGCGGGCAGGGTGGTCTGCTCGATGTGATCATCGATCCGAGCTTTCAGCAGAACCGGACGATCTACCTGTCCTTCTCCGAGCCGCGCGCCGGCGGCAACGGTACCAGCGTCGCCCGCGCCCGGCTGAACGAGCGCGGCACGGCGCTGGAGGGCATGAGAGTGATCTTCCAGCAGATGCCGACGATCAACAGCACGATGCATTTCGGCTCGCGCCTGGTGTTCGACCGGACGGGTGCGCTCTTCGTCACGGTCGGCGACCGCTACAGCCAGCGCGACCAGGCGCAGAACCCGGCCAACCATATCGGCAAGGTCATGCGGATCGGCCCCGAGGGCGGTGCGCCGGCCGACAACCCGAAGATCGCGGGCTGGCAGCCGGAGATCTGGTCGATCGGCCACCGCAATGTCCAGGGCGCGGCGCTGCATCCCGCAACGGGCCAGCTCTGGACGGCCGAGCATGGCGCGCGCGGCGGCGACGAGGTCAACACGCCCAAGGCCGGGCGCAATTATGGCTGGCCGGTCATCACCTACGGCATCGACTACTCCGGCGCGAAGATCGGCGAGGGCACGACCAAGGCCGGGATGGAGCAGCCGCTATTCTATTGGGACCCCTCGATCGCGCCGTCGGGCGCGGCCTTCTATACCGGCTCGGTCTGGCCCGCGTGGAAGAACTCGCTCTTCGTCGGGGCGCTCGCCGGGCAGATGCTGGTGCGGCTCTCGACGCAAGGCGAGAGCGTCACGGGGCAGGAGCGGCTGCTCGGCGATCTCGGCCAGCGCATCCGCGATGTGCGGCAGGGGCCGGACGGGTTTCTCTACCTGCTGAACGATGCGACTGACGGCCGGGTGTTGCGGGTCAGGCCGGCGCGGTAGAGCCCTGAAGCGTGATCATCTCACCCAGAAATGCGCGTCATCCTGGACAAGCCGCGCAGCGGCGCAGATCCGGGATCCATCGTATGGAACAGCGCTCTACGATGGATCCCGGGACGACCTTCGGTCGCCCAGGATGACGGGGTGTTTCTTGTTAAAGTTCACCTGGCTTTGAAGGCTCAAATGATCTCCGCCAGCCGCGTGTCCTGCGACAGCACGAGACACCAATGCGGTTCGAAATCGGCGCCGAGCGGCCAGATCCAGTCCTTGAAGACGTCGAGCATCCGCGTCTGGTAGCGTTCGAACCAGGCGCGCTGGCAGAGCACGAACTTTGTCGCGCCGACGATGGTCTCGCGGTCGATGACGCAGAGCGGCACGATGTCGGGATTGGCCTCGAGATAGGCTTGTACCGCGACCATCAACGTCGGATATCCGGGGTGGAGCATGTCGTCGAGGACGATCAGTCCGCCCTCGCTCAGACAGGCGGTGGCAAGTGCAAGATCCTTGGCGAGGGCGCTGCGCGAGTGCTCGCCGTCGATATGGATGAAGCGCAGCCTCTCGCCGCCGGCGTGGGCGAGCAGCTCGGCGGGCGCCATCGCGCCGGCGTCGCCCTTGATCGTCCGGTAGCGCTCGGGGCCAATGCCATGCCGGGCGCAATTGGCCTCGAAACGCTGCTCCACACCGGGGTCGGGCCATTCGAAGATGTCGAGGGCGAGAGCGATCTCGGCGGGCTCGAGGGCATGCGCCAGCGCGATGAAGAAGCGGCCCTCGAAGGCGCCGATCTCCGCGATCGGGCCGCTCACGCCTTCCTGCGTCTGCAGCCTCAGCAGCCTCGCGCAGATGGCGGCGGCGAAGCGCGAGGACATGCCGACGACGCCGTCATAGCCGACTGCGAGATAGGCCACGACCGCTGGGTGATCGGGGGAGGGGATGTTCGCTGGCATGTCGTCGTCCATCCCGTGATTGTCAAAGCGTGGCCGGAGGTTGGCTGGATCAGGCCTTCGCCTGGAAGATGAAGAAGGCGCCCGCCGCGATCAGGGCAAAGCCGATCGCGTGGTTCCAGGTCAGCGTTTCCTTCAGCCAGAACACCGAGAAGGCCGCAAAGACCGTGAGGGTGATGACCTCCTGCATGGTCTTCAGTTCCGCGGTCGAATAGACCGAGGCGCCGATGCGGTTGCCGGGCACGGCCAGCATGTATTCCGGCAGCGCGATCATCCAACTCGCAAGGATGGCGAGCAGGATCGCGCTGCTCTTGTAGCTGAGATGCCCGTACCAGGCGAAGGTCATGAAGACGTTCGAGCCGATCAGCATGACGATGGGCAGGACATGGGCGGTGGTGATCGAGGGCATGCCGGGGCTTTCCGAGTGACGGCTGGCAACGCGGTTGTGTGCGGACTGTTCCGGTCGTGCTGCGCCTCAGCCGAAGCGCAGCTTCATCGTCAGGATCATCGACACTAGAATGAGCGTCAGCGCATTCGCCAGGATGACCGGCCAGGAGCCGATCTGCAGCCCATAGGTCAGCCAGAGCACGGTGCCGGCGGCGAAGAGCGACTGGGTCCAGAGCGAAATCGCGCGGGTGTCGCGGGTGCGGATGGTGCGCCAGGCCTGCGGCAGCCAGGACAGGCTGGTCAGGGCGGCGGCGACGAAACCCAGGATCTCGATGGTGGCTATCGACATGGCTCGTTCCAGCGTGAAGCTAGCCCCTCTTAATTGGATTCGTCCCTTTGTGCTGCAAATCTGCGATGGTTAACCTCCCTTAACCACTGCGCCCTAGTTTCGCGTCATTCCTGCGATTCGGTGGAGACCATGCGCGCTTTTCACTTGGCCTTTCCCCTCTTCCTGCTCGCTTCCGCCGCTTCGGCGCAGGGCAGCTTCCAGTCCTGCCTGTCCGGTCTTCGCGCCGAGGCGGCCGCGAAGGGCGTCTCGACCGCGACCTTCGATCGCGCCATGGCCGGCGTCGAACCGGACATGAAGGTGATCGAGGCGATGAACAACCAGCCGGAGTTCAAGACTCCGATCTGGGACTATTTGGGCACGCTGGTCGACGAGGAGAAGGTCGCGGAAGGCCGCGCCATGCTGCGCCAGCACGGATCGACGCTGGCCGCCGCCGAGCAGCGCTTCGGCGTCGACCGGCACACCATCCTGGCGGTCTGGGGTGTCGAGAGCGATTTCGGCAAAGCTCGGGGCAAGATGCCGCTGGTGCAGGCGCTCTCGACCGGGGCGTGTCTCGCGCCGCGCCGCAACGCCTTCTTCAAGGGCGAACTGATCGCGACGCTGCAGATCATCCAGCGCGGCGATGTCCGGCCGGAGCGATTGTTCGGCTCCTGGGCCGGGGCCTTCGGCCACACCCAGTTCATCCCCTCGACCTATCTCAGGCTTGCCGTCGATGGCGATGGCGACGGGCGGCGCGATCTCGTCGACTCGATCCCCGACGCGCTGCATTCGACCGCGAACTTCATGGACAAGGCCGGCTGGGTTACCGGCGCCGGCTGGGGCTACGAGGTCAGGGTGCCCGGTGGCTATTCCGGCGCGACGGGGCGCAATCCCAAGCAGCCGGTCTCGTCCTGGGCCGCGCGTGGCATCGTCAAGTTCGACGGCTCGGCGCTCACGGGCTCAGGCAACGCAGGCCTGCTGATGCCGGCCGGTCGCAACGGCCCGGCCTTCCTCGTCTTCAAGAACTACGACGCTGCCTACAGCTATAACGGGGCGGATTCCTACGCGCTTGCGATCTCGCTCCTGTCCGACCGCCTGCGCGGCCGGCCGGGCGTGCAGGGCGACTGGCCGACCGACGACCTGCCGCTCTCGCGCGAGCAGCGCCGCGAGCTCCAGCGCCTGCTGATCGCGCGCGGCTACAATGTCGGCGAGCCCGACGGCGCCGTCGGCTCACTGACGCGGGCTGCGATCAAGGAGGTCGAGGCCAGGATCGGCATGCCGCAGACGGGGCGGCCGGGCGAGAAGGTGCTGCGGGCCCTCAAGAGCGGGCGGGTGTGATGGCCCATCTCGAACGTCGCCTGATCTCGACCGGCTCGCCCTTCGAGACCGCCTTCGGCTATTCGCGCGCGGTGATCGACGGCGATCTCGTCTTCGTTTCGGGCACGACCGGCTACGATTACGTCACCATGACGCTGCCGGAGGATGCGGCCGAGCAGGCGCGCAACATCTTCCGCACGCTCGATGCGGTTCTGGAAGAAGCGGGCTCGTCGCTGACGCGGGTGATGCGGGCGCAGTATTTCGTCACGGACCGGAGCTATTGCGAGCCGGTGCTGGGCGTTTGCGGCGAGGTCTTCCGCGAAATCCGCCCGGCGGCCGGGATCTATGTCGTGGCCGGACTGCTCAAGTCCGAGATGAAGGTCGAGATCGAGGTGACCGCGCGACTGACGCGGCCCTGACCTACCCTCCGAGACGCTTGCGCGTCACCGCCCCGCGCCCTAATCAGCCGCCACGACAGTCCAAGAAACGGCGAGGCGACGACCATGGCGACCCACAAGCTCCTGATGCTTCCCGGCGACGGCATCGGCCCCGAGGTGATGGGCCAGGTCGAGACGATCGTCTCCTGGTTCGGCAAGCAGGGTCTCGGCTCCTTCGAAATCGAGAAGGGGCTCGTCGGCGGCGCCGCCTATGACGCGCACAAGCAGGCGATCTCGGAAGGCGACATGAAGCTCGCCCAACAGGCCGACGCGGTGCTGTTCGGCGCGGTCGGCGGCCCGAAATGGGCCGATGTACCCTATCAGCATCGCCCCGAAGCAGGCCTGCTGCGGCTGCGCAAGGATCTCGGCCTGTTCGCCAACCTGCGCCCCGCGATCTGCTATCCGGCGCTGGCCTCGGCCTCGTCGCTCAAGCAGGAGGTCGTCGAAGGGCTCGACATCCTGATCGTCCGCGAGCTGACCGGCGGCGTCTATTTCGGCGAGCCGAAGGAGATCGTCACGCTGGAGGACGGTTCCAAGCGCGGCGTCGACACTCAAGTCTACACCACGCCGGAGATCGAGCGGATCTGCCGCGTCGCCTTCGAGCTGGCGCGCACCCGCCGCAACAAGGTTTCGTCGTCCGAGAAGCACAATGTCATGAAGACCGGCGTGCTCTGGAAACAGACGGTCACGGCACTGCATGCCAAGGACTATGCGGATGTCGAGCTGGAGCATGTGCTCGCCGACAATTGCGCAATGCAGCTCGTGCGCTGGCCGAAGCAGTATGACGTCATCGTCACCGACAACCTGTTCGGCGACATCCTCTCCGACATCGCGGCGATGCTGACCGGCTCGCTCGGGATGCTGCCCTCGGCCTCGCTCGGCGCCGAGGACCCGGCCACCGGCAAGCGCAAGGCGCTCTACGAGCCCGTCCACGGCTCGGCTCCCGACATCGCCGGCAAGGGCCTCGCCAATCCGATCGCGATGATCGGCTCCTTCGCCATGGCGCTGCGCTATTCCTTCGGCGCGGGCGAGGCGGCCGACCGGCTGGAGGGCGCGATCGCCGATGTGCTCGGCTCCGGCACCCGCACCAAGGACATCGCGGCTCCCGGCGCCAACGCAGTTTCGACCACCGAGATGGGCCAGGCGATCGTCAAGGCGCTGGAGGCGCGGGGCTGAAGCTGTTGCGTCATGCTCGGGCTTGGCCCGAGCATCTCCTGACGACAACGCGGAAAGAAATGGTCGGCTCAAGGCCGACCACGACGCATCGCCACCTCTCCCCCTCGTGACTTGCGAGTGAGGGGTGGCGGGCGCAGTGTCCCGGCATCCGAAACGGAGTCTGTCCGTCCGATGCTGATCAAGAACCGCCCCGGCTGGGACATGCCCGAGAGCCAGGCGACGCCTGAAGCCGTTTTTCTGAATCGCCGCAGCTTCATGGCCGGCGGCGCGGGGCTGATCGCAGGCAGCGCGCTGCCGCAGGGCGCTGTCGCGCAAGGGCCCGACCCGACGCTCGACCTGTATCCGGCGAGGAAGAACGCGGCCTACACGCTGGATCGCCCGCTGACCGACGAGGCGGATGCGGCGAGCTACAACAACTTCTACGAGTTCGGCACCTCCAAGGACATCGTCGCCTCGTCGAAGCGGCTGGTGACCCGGCCCTGGACGGTCGCGATCGACGGCATGGTCGAGAAGCCGTTCGAGATCGGCTTCGACGACCTCGTTCGCAAGCTGCCGCTCGAAGAGCGGCTCTATCGCTTCCGCTGCGTCGAGGCCTGGTCGATGGCGGTGCCGTGGACCGGCATCCCGCTGAAGGCCTTCGTCGATTTTGCCAAGCCGCTCGCTTCGGCGAAATACATCCGCTTCGAGACCTTCCTGAATCCACGCATGGCGCCCGGCCAATCGCAGCGCTGGTACCCATGGCCCTATACCGAGGGGCTGACGATGGCCGAGGCGGCCAACGAGCTGCCGCTGCTGGTGACGGGCATCTACGGAAAGCCGATCCCGACCCAGCATGGCGCGCCGATCCGGCTGATCACGCCGTGGAAATACGGGTTCAAATCGGCGAAATCGATCACGAAGATCAGTTTCGTCGCCGAGCGCCCGAAGACCTTCTGGGAGGGGCTGCAGGGCGGGGAATACGGCTTCTGGGCCAATGTGAACCCGCAGGTGCCGCATCCGCGCTGGAGCCAGGCGAGCGAACAGGTGCTCGGCACGCGCGACCGCAAGCCGACGCTGCTGTTCAACGGCTATGGCGAGCAGGTCGCAGGCCTCTACAAGGGGCTCGAGGGCGAGAAACTCTACATGTGAGGACGCGCGGGCGCTCGCAACGAGAGAGGTGGCGACGCCTGCTTCGATGGCCTAAGCTCGCTGCATGCAGCACTTTCGCCTGTTCGATACCGCCATCGGAACCTGCGCACTGGTCTGGCAGGCCGGGTGCATCATCGGTGCGCAGCTTCCTGAGAAGGACGAAGAGATCGCGCGGCAACGTCTGGCGCGGCGCTTCCCGCAGGCGAGCGAAGCTATGCCGCCCGATTTTGCCGAGGCCGCGATCTCCGACATCACGGCGCTTCTCGACGGCGAGCCGCGCGACCTCTCGCATCTGCCGATCGACCTTGCCAGCGTGTCGGAGTTCAATCGCCGGGTCTATGAGGTGGCGCTCGCCATTCCGCCCGGCGAGACACTGACCTATGGCGAGGTCGCCGCCCGGATCGGCGAACCCGGCGCGGCGCGGGCCGTGGGCGTGGCGCTCGGCCAGAACCCGTTCGCGCCGATCGTTCCCTGCCACCGCGTGCTCGCGGCCGGCGGCAAGACCGGCGGCTTCTCGGCCGATGGCGGGGTCGAGACCAAGCTCAGGATGCTGACGATCGAGAAGGCGCGCACCAACCCGCTTCCCGGGCTGTTCGACGCCCTGCCTCTGGCGGCGCGGCCAAAGGCGGGTTGAGCCGCCGAGGAACAGATGGCGGCGCGCAAGGTTGCTCTCGAGCGTGTCATCAGCCCGCACGACGTCGCCAGGGGCGCCTGGCCCCACCAGAAACCACACGCCTAGAGGAACTCCATGGCCAATCCGAAGCTCGCTATCGTCGTCGGCAGCAACCGGCGCGACTCGATCAACCGCAAGCTCGCCGAGGCGCTGGCCAAGCTCGGCACTGATGCTTTCGAGACGAGCTTCGTGCGGATCGACGACCTGCCGCTCTACAGCCAGGATCTCGAAGCGGAGGGCGCGTGGCCCGCGCAGGCCGACCGGCTCAAAAGCGAGATCGCGGCGGCGGATGCCATTCTGATCGTGACGCCGGAGCACAACCGTTCAATCCCGGCTGCGCTGAAGAACGCGATCGACTTCGCCTCGCGGCCCCATGGCAAGAACGCCTGGGCGGGCAAGCTGATCGCGGTCACGGGGACGAGCGGCGGAGCGATCGGCACCGCGGTGGCGCAGCAGCATCTGCGCCAGATCATGACCAACCTGGCCGGTGTCGTGCTCGGCGGACAGGTCTTCGTGACCTTCAAGGACGGGCTGATCGACGACCGCCACGAGGTCACCGACGAGAAGACCCGCGCCTTCTTGAAGAGCTTCATCGACAAATTCGCCGGGGTCGCCCGCAAGTTCGCGGCCTGACCCGGGCTGTTGCCCGTCCTGCGGGCATGCCTGCCCTGTAGGCAAGCCAAAAAAAGGGCCGGCGTCCCGTAAGGGAGCCGGCCTTGAAAGTTTGAAACATCCGGCTCAAACGCCAAACATCTCAGAGGGGAACGGCTGAAACGAACTCGATGCCGGGAGGAGATAGCAGAGCCCGTTCCGAACAACCGTGATTGCTATATCGGGCAGCACATGCCCCTTTGCAATGCAGCATAGCTTGGGTCCGCCATGCATTGATTGCATGAACCGCGATCATATGGCGCGAATTAAGTCTAAATCATTGATAAATATGCATGCGGCGCAGGCTTCGATCTTGGGCGCGCCAGAATTCTGGCAGCATTTGCCGCACTGCAGCACGCATGAAGGGCGGAGACTCGCTCCGCCTCATCCGATTGAATGACGACCGTCGTAAAATCGTCGAAATCGGCCCCGAATCGTTGCCGTCGAAGTCCCTGCCCGTCGGTCAGTAGGTCCAGCGCTGCGCTTTCTGGATCAGGAAGTCGCGGAAGACCTGCACGCGGGCGACGGACTTCATCTCTTCCGGATAGACCAGATAGCTCTCGAGCTGCGGCATCTCGGTCTCGCGCATCAGCTGCACGAGCGGGGAGCCGGTCTCGATCAGGTAGTCAGGCAGCACTGCGATGCCGGCGCCCGAATCGACGGCCCGCTTCATCGCCGTGATGTTGTTCACGGTCAGATGGATCGGGCGCGGGTTGCGCTGGTCTCGGCCGAGCGAGCCGAGCCAGTGCACTGCCGTGAGATAGGAGGGCGAGGTGCCGCCGAAGGACAGGATCCGGTGGTTGTCGAGATCCTCGTGCGTCTTGGGCTCACCGAAGCGCTTCACATAGGCCGGCGAGCCATAGACGTGGAAGTGGACGGTGAAGAGCTTGCGCTGGATCAGGTCCGGCTGCTGCGGCTGTCGCAGGCGAATGGCGATGTCGGCCTCGCGCATCGACAGGTCCAGTTCCTCGTCGGTGAGGATCAGGTCGACCTTGATGTCGGGGTAGAGATCGAGGAACTCGGCCAGGCGCGGGGTCAGCCAGTGCCCGCCGAGACCGCGCGTCGCGGTGACCTTGAGCTCGCCGGAAGGATGCTCGCGCGTCTCCGAGAGCTGCGAGCGTGTCCGCTCCAGGCGCTGCGTCATCTCGCGCGCGGCCCGCCACAGCAGTTCACCTTGCTCGGTCAGGATCAGACCGCGCGTATGGCGATGAAACAGCGGCGCCCGCAATTCGCGCTCCAGCGCACCGATCTGGCGGCTGACGGCGGATTGACTGAGGCCGAGAACATCGCCAGCTTTGGTGAAGCTGCCGGACTCGGCGACGGTATAAAAGATCCTGATGCGGTCCCAATCCACCGCGGTTCCCCCGTTATGCGTTTGATGCATGTTG
>DATDBB010000520.1:0-2536 GCA_036525085.1 Allobosea sp.
GACGCAGGCCTCGGGTTCGGCCTTCCGGCCCGGCCGCGAGGCCGACATGATGAAGCGTCTGGCGCTGCGCCATAAGGGCCTGCTGCCGCTCGACACGATCGAGGGCATCTGGCGCATCATCATCGCGACCTTCACCTATGTGCAGGCGAACTACGCCGTTCATGCCGATGTCTCCGGCGGCGATGCGGCGATGCGGGATTCCGCCCGCTTCCATTTCGGTTTCACGGTTCCATTCGTGACCCATGAGGACGCCCGCGCCGTCATCCGCGCGGTCGCGGATTCGGCAGGCGATCTGGGCATCTTCCGCATGGACCAGGGTGCCAGCGCCGGCATCTGGTGGCGTGATCTGATCGGGGCCGACGCGCCCAAGATCATCGCGCGCCTGCCCTTCATCGAGCGGCCGGACCATCCGGCCGGAACGCCGGTCTATTGCATCGCCAAGCCGCTGGCCGATGCGGCGGTCCGTGAGATCGTGCTCTACGCCGCACGCGTCGAGCGCTGGTCGGAAGGCTTGCGCCACGGCCTCGCCCAGCATCTCGCCGAGGTCTCGGCCTCGGCTGCCGACGGCTCGCATCTGTCGCTGCTTGTCGCGGCCTCGGGCGAGGTCGACCAGGCCGCGATCCGAAAGGCGCTGGAGCCTGCCGGTCTTAGCGACTTCTCCGAGATCGGCAGCCACGCGGCCCGCTTCGCCTTCAAACCCGTCCGTTCGTGAACCGCTTCTGATGTCCTCCTGATCCGCCACCGTCATCCTGGACGCCGCGCAGCGGCGATCCGGGATCCATCGTAGAGTGCCGAGCCCTCCGATGGATCCCGGGTCGACCTTTGGTCGCCCAGGATGACGGTGCGGTTGCTAGAACCGAGAGAGCAACACAATGTCCGCAGCCTCCCGCCCCATGCCCCGTCCCGGCGTCCTCGACATCGAGGCCTATGTGCCCGGCAAGTCGGCCGCGCCTGCCGGCGTCAAGCTGCACAAGCTCTCCTCGAACGAGACCCCGCTGGGGCCCAGCCCGAAGGCCGTCGAGGCCTATGGCAGGATCGCCGGCAAGCTCGAGCTTTATCCGGACGGCTCTTCGGCCAAGCTGCGCGAGGCGATCGCCGGCCGCTACGGCCTCGATGCCGGCCGCATCCTCTGCGGCACCGGCTCGGACGAACTGCTTCAGCTCATCACCAAGGCCTATCTCGGCGACGGTGACGAGGGCGTCTTCACGGAGCATGGCTTCCTGGTCTACCGGATCGCGATCCTCGCGGCCGGCGGCAGGCCGGTCGTGGTCCCGGAAAAGAACTTCACGGCCGATGTCGATGCGATCCTCGCGGCGGTGACACCGCGCACCAAGATCGTCTTCCTCGCCAACCCCAACAACCCCACGGGCACCTATCTGCCCTTCGACGAGGTCAAGCGCCTGCAGGCCGGCCTGCCGCCGCATGTCCTGCTCGTGCTGGATGCGGCCTATGCCGAATATGTCCGCCGCAACGACTACGCATCCGGGCTGGAACTGGTCGCCGAGAGCGAGAACGTCGTGATGACGCGCACCTTCTCGAAGATTTATGGCCTCGCCAATCTGCGTATCGGCTGGATGTACGGCCCGGCGCACATCATCGACGCGCTGGAGCGCATCCGCGGTCCGTTCAACGTCAACGGCGCCGCGATCGAGGCCGGTGCTGCCGCCATTGCCGACGAGGCCCATGTCGCGGTCGCCATCGAGCACAACGACAAGTGGCTGGCCTGGACCACGGCCGAGCTGGAGAAGCTCGGCCTGACCGTCACGCCCTCGGTCGGCAACTTCGTCCTGATCCATTTCCCGACGACGCCCGGCAAGACCGCCAAGGAGGCCGACGCCTTCCTGACGCAGCGCGGCCTGATCCTGCGCGGCGTCGGCGCCTATGGGCTGCCCGGTGCGCTGCGCATGACCATCGGCACGGAGGAGGCGAATCGCCTCGTCGTCGCCGCGCTCGCCGAATTCCTGGCGGCGTGATGGCTCCCGCCCAGCAGAGCTTCGCGCCGCGCCGTTCCGAGCCGCTCTTCGGGCGGCTCGCGATCATCGGCATCGGGCTGATCGGCTCGTCGATCGCCCATGCGGCGAAGGATCTGAACCTCGCCGGCCGCGTCGTGCTCTATGATCGCGACGAGGCCGTGCGCCAGCGCGCCCGCGAGCTCGGCCTCGGCCATGAGGTCGCGGAGACGGCCGCCGAGGCTGTCGAGCAGGCCGACCATGTCGTGCTCTGCGTGCCCGTCGGCGCCTGTGGCGCGGTCGCGGCCGAGATCGCAGCCTCGTTGAAGCCGGGTGCGATCCTGTCGGATGTCGGCTCGGTCAAGAATTCCGTGGTCGAGGCGGTCATGCCGCATCTGCCTGAGAACGTGCATTTCGTCCCGGCCCACCCCGTGGCGGGTACCGAGAATTCCGGCCCCGATGCCGGCTTCCCGAGCCTCTTCCTCAACCGCTGGTGCATCCTGACGCCGCCTGATGGCACCGACGAGACGGCCATCGCCCGCACCCGCCAGTTCTGGGAGGGCATGGGCGCGATCGTCGAGGTGATG
>DATDBB010000521.1:0-19577 GCA_036525085.1 Allobosea sp.
GCCGAGCGATCGCCGGTCGCGCTCCGGGACGCCGCCACCATCGCGCGGATCTGGTCGAAATAGCTGCCGAGCTTGGCGCGGACATCGCCGATCAGGCGCTTCTCCTCGGCATCGGCCAGCCCTTCCAGGATGGGCAGCCGTGCCAGCATCTCCTTCATGCGCCGCTCGGATTCGGTCGCGAACTCCGCATGTTTCTCGGGCTGGCGCGCGAGCTGGTAGGTCATCCGGCTGATCGCGATGATGTCGATGCGCAGATCCATCGCTTCGCGCGCGACGCCGCCGGTCTGCTCGACATCGAGCATCGAGCGCTTGAGCTGCGTCAGGCCCGTCCAGCCGACGAGCGCGATGACGATGGCGACGACACTCATCACGGCGACGACGCCGATGGATTTCGACACGATGGAGGCGTGCTTCAGCATGGGAAGGTCAGCTTTCGGCGGCGGGGCTTTGCGGGACGGCGGGACGGGGCTCGGTTCGATCTTCGATCGAGATCGGTCGGTTCGGCCGTTTCCCCATCGTCGCGTCATGGGGCGCTGCCTGCCCCGACCGCTTGCATCGCGCAACGCCCGCGATCCGGGCCAGGCGACGTTGCGGTTCTATGATCCGATCCGATGGTTAAGAACCCTACAGGCGCTGTCTTAACGAAGTTTTGCGTCGCCTCCGGCCTCACACCGCGATGAAGCGGGCATGCCGCGACGGCCCGGCGACGGGCATTCGCCATCGCCAGGCCGGGCAGGCTCAGTTCAGCCCTTCGATCGCGAAGATGCGTGCCGGCGAGCCGTCCGCATTCGGCAGCTTCAGCGGTGCCGCGCACAGGAATGTGCGGGGGTTCTTCAGCGCGCTCGTGTTCACCAGATACTCGATCAGGGTGATCCCCGCCCGCAGACAGACGTCGTGGGTGACGTGCTCCTCGAAGGGCACGTGCTTGTTGTCGAGCAGCAGCCGGATCGGGAAATCCTGCGGGAAGTCGAAGGCGAGCGCCGTCGGGTTGCGCGCCTTGAGCCAGAGCGCGGCGTCGCGGGTCAGATAGGGCGCGTCGAGCCAGAACTCCCGCGTCCTGTAGTCGCGCTTGGTGTCCCATCCGCTCGCCAGCAGCAGGATCTCGCCATCGGCCCCACCCGGGTCGGCGGCCGCCAGCCGCTCGGCATCGATTGCCTGGTTCGGGGCGACGTCGCGCAGGTCGAGCACCCGGCAGGGGCCGACGACGCGCGAGAGCGCCGTCGTTTCGATCGTCGGGCTGTGGGCGATGACATGGGCCTGGGCATCGACATGCGAGAAGCCATGGCAGGTCATGTTGATCCGGGAGACCCGGAACTGGTCTCCCGCCGCGATGTCGCCCTTGATCCCAAGCTCGATCGGCCAGCGGAAATGGGGCTCGATCGGCATGGAGAGGTCGATGATCTCCATCAGACGGCCGCCTTCTTGATCGCGTCCAGCGTCTCGCCGCCGAATTTCGTGACGAACTCCTTCTCGACTTCTGCCGTGACGATCCTGGAGAAGGAGTCGCGGTCGGGGTTTTCGACCGCCTGCATGCCGGCCTTCTTCAGTTCGGCCAGGCTCGAGCCTTCCGTGTCCTCGTTCATCTGGCGCTGGACGACGGCCAGTTCGAGCGCGGTATCGGCGAGGATCTTCTGGATGTCGGGGGCCAGCGCGTCGAACTTGGCCTTGTTCATCACAACCGGACCGGTGGTGAAGGCGTGGCGTGTCAGCGAGAGATGCTTCTGGACCTCGCTGAACTTGGCGTTGAGGATCAGCGTCACCGGGTTCTCCTGGCCGTCGACGGCGCCGGTCTCCAGCGCCGAGAACAGCTCCGTGAAGGCCATCGGTGTCGGCACCGCGCCCAGAAGCTGGAAGGCGCGGATATGCGCCGGGTTCGGCGTCGTGCGGATCTTCAGCCCCTTGATGTCGGCGGCGGTGGCGACTGGTCGGCGGCTGTTGGTCAGGTTGCGCCAGCCGATCTCCCAGGTTGCCAGCGCCTTCAGGTTCGAGCCTTCGAGTTCCCGGCGCAATCCGTCGCCGATAGGCCCGTCCATCACGGCCGCGGCATGCTTGCGGCTCTGGAACAGGAAGGGCAGGTCGAGCACGTTGAGCTTGGGTGCCAGGCCCGTGAAGAACGGGTTGCCGGTCAGGCAGATGTCGAGCGAGCCGCCGCGCACCGCGCTGATCGTCTGCGAATCCGAGCCGAGCGCCCCGTTCGGGAAGACCTGGATCTCGACCTTGCCGCCACTCTTGGCCTTGACCCTCTCGGCGAGCTGGAGCGCGGCCTTGTGCCAGCTGTCCGATTCCGGATGGGGATGGGCGAAGCGCAGTTTCGCCGCCTGGGCGAGCGCCGGGCGGCCGATGGCGAAGTAACCGAGCCCGGCGCCGGCAGTGGCGAGGGCGGTGCGTCTGGTGATCGTCATGGCGTCTTCCTCCTGCTTGTCGTTTTCTGTGAGCGGGGCCGTTCAGCGCCCGTAGAACCATTTGGCCGGCACCGTGACGATCTCGGGCACGAGCGTCAGCAGGGCCAGCACCGCGATCTGCGCCAGCAGGAACGGCATGACGCCGCGGATGACCTTGTCCATCGGCACGCGGCCGACCGCGCAGACGACGTTCAGCACGGTCCCGACCGGCGGGGTCAGCAGGCCGATGGCGTTGTTCATGATGAAGAGGACGCCGAAATAGACCGGGTCGATCCCGGCCTGCTTGACGATCGGCATCAGCACCGGCGTCAGGATCAGCACGGTCGGGATGAAGTCGAGGGCCGTGCCGACCACCACGACAAGCAGCATCATCGCGATCATCAGCAGCGTCTTGTATTCGATCAGCGGGCCGAGCAGCGCGCCGACCTCGGCCGGGATATTGGCGATGGTGATCAGCCAGGCCGAGACGAGGGCGGCGGCCACCAGGAACATCACCGAGGCCGACATCTTCAGCGCCGCCAGGAAGGCCGGGCGCAGATGCTCGATCTTCAGCTCCCGGTAGACGAACATGCCGATGAAGAGGGCGTAGACCGCAGCCACCACGGCGGCCTCGGTCGGCGTAAAGGCCCCGACCTTCATCCCGCCGATGATCACGAAGGGCAGAAGCAGGGCCCAGAAGCCGTCGAGGCCCGCCTTGGCGATGCTGCGCGGGCTCGGGCGCGGCAGCCTCGACACAGGCTCGTCCTTCGCCAGGACATACCAGGTGATCATCAGGGCGAGACCCATCAGCAGGCCCGGCACGATGCCTGCCAGGAACAGCCGCGTGATCGAGACGCCGGCGGCCACGCCGAAGACGACGAAGCCGATCGAGGGCGGGATGACGGGGGCGATGATGCCGCCGGCCGCGATCAGGCCGCAACTGCGGTCCAGCCGATAGCCGGCTTGCCGCATCATCGGGATGAGCAGGGCCGCCAGCGCGGCGGTGTCGGCGACCGCCGAGCCGGAGATGCTCGCCATCACGATCGCGGCGAGCACGGCGACATAGCCGAGACCGCCCCGCACATGCCCGACGAGCGCCATTGCGAAGGCGATGATCCGCTTCGACAGCCCGCCGGCATTCATCAGCTCGCCGGCCAGCATGAAGAAGGGAACGGCCATCAGCGGGAAGCTGTCGGCGCCGCCGATCAGGTTCTGCGCCAGGATCTGGGAATCGAAGGTGCCGAGATGGATCATCAGGGCGACGCCGCAGACCAGCAGCGAGGTCGCGATCGGCATGCCCAGCGCCATGGCGCCCAGCAGCGAGACGAGGAAGACGAGGACGGTCATGAGCGCGGGCGCTCCTGATTATGCGCCTCGAACGCCGCCATCTCCTCGGATTCCGCGCCGGTGATGAGCTGGTCGGGAGGCAGGGTGCCGGCGAGCAGCCTGCCCAGCGTCACGAGGTTGATCACCCCGATGCCGAGCCCGCAGGCCAGTCCGGCGATGTAGAAGATCGCGGTCGGAACCCCCATCACCGGGGAGAGATTGTTCATGTTGATGCTGCTCTGCTGCCAGCAGCCCCAGACCAGCAGGACCATGCAGAACAGGGAGAGCCCCTCGGCGATCACGCGCGCCAGCCACCGGCCGCGCAGGCCCAGCATCTGCACGACCGTCGTCATGCCAAGATGCCCGCCTTCGAGCGCGACCAGGAAGGCTCCGCCGAAGGTCAGCCAGACGAAGATCATGCGCGAGGCCTCGTCCGACATGGTGATGCCGGAACTGAACAGGTAGCGCAGCACGACATTGCCGAAGACCATCGCGATCATCACAGCGAAGGCCAGGATCAGCAGGTTTTCGAGCAGACGAAGCAGAGTGTTGGGAAGCAAGGTCTTGGGCCGATGCATCGCGGGCAACTCGCCAATCAGGGAGTGAAATGCGGAAGGGGCGCGCCGACGCCGGCGGGACCGGGCGGGGTGCACGAGCGCCAGCGCCCGGGTCCTGGCGGGAACCGGAGCGAGGGGGCGAGGCTTATTTCGGCAGCGGAGGCGGGCGCGACGGATCGACGGCGACGGGTTCGCGAATGCGCATGGCGCACCTCCGGATGTTCCTGGCCCTGAAGGATCGCCGGTTCGAGCCGGGATCATATTGTATGCTGCATACTGCGCGCCGGCTTTTTAACTGTCAAATGCCGCGGAACCCCTAAGTCATGAAAAATCGAAGCCTGCGCGATGCCGTGGCCGCGCAGTGGCGAGGCGGAGACGGCCGGGCCTCGCGTCAGGCTCCGCCCGGCCATGCCGAATGAGCCGTTGCGGATGCTGCGCTGCACGGGGCAGGCTGCCCCTCGCGGCTGGAGCCGCGCGACCCGGAGAAATGCCTTTGCCCAGCCTTGCCGTCGACGAAGCGCGTCTCTGGTCCGACATCATGACGCTCGCGCAGATCGGCGCCTTGCCGGCTGGCGGCTGCGACCGCCTGGCTCTGACGGAAGCCGATGGCGCCGCCCGCAGCCTGTTGCGCTACTGGTTCGAGCAGGAGGGTTTAAGCGTCTCGGTCGATCCGATCGGCAATGTCTTCGGCCGGCGCGAGGGCGCGGAAGCCGGCCTGCCGCCGGTCTTCGTCGGCAGCCATCTCGACACGCAGTCGCCGGGCGGCAAGTTCGATGGCGTGCTCGGCGTCGTGGCGGGGTTGGCCTGTATCCGCGCCCTGGATGAGGCTGGCCTGCGGACCCGCCATCCCATCGAGATCGTCAACTGGACGAACGAGGAGGGCGCCCGCTTCGCGCCAGGCCTGATGGGGTCGGCGGTGTTCACCGGGCAGCTTCCGCTCGCGACGGCCCATGCCGCGAAGGACCCTTCCGGCGTTTCAGTCGCCGAGGCGCTGGC
The DNA here is from genome assembly GCA_036525085.1 of Allobosea sp. Lineage (GTDB taxonomy): Bacteria > Pseudomonadota > Alphaproteobacteria > Rhizobiales > Beijerinckiaceae > Allobosea. The sequence goes on from DATDBB010000521.1 coordinate 5,261, forward strand.
GCGCATCCGCCAGCTCGGCGATGCGCCGTTGCAGCGGCCGGTCGACAGCTATTTCGAGCTGCATATCGAGCAGGGCGACCGCCTGCAGGAGGCCGGGCACGTCATCGGCGTCGTCGAGGGCGGCGAGTTCAACTGCTTCGCCGACGTGGCCTTGTTCGGCGACAACGCCCATGCGCAGGCGACGCCGATGGGCCAGCGCCGCAACCCGCTGGCCGCGGCCGCCGAACTGATCACCGCGATCGAGGCCATCGGCCATCGCAATGCGCCGGTCGGATCGGCCGGGGTCGCGTCCCTGCGGCTGTGGCCGAACAACCGGATCAACATCCCCCACCGCGTCGTCTTCACCTATTCCGGCACTCATCCTGATCGTGCCGGCATGGCCGCGATGCGTAGCGAGATCACCGAGGCAGCGGCCGCGATCTCGCGGCGCACCGGCATTGCGATCGAGGTCGAGGCGTCGCCGGATCGCGAGGCGGTCGACTTCGATTCCGCTCTCGGCGGGCTGATCGAGGAGGTCGCGGCGCGACAGGGCTTCAGCATGATGCGCCTGCGCTCGCGCGCCGGTCATGACGCGATCCGGATGGCGCCCTACTGCCCGACGCAGATGATCTTCGTGCCCTGCAAGGATGGCATCTCGCATAGCGAGTTCGAGGATTGCCGGCGCGAGGATGCGGTGGCCGGCACCAACGTTCTGCTGCACGCCCTCGTCGCCCGCGCCGATCGTGCAGGTTGATCGAGCTTCATGCAGCAACCGAAGGCCGGAGCATCGCGTCCATGACTGATACAGCAGACCATGCCGTCTTCGCGGCGGGCGACGTCACCCTTCAGTCGGGCGCGGTGTTCCCGGACATGAAGGTGGCTTACAAGACCTTCGGCCGGCTGAACGCTGCGCGCGACAACGTCATCCTCTACCCGACCTCCTTCAGCGCGCAGCACCACGATACCCAGTGGCTGGTCTCCCCCGACGGCGTCCTCGATCCCGGGCGCTACTTCATCGTCATCCCCAACCTCTTCGGCAACGGCCTGTCGTCATCGCCCTCGAACGCTCCGGCAGCCTGGGTCGATGGCCGGTATCCGCTGGTCACCTATCACGACGCCGTCGCGGCCCAGCGCCGGCTGCTGATCGAAGAGCTCGGCATCGACAGGCTCGCCTTGGTCTATGGCTGGTCGATGGGCGGCATGCAGGCCTATCACTGGGCGGCGCTGTATCCCGAGATGGTCGAGCGCGCGGCAGTGGTCTGCGGCAGCGCCCGCTGCGCGCCGTTCAATCACGTCTTTCTCGAAGGGGTGAAGGCGGCTCTGACCGCCGATCCCGCCTTTCGGGACGGCCGCTTCGTCGCGCCGCCGGTCGCAGGGATGCGGGCGATGGGCCGGGTCTATGCCGGCTGGGCGCTGTCGCACGGCTTCTATCGCGAGGAGGCGTGGCGCGGCCTCGGCTTCGATTCGCTGGAGGATTTCCTGACGCGGTCCTGGGACGGCGCCTTCGCGCGGCGGGACGCCAACGACCTGCTCGCCCAGATCGCGACCTGGCAGAACGGCGATGTCAGCCGCTGCGCTGCGTTTGGCGGCGATCTCGCCGCTGCGCTTTCCGCCATCACCGCGCGGTTTCTGCTGATGCCGGGCCGGACCGACAGCTACTTTCAGGTCGCCGACAACGAGGCCGAGCTTCCCTTGCTGGTCAATGCACGCTCGGCCGAGCTCAGCCCGATCCCGTCGATCTACGGCCACAGAGCGGGCAATCCGATCCACATTGCCGCCGACCGGGCTTTCCTGCGTCACAAGATCGACGCTCTGCTGAGCCAGTGAGCGCACGCCGCCGCATCTGGCCCGGGTTTTGCGGCCGGATGCGGCGGACATGATTGACGGATGGGAACACAAGCTTCATCCGGACGTCGTGAGTTGAGCTTTCGTCTTGTTGCCGAGGAAACCTGATGACGTCCACCGTGAGCCCGCTCGCCGGGAAGCCGCTCGATCCCAGCCTCCTCGTGGATGTCGCCAAGCTGACGAACGCCTATTTCGACCGGCCCGATCCGGCGGAAGCGGCGCAGCGCGTCGCCTTCGGCACGTCGGGCCATCGCGGCTCCTCCTTCCTGCTCTCGTTCAACGAGGCGCATATCCTGGCGATCGCCCAGGCGATCTGCCTTTACCGGCAGGAGAAGGGCATCGACGGCCCGCTCTTCATGGGCATCGACACCCATGCGCTGTCGCGCCCGGCCTTCGAGAGCGCGCTCGAGGTCTTCGCCGCCAACGGCGTCGTCACCATGATCGACGAGAACCTGCGCTTCACGCCGACGCCGGTCGTCTCGCATGCCATCATCACGCATAACCGCGGTCGCGGTACGGGTCTCGCCGATGGCGTGGTGATCTCGCCTTCGCATAATCCGCCGGCCGATGGCGGCTTCAAATACAACATGCCCCATGGCGGCCCGGCCGATACCGACGCGACCGGCTGGATCGAACGCAAGGCCAATGAGCTGTTGGCGGGCGGGCTCGCCGGCATCGCACGCATGCCCTATGCGAGGGCGCTGGCCTCGGAATTCACCCGGCGCCACGCCTATCTTCCGGCCTATGTCGAGGACCTTGCCACGGTCGTCGATATGGACAGGATACGCGCCTCCGGCGTCAGCATCGGCATCGATCCGCTCGGCGGCGCCGGGCTCGACTACTACGCCCCGATCATCGAGCGCTATCGCCTGAACGCGACCGTCGTCGACACCACGCTGGATCCGACATTCGCCTTCATGCCCGCCGACTGGGACGGCAAGATCCGGATGGACTGCTCCTCGCCCTATGCGATGGCCAGCCTGATCGGCATGAAGGACCGTTTCGACGTCGCCTTCGCCAATGATACCGATGCCGACCGGCACGGCATCGTCACCCGCAGCGGCGGGCTGATGAACCCGAACCACTATCTCGCGGTGTCGATCGCCTATCTCTTCACGCATCGTCCCGGCTGGCGCCGCGACGCCGCCATCGGCAAGACCATCGTCAGCAGCGCGATGATCGACCGCGTCGCGGCCAAGCTCGGACGCCGGCTGGTAGAGGTTCCCGTCGGCTTCAAATGGTTCGTCGACGGCTTGTCGGATGGCAGCTTCGGCTTCGGCGGCGAGGAGAGCGCCGGCGCCTCCTTCCTGCGCCGGGACGGCACGAGCTGGTCGACCGACAAGGACGGCCTGATCCTCGGCCTGCTCGCCGCCGAGATCACCGCCGTCACCGGCTCCGACCCGAGCCAGCACTACGTCGCACTGACGAAGGAGCTGGGCGCGCCGCTCTATGCCCGCGTCGATGCCCCCGCTAGCCGCGAGCAGAAGGCGGCGCTCAAGACGCTGTCGCGTGCGCAGGTCAAGACTGACACGCTCGCCGGCGAGCCGATCACCGCCGTCCTCAACGAGGCCCCCGGCAACGGTGCCGCGATCGGCGGCGTCAAGGTCGTCACGGGCGAGGGCTGGTTCTGCGCGAGGCCTTCGGGCACGGAGGAGGTCTACAAGATCTACGCCGAGAGCTTCCGCGACGAGGCACATCTGCGCCGCATCCAGGACGAAGCGCAGGCGATCATCAACGCGGCGTTTGCGGCGGCATGAGCGGGGACCCGAACTGCCTCGTCATCCTGGACAAGCGGCGTAGCCGCGCAGCTCCGGGATCCATCATAGAGCGCAGTCGAGCCCTATGATGGATCCCGGGACTTCGCTTCGCAAAGCCCAGGATGACGCCGCGGTTCAGACAATCAACGGCATCCAGGAGATGAGGGCGCGGGAAGTCTCGAACAGCCTCCGAGATGCTTCGGAGCGGCCCGGCCTCACTCGCCGCTGGCGGCCTTGAGCGGCGGCGTGTCGTAGACGTCCGGCCCGATGGCCTCGGTCGCTTGGCGGTTGCGCGACATTGCCTCGATGAGCTGGCGGTTCGAGTGCTCCAGCGTCCCGACATGGTCGATATGGTGGCGCAGATCGTTGCGCAGCTGGTGGTTCACGCCGGTCAGGAAGTCGGCCTTCGACTGCAGCGCCGAAAGCTTGATGTCGAGGTCGTAGACGCTCTTGTCGCGCTGGGCGATGTCGTCGACCAGCTTGCGCTCGCGTTCGCCTGCCGCGGCGGCCTGGGCCTCGAGTTCCTTGATCGTCTGCAGGGCGGCCGTGATGCGCGCCTGGGCCTGGCTCGCCGCCTCGTTTGAGGCTTCGCGCTCGCCGCTCATCTTCTCGGTCAGCGCGGCGATGTCGCGCTGCAGGCGCTGGTTCTCGCCGCTGGAGGCGACGAGATCGGAGCGCAGCATCGCGACCTCGCGCGACAGGTTCTGTGCCGCGGCCGATTTCTCGAGCAGCTTCTGCTCGACGACCTGGCGCTCCTCCGAGAGGCGCTGCACCCGCGAATCGGTGCTGGAGAGCCGCTGCAGCAATCCGTTGATCTCGCCCTGCAATTTGGCGTGCTCGATTTCGAGCATGGACAGCGAGTTCTGCGTCTGGTCGAGCGCGGCGCGGCTGCGATGCAGCTCTTCCTCATAGCGCATCGCCAGCGGGCGGTAATGGCCCAGCTCCATCTGCAGGCCGTTGATCTCGCGGTCCTGCCGGTTGCAGAGGCCGGTCAGTTCCTCGATCTGGCCGGCCTGGTCCTGCGAGGTCTGGATGAACTTGGGCAAGATCTGCTGCATGGTCGCAGTGCGCGTCATCAGCAGGTCGAGCTGGACGGACCAGTTCGAGATCTTGGCGAATTCGGTCTGGAGTTCGTTGGACTGGTCGCTGATCGCGGCCATCAACTGGCCGACCTCATGCGAACTGCTCGGCTTCGGCTGAGCTTCATGAATGGCGGCGGGGGCAGGTGCCGGCGGCTCGCCGGGCTCGTTGGCGGAGATCGCGGGCGCGTCGAAGGCAGGCGCGTCGAGGGTCTTGGGCAGCCGCAGCTCCGGCTCCTCGCTCCGCCCGCCCATCAGGCGCCTCAGACTTGCACCGATCATCGAAGCCACCCCACCTTGCCCCCCCCATCGACGCGGGACGTAGCCGCTTCCGGCAGCCCGGCAACCGATGTGTTCAGGACTGCGTTGGAAACGCCAAGCCAGCAGAGGGCGCGCGGTGATTCCTGGCAACATCCGAACATCGGCTTTGAAGAGTTGCGAACAACTTCTTTTGCGCGGGCCGGGGAGAATTGCCGCAGTTGCGTTGACGGTGTGGCGCCCAGGCGAGCGTTCAACCCGGCCGCCCGCCCGCCCCCGTCTGGCGTAGCTTCAGTTCGAGCATATAGGCGCGCTGCACCGCCTCGCGCTCGCGCAGCAGAGCTTTCTCCAGGACGCTCTGCTGGGTCTGAAGCACCTGGTTGGCCCGGTCGAGAGTGGCCTCGGCCTTCTGGGCGCGCTGGCTCCAGTCGTCCTTCTCGCGCGCCAAGGCTTCGATCTCGTCCTGCAGCTGGGCCTTCTCCCGATCCGCATCCTGAAGCGAGCCCTTCGCCTTCTGCAGGACGCTCAGCATCTGCAATTGCAGCGTCTCGAAGGCTTCGCCCGCGTTCTCCACCAGCGCCAGCGTCTCCCGGGGATCCGGCCCGCCGGCCGTGCGGCGCGCAGGGGCGCGTTGCGGCGCCGGGGCCGGGCCGGCTCCGGTCCGTTCCGTAGCCTCTCTCCAGCCCGGCGACCGAAGCATGGCGCGGCTGAGACTGGGAGCCTCCTGTGTCACGGTCAGCCGCGCGACTGCGGGCGGTTGGCCTGCGAGAAGGAGGTGGTCACGGCGTCGTGCAGGCGGGCGAGCCAGGCTTCCGCCTCCATTGCGCGCGCCTCGGCCTGCCGGGCCCGCTCCTCGGAGCGCCACAGCAGCTCGTTGGCGGTGGCGATCTGTGCTTCCAGCTCGCGCATGTTGACTGCCGCCTGCGAGATCGTCTGCTGCAGCCTTTCCTCGAGCTGCGCATAGCGCAGGTCGCTGATCCGGATCGCTTCGCTGGTTTCCTCGATCAGCGCCAGCGCCGACGGCCAGTCGCGCTGCTGGCTGGCGGGGGCCGGCGCCGGCATCGCGACGGATCTCATCGACTCCTGTTGGGCGGAGGCCGCGGGAAACGCCGTGATCTTGTCCGAGGCGCCCAGGAACGGCTCCGAGGCTGGGCTGTTCTGGCGCAGGCTGGTGACGGTTGCGAGGTCGCTAATTGCAGGCTGCATGGAGGTGCTCCGTGAGCGCCGGACAGGATGGCTGCATCGGCGCATCCTGTGCGAGGGTTTGCTGTGCGAGGGTTTGGGAGGCAGGCAGGACGGCCAGAGGCAAGAAGGCGGCCGCAGGCAAGGCGAAGGCTGAAGGCAAGGCTTCGTCGGGACGCAAATCGTCGTTGGCACGCGAGGACATGGCGCCGGAGCCGAACGGAGCCCGCAGAGCGATCCTGTGATCGGGCGGCCGGGGGCCGGCCGGCTGCTGCAACTGGTCCTGCAAGGCGCGCCGGTTGGCGCGGGCGAGATCCAGCGCACGCTGGAGCAGGACCTTGTCGCGGCGTTCGCCCTGCACCGTCTCCTCGAGACGCAGGCATTCCCGCTGCAATGCGTCCGACGCCGCGTTCTGCTTGCTCCGGGCCGCCCGCAACTCGGACCCGATGCCGGCGACGACCTCCTGCAATCGCCCGATTTCGGCGTTCTTGCCGGCCAGGGCGGCGACGAGTGTGGCGATCTGGTGGTCCTGCCGGGCCTTGTCGAGCGCGGCCTCGTGCAGGCCTTGCTTCAACTGCTCGATCTCACGGGTGACGTCCTGACGATGCAGGTCCGAAGCGACGATGGTCTCGCGGTGGCGTTGCAGGGCGCGTTCGGCCACGGCGAGCGCGGCCTGCGTCTCGCGCACCTGCAGGCGCTCGGCCGCGAGCAGCGTCTCCATCGCCGCCAGACGACCCAGCGCAGCCTCAAGCCGCAATTCGAGGAAGCCTTGCTGCGCCTGCGAAAGCCTCTGCGTCGGGTCGGCTTCCTGCAGGGGAAGCGTTGCTCCGGGGCGCGGCGTCGCGGCTGCGATCGGCTGCGCATCCAGGCGCGATGACGGGCCCAGCCAATCGTTCGAACAGGCAACCGGGAGGGCGTTCAAGTGATGGCCTCGAAAATCGCGCTTGAGGAGCTTCGGGAACGCCAACGCGAATCAGTCATTTTACCGTATCTACTCTTCGGGAATCCTATCAATACGAGATTTCGCGCCGTTGCCCTTGGGGTGCCCTGCTGCTCGTTTTGGCTGGGGATGGCTTGCGTCAAGCCGCGCCTCTACATTCCGGCGATGCGCCGACCCGTCTTGCGGACGCGCGCATTCCAGCCGAGGCAGGAAGCGGCCCTGAATAAGGAGTTCTAAAAGGATGTTTCCGAGCCGCCGCATGGTCGGTGCCGGCCTGCTGGCCGCCCCGGCGCTCCTGTCCGCCCGCACAGGGCATGCGGCCGGCCGGCCCGTGACGGTTGCTTCGCTCTTCGGCGAGGACAAGCCGGAGACGAAGATCTGGCGCCGGATCGCCGAGACCTTGAACGGGACGGCGCCCGGCCGCTTCGACCTGCGCATCGTCGGCAATGCCGCGCTCGGCGGCGAGAAGGAGGTCGCCGAGGGCATGCGGCTCGGATCGATCCAGGCCTCGCTCTCGACCATCTCGGCGCTTTCGGGCTGGGTGCCGGAGGGCCAGCTCCTCGACCTGCCCTTCCTGTTCCGCGATCGGGGCCATTTGCGCCGCGTGCTGGACGGTCCGCTCGGCGCCGAGCTCAAGGGCAAATACGAGGCGCAGGGCTTCGTCGTGCTCGGCTTCATCAATTACGGCGCGCGCCATCTCCTGGCCAAGGAGTCGCTCACCACGCCGGCTGCTATCCGGGGCAAACGCATCCGCGTCATCCAGAGCCCGCTGCACACCGAGTTGTGGTCGGGCCTCGGCGCCCATCCGACGCCGATCCCGATTCCCGAGACCTACAACGCCCTGAAGACCGGCGTGGTCGACTGCATGGACCTGACCAAATCGGCCTATGTCGGCTTCCGCCTTTATGAAGTCGTGCCCTGGCTGATCGAGACCGGCCATATCTGGGCGAGCGGCGTCGTCATGGTCTCCGCCGGCTTCTGGAAGGGGCTGTCGGTCGAGGAGAAGGCGGCGCTCGCATCCGCCGCCGCCGAAGGCAGCGCCTATTTCGACGAGCTGATCGTCGCCGACGAGGAGGCCTCGATGGCCAGGGCGGCCGCCGAGGGCGGCAAGGTCGCGCTGCCTGAGGACCGTCCCGGCTGGGAAGCCGGCGCCCGCAAGGTCTGGACGTCCTTCGCGCCGAAGCTCGGTGGCCTGCCCCGCATCGAGGCCATCGCCGCCAGCGCCTGAGCCGCCAATTTTGAGCCGCCCGCCTGCCCGTCCCGGAGAACCGCCTTCATGCCGCAGTCCATCGACCACATCGTCATCGCCGTCGCCGATCTCGACCAGGCGGTGCGCGACTACGAGACTTTGGGCTTCACCGTGCTGTCCGGCGGCGAGCATCCGCGCGGCTCGCGCAATGCCCTCGTGGTGCTGGCCGATGGCGCCTACCTCGAGATCATCGCCTTCTCGCGGCCGGTGCCGGGCTTTCGCTGGTGGAAAGTGCTGGACGAGGCCGGCAGCGGTCTCGTCGATTACGCCCTGTTGCCGGCCGATACGCTCGATGTCGATCTCGCCCGCGCCCGCACTGCGGGCATCGAGATCGACGGGCCGATCGATGGCGAGCGCCTGCAGCCGGACGGTACGCGCATCGCATGGCGCTCGGCCCGCCCGCCCGAGCCCGACATCCCCTTCATCTGCGAGGATGTCACGCCGCGCGCGCTGCGCGTGCCGGAGGGCAAGGTGCGCAAGCATGCCAATGGCGTCACCGGCGTCGCCGGCGTCACGGTCGCGGTGCGCAACCTTGCCGCTTCGGTCGCGCGCTATCGTGCGCTGACCGGGCTGGAGCCCGTCGCTTGCGGCACCGTGCCCGGCCTCGGCTTCGGCCTTGCGCAATTCCGCCTCGGCCGGCAGGTGCTGTCGCTGACGGAGGCGCGCAGCGATGCCTGCGAGAGCCTGACGCGCCATCTCGGCCGACGCGGGCAGGGCGCCTATGCGATCTCCTTCTTCGGCCCGGCCGACCGCTGCCTCGACCGCGCTCTGGCCCATGGCGCCAGGCTGGAGATCGTGCGCGAACTCTGAGGGGCTGCTGTCCATTGCTGTAGTCGGCTCGCTGGCCACATTCGAATAGTTCTATTTATGCAATAAAAACAATGGCTTGCTGGTTATTGCGTTAGCGTCTATCTGTTCGCCGCGATCCGATTCAACCAGCGCGGATGGAGATGGCCGATGAGCGGAGTCAGTGAAGCGGATGTCGCCGCCGCGATCGGCCGCATCGACGAGATCATCATCCGCGAGGTCGTCCGCACCGAAGCCAGCCGCCATGAACTGCGGCGCGCGCTCGCCCTGGCGAAGCAGCCTTTGGGCATCCAGGCCGGCGGCGACCTGCCGCCGCGGATGCAGCGTCTCGTCGACCTGCTGATGGTCGCGCTGCCGGAGCCCGAGCGACAGCAATGGCGGCAAGGCGCGGCCGGTCGTCAGGGTGGCAATCGTCAGGACGGAGATGCGCGTCATGCGGCCTGAGCCCGATGTGGCGACCTCGCTCGATCAGGCCCGCGCCGAAATCCGGCAGGCCGTGATGAACGCCTTTTGCGGCGTGCTGCATGGCACGCGGCTGTCGCCGATGGCGGTTCTGGAATTTGCGGCCGAGGCGGTCGGCTCCGTCTACAGGGAGGTCGCGGATGCTCATCTCGGTGATCATCCATGCCCGTGCGGCTGGCACCCGTCGCCCTCAGTGGATCTGGCGGCGCTTCAGGCATCCCTGGCGCTGAGCGTCGCCCAGCCGCCCGGCATCGACCTCGCCCGCGCCGAGCTCGCCGGCCGCGCCTGAGCGGCTGTTTGGGACAGGGAGCCCTCGCCTTGAGGGGCCGGTCTGTCATGCATGATGATGTCTGTCGGCTCCACCCATTGGGCCTCCTGCGCCGTCATCCCGGGCCTCCCTGCGGTCGCCCGGGATGACGCGCGTTGATGACTGACTGAAATCGCTGAAGTCTCGAGCCTATCCCTTCGCGCTGGCCGCCATGCTACACGCCGCGCTCCGGAGCGGGTGGCGAGGCGGGGATGCGCAAACTTCTGATCATCGGCATCGGCGCCGGCGACCCTGACCAGATGACGGTCCAGGCGATCAAGGCGCTGAATCGGGCCGATGTCGTCTTCCTGCCGGACAAGGGCGAGGAGAAGGCGGCGCTGCGCCATCTGCGCGAGGAGATCTGCACACGCTTCATCGAGAAGCCCTGCCGGATGGTGACGGTCGGGACGCCGCAGCGCGCGCCCGCAGGTTCCGATTATCGCGGCGTCGTCGATGACTGGCATGCGCGCATCGCCGACAATTACGCACGCCTGTTCAGGGAAGAACTGGCCGAGGGACAATATGGCGCGCTGCTCGTCTGGGGTGATCCGGCGCTCTATGACAGCACGCTGCGCATCGTCGAGCGCGTGCGCGCGGGCGGCCTCGCCATCGATTGGGAGGTCATCCCCGGCATCAGCAGCGTCCAGGCTCTCGCCGCGCGTCACAGGATCGCGCTGAACCGCATCGGCGAGCCGGTGATGATCACGACCGGCCGCAAGCTCGCGGCTGGTTTCCCGGAAGGCCAGGACAGCGTCGTCGTCATGCTCGACGGCGAGCAGACATTTGCGCGCATCGCGCCCGAGGACCTCGAGATCTACTGGGGTGCCTATCTCGGCACGCAGGACGAGATCCTGATCGCGGGGCCTCTCGCCGATGTCGCCGGGGAGATCGAACAGGTCCGCGCCGCCGCCCGGCGGAAGCATGGCTGGATCATGGACATCTATCTGCTGCGGCGGCAGAGCGCGCCCCGCGGCTGATGCGCGCTGCTCTCTGGCGGCACGGCCGGTCGTCATGCGAGTGTCGGCAGGTCCTGTCCGGAGTTGCAGCATGTCCGTCATCGAGGAAGAGCTGTCCGCCGCGCCCCCGTCGCATCCGGAGGAGATCAGGTCGGCCTTCGAGCTGCGGCTGGGCAAGCACATCACCTTGCGCGGCAGCGCCAGGATCACCCCGGCCGGCGTGGTCAGTTCCGGCATCGCGGTCGCGGCCATGCTGCTCTCCCTGGGCTATCTCGCCTCGGCGATGAGGCCGCGCAGGGACTAGGACGATCTGCAGCCTGCGAATGGCGGGCGCCGCCTGCCGCGGCAACGCGGTGGCTTGCCCCGCCCCGCGACCGCATGTGAGATGCAGGTCACGGATGTCAGGACAAGTCATGCCTTCGACGAAGCGCAACAGGGCGGCCGAGGATAGTGTCAGCGAGCGGGAGGTTCTCGATCTCGGCGGCTATGTCCCCTATTTCCTGACGGCGATCTCCAACACCTGGTCGCGCAGCTCCTCGCGGCTTTATCTGGAACGCTTCGGCGTCGGCGTCACCGAATGGCGGGTGATCTCCCAGCTCGCCATCGAGCCGGGCATCGCGGCGCAGCGAATCTGCGAGGTCATCGGGCTCGACAAGGGCGCGGTCAGCCGCAGCGTCGCGGCGCTGGTCGCGGCCGGCCATGTCGCCGAGGTCGCGGATGGCCGCGACGCCCGCCGCCAGATCCTGGAGCTGACCGAGCGCGGCTATGCCCTGCATGACCAGCTGATCGCGCTGGCCACCGCCCGTGAGCGGATGATGCTGGAAGGCTTCACGCCGGAGGAGCGCGCGCAGTTCACCGGCTTCCTGCGCCGGCTCCACGCCCGCTTGCCGGAACTGCGGGATTTTCGGCCGGCCGGGGATGGCGAAGACGAGGCCTAGAGCATGATGCCGAAAAGTGGGAACCGGTTTTCGGACGACATCATGCTCTAACTCTATGATGTAGAGACGGATTCAGATTTCAGGTCGATTCGACCTGAAATCATCCGGCTCTAGCCTCTCTCACCAACCCCGGTAGCCATAGCCGAAACCGCCATAGGGGCCGCCGAAGTCACGATAGGCCCAGGCACGCATGTTGGCTGACCGATTGAGGTCGATCTGCTGCAAGCACTGCGCGAAGGCGTCCGTGCCGGTGCGAAAGCCATAGCCCCGGCACTGCTCTGCATCGAGCGCGCGTCGCTCCTCGATGGTGATGCAGCCGCCGGCCGTGAGCGTCAGGGCGAGCGCGGCGAACAGCGCGAACTTCATCTCCGGCATCCTTCGGCTGGGCGGCATATCGCCGAAGACAATGCCGCAAATGCGTCGAGATTGCGAAGGCGTTTCATGCATAGCGACGCGACGCCGCGCCATGCGCGCGCCTGAGCGCCGCGATATCGAGACCCGGCACGGCTCCGTCGACGACGCGCCAATGTCCCGCGACCATGACCCTGTCGGCGCGGCTCGCGCCGCACAGCACGAGAGCCGCGACCGGATCATGCGCGCCCGAGAAGCGCAGTTCATCCAGCCTGTAGAGCGCGAAATCCGCCTGCAGGCCCGGCGCGATGCGGCCGATGTCGGACCGCCCGAGACAGCGCGCCGAGCCTTCGCTCGCCCAGCGGATCACGTCCTTCGCCGTCACCGCGGTGGCGCTCTCATAGCGCAGCCGGTTGATCAGCAGGGCGTGGCGCAGTTCCTCCATCAGGTTCGAGCCGTCATTGGAGGCCGAGCCGTCGACGCCGAGTCCGACAGGCGCGCCCGCCGCCTCCAGCTCGCGCGTGCGGCAGAAGCCCGAGGCAAGCACGCCGTTCGAGGTCGGGCAATGGCAGATTCCGACGCCGGCCTTCCCCAGCCGCTCGCATTCCTCGCAGGAGAAATGGATGCCGTGCGCCAGCCAAGTCTTCGGCCGCATCCAGCCGGTTTCCTCCAGCAGGTCGAGCGGGCGCTTGCCATAGACCTCGAGGCAATAGGCGTCCTCGTCCTTCGTCTCGGCGAGATGGGTGTGCAGCGGCGCATCGAACCGGGCCGCGAGCTCCGCGCTCTTGGCCATCAGCGCCGGCGTCACCGAGAAGGGCGAGCAGGGCGCCAGGGCGATCTGGATTATCGCGCCGGGCGAAGGATCGTGGAACAGCTTCAGCACGCGCTCGCTGTCGGCGAGGATGGTGTCCTCGTCCTGCACCACCGAATCCGGTGGCAACCCACCATCCTTCTGCGACAGGTTCATCGAGCCGCGCGAGATCGTCGCGCGGATGCCGAGCGCGCGCGCTTCCTCGACGGCGATGTCGACGGCGTTCTCCAGCCCCTTCGGGTAGAGATAATGGTGGTCCGCCGCCGTGGTGCAGCCCGACAACAGCAGCTCCGTCAGCGCCACCCGGATCGCCAGCCGCAGATCGCCCGGCGTCAGCCGTGCCCAGAGCGGATAGAGCGCGGTGAGCCAGGGGAACAGCTCGCGGTCGATCGCGGCGGGGTGGGCCCGCGTCAGGGTCTGGTAGAAATGGTGATGGGTGTTGATCAGGCCCGGCAGCACGACATGATCAGAGGCGTCGAAGACCTCATCGACCGGCGCGGCAGGAGAGGCTCCGGCCGCGACCAGCTCGACGATGATCGCGCCATCGACGACCACGCCGCCGCCAGCGCCCTCGGCGACGATGCCGAGGGGGTTCTTGATCCAGAGGCGCATCAGCGTTCCTCAATCCCAGGGCCAGTCCACCTTGCAGCGATAGCCGACGAAGCATTGCGGCGTATCGCGGCTGGGGACCCAGGCCGGCTCGAGGAATTCGCCATGGGCGCAGAAGCCGGCGTCGCGGACGAAGCGGTCATAGGTGTGGCCGCCGGTGCCGAGCACGATCGCGCCATTGGCGAGCACGCTCTGGCGGTTGGCGGCGCAGGTCCGGTTGAGCGTGGAAGGGCGCCCCTGCGCGAGCGCATTGCCGGCCGCCAGAACCAGCATCAAGGACAGGGCGATACGCTTCATGGTGGCCTCCTGCAAAGCTTCGTGCGCGATGCCACCCTAACACGGCGCGGGCGTCGTCGTTCCCCCGCTGGCCGCGGCCGGCGTCGCCCCGCCCGGCGCGTGATGCGCTTGACGCCGCCGCCGCCTTCCGCCATCGCTCCCGGGCTTTTGTAAACGCCGGAGCCGCGCCATGTCGCTGACAGATCTCGCCGCCACCATCGACGCCGCCTGGGAGGGCCGCTCCGAGATCGGCATCAACACCAAGGGCGCGGTGCGCGAGGCGGTCGAGCAGGCGATCGAGATGCTCGATGCAGGCACCGCCCGCGTCGCCGAGAAGCAGGGCGCGGACTGGGTCGTGCACCAGTGGCTCAAGAAGGCGGTGCTGCTCTCCTTCCGCCTGACCGACAACATGATCATCGCCAACGGCCCGGGCGAGGGCGTGTTCTGGGACAAGGTGCCGTCGAAGTTCGAGGGCTGGGGCGAGAACCGCTTCCGCGCCGCCGGCTTCCGC
>DATDBB010000522.1:0-2403 GCA_036525085.1 Allobosea sp.
AGGGCATCGGCGCCAGCTTGGTCAAGGGATTCCGCGACCGCAACTAGCGCGTCGTGGCGACGTCGCGCTCGATCAAGCAGACCGGCGACCAGGACGTCCTGTCGGTTCCCGGCGATATCGCCGATCCGGCGACGGCAGAAGCGGTCGTCCGCGAGGCGCTCGCTCGCTTCGGGCGGATCGACACGCTGGTCAACAATGCCGGCGTCTTCATCGCCAAGCCCTTCATCGACTACACAATGCAGGATTTCGAGGGCAAAATCGCGACGAATCTCGCCGGCTTCTTCCACATCACCCAGCAGGCAGCGGCCGCGATGCTGAAGCAGGGTTCCGGCCATATCGTCAGCATCACCACGAGCCTAACCGACCATGCGATCAGCGGAGTTCCCTCCGTCCTCGCCAACCTGACCAAGGGCGGCATCAACTCGGCGACAAAGGCCTTGGCCATCGAGTATGCCACACAGGGCATCCGCGTGAACGCGGTCTCGCCCGGCGTGATCAAGACCCCGATGCACGCGCCGCAGACGCATGAGTTCCTGGCCAACCTGCATCCGGTGAAGCGGCTGGGCGAAATCCGGGACATCGTCGACGCCGTGCTGTTCCTGGAGTCGGCCGGCTTCATCACCGGCGAGATTCTGCATGTCGATGGCGGACAGAGCGCCGGGCACTGAGGGAGGAAACGCCATGCCGATCGTCACCATCCAGGTCACGCGGGAGGGCTCCGGCCCCGGCCGCACCTCCGTCACACCCGATGAGAAGGCGCAGCTCATCGCCGGCGTCAGCAAGCTTCTGCTCGACGTGCTCAACAAGCCGCTCGACGCGACCTTCGTCGTGATCGAGGAGGTCGAGCTCGAAAACTGGGGCTGGGGCGGCCTGCCCGTCCCGGAATACCGCAAGCGGCGCACGGCAAGCTAGTCTCGCCGACGCCCTAGCCTGACCAAATCTCCGATACTCCGTCGAAAGGAACCGCCATGACCACGGCAAGCCAGACGCGACTGCTCGACCTCCTCGGTATCGAGCTTCCGGTCATCCAGGCACCCATGGCGGGGTCATCGACGCCGGAGATGGCCATCGCGGTCAGCGAAGCTGGCGGCCTCGGCTCCCTGCCGAGCGCCCAATATGACGAAGGCGGACTGCGGGCGGCGCTGGACCGGGTGCGGGCCGGCACGCGCCGCCCGATCAACCTCAATTTCTTCAGCCACAGCAACCCGGCCGATGATCCGGAGCGCCAATCCGCCTGGCTCAAGCGCCTCGCCGGCTATTATGTCGAGGCCGGGCTCGACCCCGACATGCCCAAGCCGGCGACGGGGCGCACGCCTTTCGACACCACAGCGGCGCGCGTGGTGGAGGACTATCGGCCGGAGGTCGTCAGCTTCCATTTCGGGCTGCCGGCGGCCGATCTGCTCGACCGCGTGAAGCGCACCGGAGCGAGGATCCTCTCCTCCGCGACCACGGTGGCCGAGGCGCGCTGGCTCGCCGAGCGCGGCGTCGACGCGGTCATCGCTATGGGCGCCGAGGCCGGCGGACATCGCGGCAGCTTCCTGACGGACAAGATGTCCGAGCAGATCGGCACCTTCGCGCTCGTTCCGCAGGTTGTCGATGCCGTCTCCGTGCCGGTGATCGCGGCCGGGGGCATCTCAGACCGGCGCGGCGTTACCGCCGCCTTCGCACTGGGCGCCGCCGCCGTGCAGGTGGGCACGGCCTATCTGTTAACGCCCGAGGCAAACCTATCGCCGATCTACCGCAAGGCGCTCGGCATGGGCGAGCGGCCGACGGCGCTCACCAACCTGTTTACGGGCCGGCCAGCGCGCGGCATCGTCAACCGCGCCATGGAAGAGCTTGGGCCGCTCTGCGAACTCGCGCCGCCTTTCCCGACCGCCGGCACCGCGCTGGGGCCGCTGCGCAGCGCCGCGGAAGCCGCGGGCCTCGACGATTTCAGCCCGCTCTGGGCCGGGCAATCCTTCCCGCTCGCCCGGCGGATGCAGGCGGCAACATTGACCAGAGTGCTGGCCGGAGCGGAGGTCTAAAGCGCAAGCGGCAGCAATTGTCTCCATCCCCCTCCCTTCCCAGCGAGCCGCTCGCGCACGGATGATTTTTGAGTTCACATTGAGCCTGAAAGGAGCGCCCAGCGCCGCGCCCTCTCCATGAGCGCGCGATGTTCGCTCTCCGGCAGGATCCGGACGCAGCGCCCGTCGACGAAACACGCGAAGAACACGTGCCGCGGATGCCCCTCGCTCCAGAACTCAATGTCCCCATTCCAGGCCAAAGGGGGGCCTTGCGTTGGATATTTGGTAGCAGCAGCATGATCGGGCTGGTTTACCGATGGAGGGACTTCCTCGAAGGGACCGAAAAGGTGCCCATCTGCTGTAATCCGATAGACATCGCTCCAAACACCGTCGAAAGCCC
>DATDBB010000523.1:0-7499 GCA_036525085.1 Allobosea sp.
CTTACGCCGACCCTGGCGGATTCGAGCAGGCCGAAATGCTGCGTCTTCCAGTCGCTGGGCTGGCGCGAGGCCTGCACGCCCAGCACGCCGAGACGCTGCTTGCCGAGCGGTGTGCTCTGCTCGACGAGCGCCGGCGTGACAGGCAGCGTCACGGCGCCGCTCGCCCGCTCGACGACGATGGAGAGCGTCTCGTTCGGCCTGACCGAGATTGCACGCTGCATGTCGGCGAAGCTGGTGATCGGCTGGCCGTCGATCGACAGCACGAGATCGCCCGCAAGCAGCCCGCCACGCTCGGCCGCGCTGCCGGCGACGACCTGATCGATGCGCGGGATCAGGACCTGCTTGCCGAAGACGAAGACGGTCGCGCCGAAGATCAGGATGGCGAGCAGGAAATTGGCGATCGGGCCGGCGGCGACGATGGCGGCGCGCTCGGCGACCGACTGGGCCGGGAAGGAACGTTCGCGCTGGGCCGCGGTCATGGCCTGGATTTCGACGGAATCGGTTCCGCTCGACGTGGCATCGGCGTCGCCCGAGAATTTGACGTAGCCCCCGAGCGGGATCGCGGCGAAGCGCCAGCGCGTCCCGTGCCGGTCGTTGAAGCCGAAGAGCTCGCGGCCGAAACCGATGGAGAAGACCTTCACATCGACGCCGCACCAGCGGCCGACGAGGAAATGGCCGAGCTCATGGACGAACACGACCACCGTCAGGACGAAGAGGAAAGGCACGAGGTAGCCGAGCGCGAACGAGCCGGCGTTCCAGAGTGTCGCCACGAAGTCCATCAGTATCTCCCGATCAATCCCCCTTAGGTGACAGCGAAGGGCCTCGGCTACAAGAGCGCGCGCGCGCGGTTTCTCGCCTCATGGTCAATGGCGAGCGCGGTGGCGACATCGGCGGGCGCCGCAAGGTCCGAAGCGGCCTCGGCACAGACGGCCTCGACGAGCGCCGCAATACCTGGAAAGGCGATGCGCCCTTCGAGAAAAGCGGCGACGGCGACCTCGTTGGCTGCGTTGAGGATAGCGGGCATGGCGCCGCCCGCCGCAAGCGCCGCCATGGCGAGGCCTAGAGCCGGAAAACGAGCGAGGTCCGGCCGCTCGAAGCTCAACGGGGCCGTCAGCGCCAGATCGAGGAAGCGGGCGGGGGGCGCGTCGAACCTGCCGTCGATGCCGAGGCAATGGGCGGCCGCGACGCGCATGTCCGGCAGGGCCATGCCGGCGCTGACCGAACCGTCACGGAAGGTGACCAGGCCGTGGACGAGTTGCTGGGGATGCACCAGCACCTCGAGCTGGCTGGGCTCTAGCCCGAACAGGAAGCAAGCCTCGATCAGTTCCAGCCCCTTGTTCATCATGCTGGCGGAGTCGATCGAGATCTTGGCGCCCATCGCGTAGTTGGGATGGGCCAGCGCCTGCTCGGGCCGGGCCGCGGCGATCTGCGCGGCGCTCCAGGTCCGGAACGGGCCGCCGGACGCGGTCAGCGTCATGCTGCGGATCGCCGAGATCGGCTCGGCGCCGAGCACCTGGAACAGCGCGTTGTGCTCGGAATCCAACGGCAGGATGCGCGCGCCGACCGCCCCCGCGCGCGTCATCACGGCGGCGCCGGCGCAGACGAGGCTCTCCTTGTTGGCGAGCGCGACGACCCGGCCCGGCGTCAGCGCGGCGAAGGTCGCCTCCAGCCCGGCCGCGCCCGAGATCGCGCTGACGACGATATCCGAGTCCATCGCCACCGCGTCGAGCACGGCCTGGCGCCCTGCCCCGCAGGCGATGCCGCTGCCGGCCAGCGCATCGACCAGCGCAGGCCCGGCTGCGGCATCGGCAAGCGCGGCGAAGCCAGCGCCGGTCTCGATCGCGACGCGGGCCAGCGCGGCGGCATCGCGGCCGGCCACGACCGCGCCGATGCGCAGCCGTTCGGGATTCTCCGCCACGATCTCGCGCGTCGATTTGCCGATGGAGCCGGTCGCTCCCAGAAGCGTGACGGTGCGGAGCATGCGCGGTTCAGAGCTCGAGGCGGATAAGGAACAGCACGATGCCGGCGAAGACGAGGACCGCCCAATAGCCGTCGAGGCGATCGAGGAAGCCGCCATGGCCGGGAATGAGATGGCTCGAATCCTTGGCGCCGAAGCGGCGCTTCAGCGACGATTCGAAGAGATCGCCCATCTGGCTGAACACCGAGGCCGCCAGCGAGCCCAGGACGACCAGCGCAGGCCCGACGATCAGCGTCGCCGCAGGCGTCAGGGCCCAGACGGCATAGCCTCCGAGCGTGCCGGCGATCGTCCCGCCGATCGCCCCCGACCAGGTCTTGCCGGGGCTGACGCTCGGCATCAGCTTCGGCCCGCCGAGCCTGCGGCCGGTGAAATAGGCCGCAATGTCGGTGAACCAGACGACCGCGAAGCTCCAGATGATGATGGCGAGGCCGATCTCGGGCAGCGAACGCAGCGCGGGCACGATCAGCGCGAAAGCCAGCGCATAGGCGACGCCGCAGAGTTCCAGCGCGAACCCGTCCTTGACGCGGTGCGTCAGAACCGCGCCGACAAGCGCAGCGACAGCCGCCACGCCCGCCAGGGCCGGCTGGCTCGCCGGCGAAAAGCCGAGCAGCAAGCCGGACATGACGACGGCGATCCCAGCGGCGACGGCATGGTTCCGGCTGGCCATCGAAAGCCACTCATAGGCGACGAGGCCGGCGACGAGCACCCAGACGATCCGGAAAGGCCAGCCGCCCCAGACGGTGACGATCAGGACGACGGCCGCCAGAACGAGCGCCGAAACGATCCGCAGCCGCAACTCGCCCTGACCGGATTTGGGCCCAACGGGGGCGGGCTCGCTCACGCCGCGCCTACATTGCGGTCGGCAGGCTCAGACACGCCGCCGAAGCGCCGCTCGCGGCGCGCATATTCGGCGAGGGCCGCCTCGAAGGCGGCGCGATCGAAATCGGGCCACAGCACCGGGGTGAAGACGAATTCGGCATAGGCTGCCTGCCAGAGCAGGAAGTTCGAAATCCGCGTCTCGCCGGAGGTCCGGATCACCAGCTCGGGGTCCGGCAGGTCGGCGGTATCGAGGTGCGAGGCGAGCATCGCCTCGTCGATCGCCGCGGCTTCGATGCGCCCGGACGCCGCCTCGGCGGCGAGCCGCCGCGCGGCCCGGACGATCTCGTCGCGGGCGCCGTAGTTGAAGGCGACGACGAGCGTCATCGCCGTGTTGTCGCGGGTCACCGTCTCGGCATGCTCGACCAGCCTGCGCAGATCGGGCGCGAGATCGTCGCGCCCGCCGATGACACGCACGCGCACACCCGCCGCATGGAGTTCGCCAAGGTCCTTCTCGACGAAGCGCTTGAGCAGGCCCAGCAGGAAGGAGACCTCGGTCGCGGGCCTGCGCCAGTTCTCGGTCGAGAAGCTGTAGAGGGTCAGGATCCTGACGCCGAGTTCGCCGGCATTCTTGACCGCCGCCCGCAAAGCCTCCAGCCCGCGCCGGTGGCCTTCCTGGCGCGGCAGGCCGCGCAGCTGCGCCCAGCGGCCATTGCCATCCATGATGATGGCGACATGGGCGGGAGCGGCATGGGGGAGGCCGACTTGGGCGGGATGGGCGGCTTGCCCCGGACGCTGGCCTGCTGACATTCTCGATATGCCTCGTTCGGCCAAGTGCCGGTTGATCTCGCCGGGCGATCTCGCACGCAGCAAGCTGGCGCGGGAGACCGCGCCGGCAGCGTCAGACGCTCAGGATTTCCTTTTCCTTGGTCGCCAACGCCTGGTCGATCTCGGCGATGTGCTGGTCGGTCGCCTTCTGGACGAGATCGGACTGGCGCGTGACGTCGTCCTTGGTAAAGGCGCCGTCCTTCTCGACCTTCTTGATGATGTCGATGGCGTCGCGGCGGACATGGCGCACCGCGATCTTCGACTCCTCGGCATATTTATGCGCGACCTTGACCATCTCCTTGCGGCGCTGCTCGTTCAGCTCCGGAATGCGGATGCGCAGGACCTGGCCTTCCGTCTGTGGGTTCAGGCCGAGATCGGATTCGCGGATCGCCTTCTCGACCGCGTTGACCATGCTGCGGTCCCAGACCTGCACGCTCAGCAGGCGGGCTTCGGGTACGCTGACCGTCGCGAGCTGGGCCAGCGGCTGGCGTGCGCCATAGGCCTCGACCTGGATCGGGTCGAGCATGTTGGCCGAGGCGCGGCCCGAACGCAGGGAGGCCAGGTCGCCCTTGAAGGACTGGAGCGCGCCCTGCATGCGGCGCTTTACGTCGGCGAGATCGAACGTCGTCTGGGCCATCGTCTTCAAGACCTTGAACTGGTGCATCGCGCGAAAAGCGAAAACCCGGCTTTCCGCCCGCTACGATGCGACATCGGTGTTGCATTACCGGGTGTTTCTCAAACCCGGCGAGACCATGGCGGGGGGGCCGGCCAGGGTCAAGAACATCATGACACGAGGTGCTTACGGCGTCACATGGACGGCGTCACATAGGTCGCCCTGCCCTCGCCACGCAGCACGGCTGCGAGCATGCCGGCCTCCGCGATCGAGAACACCACGATGGTCAGGTCGGCATCGCGCGCCAGCGCGAAAGCCGCCGTGTCCATGACCTTGAGGTCGCGCGTGATCGCCTCGGCATGGGTCAGCGTGTCGTAGCGGGTGGCGCTGGGATCCTGCTTCGGATCGGCGGAATAGACGCCATCGACCTGCGTCGCCTTGAGCAGGTGGCTGCAGCCGAGTTCGGCGGCGCGAAGGGCAGCGCCGGTATCGGTGGTGAAGTACGGGTTTCCCGTGCCGCCGCCGAGCACCACGACCTTGCCGTTGGTGAGGTGGTCGAGGGCGCGCTTGCGGGCATAGCTCTCGCAGAGCGAAGGCATCGGCACGGCCGACATGGCGCGCGCCGGCGCGCCGGCGCTCTCGATCGCGTGCTCCAGCGCCAGTGCGTTCATCACGGTGCCGAGCATGCCGATCGAATCGGCGCTGGTGCGGTCGAGGCCCTTGTTCAGGCCCTGGACGCCGCGAAAGAAATTGCCACCGCCGACGACGATGGCGATCTCGACGCCCTCGCGCGAAGCGTTCGCGATATCGGCCGCCAGCGCCGTGAGCGTAGCGCCGTCGAGGCCGGATCCTGCTGTTCCGGCAAGGGCTTCGCCGGAGAGCTTAACGAGAACGCGGCTGGGTCTCATCAGATCGTCTCCGAATTGAGGTTCATGATCGCATCCTGCTGTTCCGAAACGGAAATGCCCGATTCGGGAGGGTGATCGAGAGCGACAGCGATTCGCCGTCGCCCTCCTTCCTACAAAAAAGGCCGCGCGGAGCGCGGCCTTTTCTTTTGGTGCCGGACGGGCCGGATCAGCCCGTCGTGCCGCCGGCAGCGGCGACTTCGGCAGCGAAGTCCGTCTCTTCCTTCTCGATGCCCTCGCCGAGCGCGAAGCGGGCGAAGCCCTTCAACGCGACCGGAGCGCCGACCTTGCCCTCGATCTCCTTGAGCACCTGGCCGACCGACTTCGAGCCGTCATGGATATAGGCCTGCTCGAGCAGGCAATATTCCTTAGCGTAGCTCTTCAGGCCGCTCTCGGTGATCTTCTCGAGCACATGGGCAGGCTTGCCGGCGTTCTTCTCGGCCAGGATCGCCTTCTCGCGGGCCAGGATCTCGGGATCGATCGAAGCGAGATCGAGCGCGACCGGGTTGGTGGCGGCGACGTGCATGGCGAGCTGGCGGCCGAGGGCAGCGAGTTCATCCTGCTTGCCGGTCGATTCCAGCGCGACGATGACGCCGATCTTGCCGAGACCGTCGGCGACCGCGCCATGGACATAGGAGCCGATCAGGCCGGCCGAGACCTTGAGCGAGGCGACGCGGCGCAGCGTCATGTTCTCGCCGATGGTGGCGATGGCGTTGGCGATCGCCTCCTGGACGGTGCCGCCGCCCGGATAGTGATGGGCGAGCACGGCCTCGACGTCGCCGCCGCGCTCCAGCACGACGTTGGCGATGCCATGGACGAGGCCCTGGAATTCAAGGTTGCGGGCGACGAAGTCGGTCTCGGAGTTGAGCTCGACGACGACACCGCTATGGCCGGAGACCGCCACGGCGACGAGGCCTTCGGCAGCAATGCGGCCGGCCTTCTTGGCGGCCTTGGCGAGGCCCTTGGTGCGCAGCCAGTCGATCGCGGCCTCGATGTCGCCATCGACGGCCGAGAGAGCGGTCTTGCAGTCCATCATGCCCGCGCCGGTCTTGTCGCGGAGTTCCTTCACCATTCCGGCGGTGATCGCAGCCATCTTTGTCGTCCTTGTCTGTCGTGCGGCGCCAGATGCCGGCCAGCCGCGTCATCAGGCCGACCATTCCTATGGGAAAACGCCGACGCTCCGTTTCCGGTCGTCGGCGCTGGTCGGCGTCAATCGAATTTCAGTGCAACAACCGGATTGCGACGCGCCGATGACGCGCCGCCCTCCGTCTTCAAACATCAGGCGTCGGCGAACTCGCGCGCCTGGGCGACCCAGCCTTCGCGCTCGATCTTGCCACCGAGCTTGAGATCGTGATCGAGCTTGGTGACGTCGGCCGGTGACATCGCCGCGATCTGCCAGAAATGGTAGACGCCGCCATCGTTGAGCTTCTGCACCGCATCCGGACCCATGCCCGAGAGCTTGGTCAGATCGTCCGGAGCGCCGCGCGGCGCGGTCAGCAGCTCGAAGGCGATGCCGAGATCGACAGCGGCCGGCTCGGCCAGGGCCTCCTCGACGATCGGGGCCTCGGCGGCGCCGAGATCGATGCCATGATCGCCCGAGGCGCGCGAGATGCCGTCGATGGCCGAACGGGCGACGAGGTCGCAATAGAGCTGGATGGCGCGGCCGGCGTCGTCATTGGCCGGGACCGGGAAGGTGATGCCGTCCGGATCCGAGTTCGAATCGATGATCGCGGCGACCGGGATGCCGAGGCGCTGGGCCTCCTTGATCGCGAGCGCTTCCTTGTTGGTGTCGATCACGAAGATCATGTCCGGCACGCCGCCCATGTCCTTGATGCCGCCGAGCGCCTTCTCGAGCTTGTCGCGCTCGCGGGCGAGCATCAGGCGCTCCTTCTTGGTCAGGCCGGTGCCACCGCCGTTGAGAAGCTCGTCGACCTTGCGCAGGCGCTGGATCGAGGCGGAGATGGTCTTCCAGTTGGTCAGCATGCCGCCGAGCCAACGCGAGTTGACGTAGTACTGGGCCGAGCGCTTGGCGGCGTCGGCGATCGAGTCCTGCGCCTGGCGCTTGGTGCCGACGAAGAGGACGCGGCCGCCGCGGGCGACGGTGTCCGACACGGCCTGCAGGGCGCGCGACAGCATCGGCACCGACTGCGACAGGTCGAGGATGTGGATGTTGTTGCGCGTGCCGAAGATGTAGGGCGACATCTTCGGGTTCCAGCGGTGCGACTGGTGGCCGAAATGGGCGCCGGCCTCGAGGAGCTGGCGCATGGAGAAATCTGGCAGAGCCATGGTCTGTATCGTCCTTCCGGTTGAGCCTCTGGGGTGCGAATGAACGAGGCATAGGCTGCCAAGTCACCGGAAC
>DATDBB010000524.1:0-8528 GCA_036525085.1 Allobosea sp.
GGTGCCGGCGCCCTGGCAGCCGCCGCATCGCGACAAGCTGATGAGCAAGGGGCTGGCGGCGCTGTTCGCGCGCGACGACCTCTATCAGCAGGAAGCCGGCGAGATGGGCAATCTCGGCGCCGATCCCTTCCTCAGCGGCCAAGATGGCGAGATCAAGAACCTGCGCGTGACGGTGACGCAGCCTCCGGCCAACGGAAAGGCGCTCGTGACCGCCGCGTTCCGGAGCTTCGAGCAGCCGGTCAGCGTGCGCTTCCGCATGGTCGAGGAGGGCGGCGCCTGGATGATCGACGACATCGTCAACCGCGTCGACGGCAAGGACTATCCGGTGCGCGAAGCGCTGTCGCAGCCCTATGAGTGCGGGTCCTTCATGAAGAAGCCCTGCAAGCGCTGAGAGCCGGCCCCGAAACGCTACTGCGGCCGGCCGCCCGACGCGACCTTCTGCGCTTCCGGTGCTCACGGACAGATGTCCGCTCCGCTCCGGTTCTCGAAAGTCACGCCGGCCGACTCGCCGCAGCGCGTTCGCGGCCACCTCTCGCGCCACGCGGCCTTGCCGCTCAGTGCGGCGGTTCAGCGCGCGAACTTCGAGCGGTGCATCGCCGAGCGCTGGCCGGCATGGTCGAGTGCGCCGGATTTGGCGGTCTTGCGGGTCGGGACCGATTTCATGCCGGTGTCGGCTGTACGGCTTTTCGGGCGCTGAGCGGCCTGCTGGCGCTGCTTCAGGGCGAGCGCCTTGCGCGCGAGCGAGCGCTGGCTCGGCTGGCGCAGCTTCTCGGTGCGGCGGGTCTGCTCGGCGCCGACGCGCTTGAGAGCGACCGTCAGCGCGTCGGCCTTGGCTTTGGTGCCCGTGTTGTCGGAGGCGGCCTCAGTGCCTTGCGGGGCGACCTTGCCGCGGAATTCGCGGCGCTGCCGGCGCGCGACGTCGCGGGCCTTGTCACGGCGGTCGCGCAGGTTTTTCGCCAGATCACGAAGGTCGGTGTCGGGCACGTCCCCGATCGCGCGGCTGCGGGTGCGGGCGACGAGGTCCCACTCGTCCTTGTCGAGAACGCGTTCGAGTTGCTTGGTCGAGAGCGACATGGGTTTTTCCCTTTCTTGTGGTTCCGGTCTCCCTGGGAGAACAACGCGCGCGCGGCCGGGTTCCCCGGCGTAGCGCCCTGTTCCTTCCCGACTATGCCGCCGCGCGCCCAGCGTTTAAAGCTCGCAGCTCCCGCCGCTCTTTTCCCGCCGCCCTTTGTCCCGCGATGTCATGACCGCCTCCCACAGCCTCTCCGTCCGCGTCTATTACGAGGACACGGATTTCTCCGGCGTCGTCTATCACGCCTCCTATCTGCGCTTCATGGAGCGCGGGCGCACCGAGCTGATCCGCTCGCTCGGCATCGGGCAGCGCGAATTGTTCGACGGCGCGACGGCGCTGGGCTTCGCGGTCCGCAGCATGGCGATCGAGTTCCTGCGGCCCGCCGTGATGGACGACATGCTGACGATCGAGACGCGTTCGGTCGCGGCGCGGGGCGCGACCATGGATGTCGAGCAGCGCGTGCTGCGCGGCGAGGAGGTCCTGGTCACGGCCAAGGTCAAAGTCGCCTGCGTCGGCGGCGGGCGGGCGCGGCGGATTCCGGACGGCTTGCGGCTGCGGCTGGGGGTCGAGGATTGAGACTTGATCGACGGCCGCCCGGTGCCATGTTAGCGCTCGTCACATGAGCTGGAAAAGCGACAAACCCGAGCAGCCGCCGCGCGGCTATCACCATGGCAACCTCAAGGAGGAGCTGGTGCGCGCGGCAATGGGGCTGATCGGCGAGAAGGGGCCCAACGGCTTCACCTTCGCCGAGGCCGCGCGGCTCGCGGGCGTCAGCCCGGCCGCGCCCTACCGGCATTTCCGCGACCGCGAAGACCTCCTGGCCGATGTCGCGACGCGTGGATTCGTCGTGTTCGAGGCGACGCTGGCACGGGCCTGGGACCAGGGCCGGCCCGATCCGGAGACAGCCTTCCACCGGCTGGGGCCGGCCTATCTCGCCTTCGCACACGACGAGCCGGCCTATTATTCGGCGATGTTCGAGGCGGGCGTCTCTCTCGACGCCAGCCCTGAGCTGCGCGCGGCGGCCGACCGCGCCTTCCAGAACCTGCGCTCGGCTTCCGAGGCGCTGATCGCGCTCTTGCCGGCAGCCAAGCGCCCGCCGGCGCTGATGATGGCGCTGCATGTCTGGTCTATGTCGCATGGCGTCGCCGCCCTGTTCGGCCGCGCCGATGGCGGGCGGCGGCCGCTGCCGATGTCGGCCGCCGAGCTGCTGGAGGCGGGTATGCTGATCTATCTGCAGGGCCTCGGCATCGGTCGCGGCGCGACGTGAGCGGCATCGCTCCGGCCTGGCCTGTACGGCCCCGCGGTGATCGCCGATAAGGAGCCATCCGGAGCCGGAATCGTTTGCGGATTCATGGCGGTACCGGGCCGGCCCCATCGGAGACAGGACATCATGATCGACACATCGGCAACCGCTTCCGGGACGGCCCTCGCAAGCACGCCCGCATCCAGCCCGTTTCCGCTGCAGGGCCGGCCGCTGTCCTGGCAGATCGGAGCCGTGATCATCGGCACGCTGTTTCTGGCGCTCTCATCCTACATCAAGGTCCCGATGGTCCCGGTGCCGATGACGATGCAGAC
Source organism: Allobosea sp. (assembly GCA_036525085.1). Lineage (GTDB taxonomy): Bacteria > Pseudomonadota > Alphaproteobacteria > Rhizobiales > Beijerinckiaceae > Allobosea. The sequence continues at coordinate 2,648 of DATDBB010000524.1, forward strand.
CTTCGCGGTCACGCTGGTCGGCGCGCTGATGGGCTGGCGGCTGGGTGGTTTGACGATAGTCGCCTGGCTCGCCGAGGGCGCGCTCGGCTTGCCGGTCCTTTCCGGCGGCGCCGCAGGCGTACAGCATTTCGTCGGACCGACGGGTGGCTATCTGTTCGCCTTTCCGGTTGCCGGCATGCTCGTCGGCTGGCTGGCGCAGCACGGCTGGAACGGGCGCCGCGTCGGGCTGGCCTTCGCGGCGATGCTGCTGGGCAATGCGACCTGTCTCGTCCTCGGCGCGGCATGGCTGTCGACGCTTGTGGGTTTCGAGAAGGCGCTGATGGTCGGCGTCGTGCCGTTCCTGGCGGGCGCGGTGGTCAAGTCGGCGCTGGGCGCGGCGACGCTCAAGGCGCTCGCCCGGGGATAAGCCTGCCATCGACCGACCCGGGATCGACAATCGATCCCGGTACGCAGGCCCGGTGCGATAACCCGCGCCGGGCCAACCCTCCCCCTTCAATCCTGACAGGCCTGCCATCTTGACAAGCCGACTGCCGTCGCCCATTTATGTAAATGTGATTTACATTCACGCTCTGTCATGGTGAGGGAACGATGCCAATCGTCGAGAAGCTTGACGAATATGGGAAGGGAGCCTGGATCGCCTTCGCGGTTCTCGGCTTCATCGTCTTCTGGCCCCTGGGTCTGGCGACCCTGGCCTTTCTTTATTGGAGTGGACGCATGGGTTGCGGATTTGGCGGTTCCGACCGCTACGAACACCAGATGAACCGTCTGCAGGGCAAGATGGAACGCCTGCGCGAGCGGATGGGCGGTCGCGAGGGTGGTTTTGGCGGCTTCGGCGGTGGCGGCTGGCACCGCGGCCCGTCGAGCGGAAACCGCGCCTTCGACGAATACCGCCAGGAGACGCTGCGCCGTCTCGAGGACGAGCAAAAGGAGTTCCAGGACTTCCTGGGCCGGCTGCGCATGGCCCGCGACAAGGCCGAATTCGACCAGTTCATGGCCGATCGGCGCGCTCAGCCGCAGCAGCCTTCGCCCACGTCCGACGCGGCATAAGCTGCCGCTTTCGACGGCCACGACATCTTGAGCGCCCGCCCCGGGAAACCGGGGCGGGCGCTTTTGCGTTGCGGGAGCCGTGTGCGGTGCCGCGAAGGCATCTGCGTATACCCGGCATTAACCTTGCTGGAGGCTTAACTCGATCACGAGCATGCGTTTCGCAGGAAACCCCGTTTCGGCCCATCTTTCGCCGGATTCAAAGGCGATTGACGGATACGGCATTCCCCGGATCGCAGAATCGGGCGGCGTCGTGGGGTCACCCGCGGCGCGTATGGCGGAACGTTGGCCGGGTGACCGGCTAGGGGCCGCCAGGGCAAAAGGAAGACAGGATGAACCCCGCCGACGTCGCGCAAGCCGCGCCGCAGATCGACATGTCGTTCTGGACCCTGTTCTGGCACGCTCATATCGTCGTCAAGCTCGTGATGATGGGCCTGCTCGCAGCTTCGATCTGGTGCTGGTCGATCATCATCGACAAGACGCTGCTGTATCGGCGCACGCGCAAGGAGATGGATGCCTTCGAGGAGGTGTTCTGGTCCGGCCGCTCGCTGGAGGAACTCTATCGCGAGCTCGCCGCCAAGCCGGTCTCCGACATGTCGGCCGTCTTCGTCGCGGCGATGCGCGAGTGGAAGCGCTCCTTCGAGAATGGCGGGCGCTCGGTCGCAAGCCTGTCGCAGCGCATCGACAAGGTGCTCGACGTCACGATCCAGCGCGAGACCGAGCGGTTGGAGTCGAAGCTTCTGGTGCTGTCGACCATCGCCTCGGCGGCGCCCTTCATCGGCCTGTTCGGCACGGTCTGGGGCATCATGCATTCCTTCACCGCCATCGCGGTTTCCAAGAACTCTTCGCTCGCCGTGGTGGCGCCCGGCATCGCCGAGGCGCTGTTCGCCACCGCGATCGGCCTCTTCGCCGCGATTCCGGCGCTGATGGCCTACAACAAGCTGCAGTCCGAGGTCGCGCGCGCTTCGAGCCGGCTGGAAGCCTTCGCCGACGAATTCTCCGCGATCCTGTCGCGGCAGATCGACGAGCGGCTGGCGGCTTGAGGAGGCGCTGAGATGGGCATGTCCGCAGCATCCGGCGCCAAGGCCGGGGGACGCCGCAGCCGGCGCGGCCGCAGGCACGGCGCCATCGCCGAGATCAACATGACGCCGTTCATCGACGTCATGCTGGTGCTGCTGATCATCTTCATGGTCGCGGCGCCGCTGATCGCCACCGGCGTGCCGCTCGACCTGCCGCAGACCGGCGCCAAGCCGATCAATGTCGACCAGAAGCCGATCACGATCGCGATCGACGGCAAGGGCCAGATCTTCCTGCAGGACCAGCCGACGCTCGAGCCCGACCTGGTGACGAAGCTGCAGGGCCTCGCGAAGCAGGGCTTCGACGAGCGGATCTATGTGCGCGGCGACCGCATGGTCGATTACGGGCGCGTGGCGTCGGTGATGTCGACGATCACCTCGGCGGGGTTCAAGCGTGTCGCGCTGGTCACCGAGCCGGCGACGAAGTGACGACGGATAAGGCGAGGGTGTTTCGGGCGTGAAGCTATCGACCTCCGAACCGGGCATGGTGATGTCGGCGCTCGGCCACGCGACGTTCCTCGTCGCGGGGCTTCTGGCGTTCTCGTCGCCTGCGCCGCTGCCGGAGAACGAGGAGGCGATCGCGGTCGAGATGGTCGATGCCAGCGCGCTGAACCAGGTGACGCGCGGCGAGCGCAAGGCCGAGAAGGTCCAGGCCCAGCCGATCCAGCGCGCCGAGCGCAAGTCCGAGATCGTCGAGCGCAAGGAGGAGGGCGAGGCCAAGCAGGACACGCCCGCGCCGCCGACCCGTCCGGCCGAACTCAAGACAGCCGACGACAACGCTTCCGCACCGCTGCCGCCCACGCGCGCCGCCAATCTGCCGAAGCTGGAGACGAAGCCGCCGGAGCCGGTGAAGCAACCGCCGCAGAAGGCGGGCCCCAGCGCCGCCGAACTTGCCGAGCAGAAGCGCGAGGAACTGGCCAAGCTCGCCGAGGAGGCCGAACTCGCCTCCAAGGCCAAGCAGGCCGAGGAAGCCGCCAAGGCCGCCGCAAAGGCGAAGGCCGAGGCGGAAGCGAATGCGCGGGCCGAGGCGCAGGCGAAGGCCAAGGCGGAAGCCCTGGCCAAGGCCGAGGCCGAACAGGCCGCCAAGGAAAAGGCGGAGGCTGTCGCCAAGGCGAAGGCCGAGGCCGAAGCCAAGGCCAAGATCGCGGCGGCCGCCAAGGCCAAGCAGGAGGCCGAGGCCAAGGCCAAGCGCGAGGCCGAGATCGCCAAGAACTTCAATCCGAGCGACATCTCCAAGCTGCTGCAGTCGAAGGAGCAGGCCCAATCCACCGGGGCGGCGGCGCCGCAGGTCAACCGCACGGCGTCGCTCGGCACCGAGCGCGGCGCCTCGCAGAAACTCAGCCCGTCGCTGCGCGGCCAGCTGATCGGCATCATCCAGGACCAGTTGATGAAGTGCTGGAACGTGCCGATCGCGCTCGCCAATGCGCGCAGCGCCGTCGTGCCGCAGGTCCGGATGAAGCTGAACACCGACGGCTCGCTCGTCGGCCAGCCCGGCGTGGTGAACTCCTCGTCCGATCCGCTTTTCGCGGTCGCGGCCAGTTCGGCCCTGACCGCAACCCGCCGCTGCGCGCCTTTGCGCATCCCGGCACAATTTGCCGCCTATTATGACGACTGGCGCGACGTCGTCGTCAATTTCGACGCAAGGGACGTGCTGTGACCCTGATCGACCGTAGTCCTCTCCCGCTTCTGACGGCTGCGCCGACGCGCCGCCGGATGCTGGCGCTGACCGGCGCCTCGCTGCTCGCGCCTGTGGCGGTGTCTTTCATGCCTGCGGCAGCTCGGGCCGAACTCGTGATCGACCTGCGCGGCGGCTCGTTCCAGCCGCTGCCGATCGCGATCGCCGATTTCGGCGGCGAGGGCGGCATCCTGGTGTCCGGCGTCATCACCAACAACCTCAAGCGCTCGGGCTATTTCGCGCCGATCGACAAGGCCCGCCATCCCGACAAGAACCCGCCCTTCGATGCCGTTCCCGAGTTCGGCGCCTGGAAGGCGTCGGGCGTGCAGGCGCTGGTGACGGGCCGCGTCTCGCGCGACGGTTCGGGGCGGATCAAGGCCGAGTTCCGGCTCTGGGACGTGACCACCGGCACGCAGACCGACGGCCAGCAATATTTCACCGACCCGAACAACGCCCGCCGCGTCGGCCACATCATCTCGGATGCGATCTTCACCAAGATCACCGGCGTCGGCGGCTTCTTCGACACGCGCGTCGTCTTCGTCGACGAATCCGGGCCGAAGGAGAACCGCCGCAAGCGGCTGGCGATCATGGACCAGGACGGCGCCAATGTGCGCTACCTGACGGACGGCAACGTCTCGGTGGTGACGCCGCGCTATTCGCCGGTGTCGCAGGAAGTGACCTACATGTCGCAGCGCATGGGCGAGCAGCCGCGCGTGCATGTGCTGAACATCGAGACCGGGCAGCGTCAGATCGTCGGCAACTTCCCCGACATGACCTCGAGCCCGCGCTTCTCGCCCAATGGCGCGCGCATCGCGCTCAGCCTGCAGCAGGGCGGCAACGCCAATCTCTATGCCATCGACATCGGCTCGCGCACGACGATGCGGCTGACCTCGACGGGGGCGATCGACACCTCGCCCTCCTATTCGCCCGATGGCACGCAGATCGTCTTCGAGAGCGACCGGGGCGGCTCGCAGCAGCTTTATGTGATGAGCGCGGGCGGCGGCGAGGGCAAGCGCCTCTCCTTCGGTTCCGGATCCTATTCGCAGCCGACATGGTCGCCGCGCGGCGACCTGATCGCCTTCACCAAGCGTGGCTCCGGCGGCTTCGCCATCGGCGTGATGCGGGCGGATGGTTCGGGCGAGCGCCTGCTCACCGAGGGCTTCCACAACGAGGCGCCGAACTGGGCGCCCAATGGCCAGTACATCATGTTCTTCCGCGATCCCGGGGGACAATCCGGCGGCAAGCTCTACATGGTCGACATCACCGGCCGCGTCGAAGTGCCGGTGCCGACGCCGGCCTTCGCCTCGGACCCGACCTGGTCGCCGCTGCTGACGGCGGCGCGCTGACGAGGCTACCGATCTGCCGTTATCCACAAGCCGCCCGGCCATTGCCGGGCGGTTTTTTGCTGCCGGGGCGCGTTGCCGTGTATCGCGGATTTGCGCGCATTTTGCAGGGCAACGGCCAGTCATGCCGCTGCTGAGGCGCCCGTTTTCGCTCCGCATGATCGTTTTCCGACAGACGCCGGTGATGCACCTGCAACACGCCGCGCGAGCGCAAGGCGTCCAACGGCCGCGTGCCTTATACGTGACAGATCAGGTCATAAAGCTGCCGAAGTTCATCGCCATATCCCATGTCGAGTGATGCACAGATTGGACGGTTCGGAGCAAGTGAATCTTTGACGTTAAGTAACATCAAGCGCGCGCGCAGTAACGCAAATCAAATCGACTTTAAATATTTTAAGGCGCAGCGCTTGCGATCAGAACCTTGTCTTTTCTGAATTTTTTCACTCAGGCTGGCCGCGATAGGATCATCGCTAGCCGAGCCGCGGACAATCTCAACGCATTCGGCGCGCCAAAGCGCCGGGCCCCGTTTGATGGTCCGCGAGTACCGCCTTGGGGCGAGCCTTAAGTCCGCACCGATCCATCACCGCATTCCCCAAACAGACCCCGTCGAAAGAGCCACCGATGCTGCCGCCGGTCGACCGGCGCCGCGCATGCTCGGACTGACCCTTGCCCCGGAGTAGACCGTATGAAACGCAACGCCCAGGCGGCGCTGCTCGCGCTCACGGCCTTTGCCGTGCTGCCCG
>DATDBB010000525.1:0-4840 GCA_036525085.1 Allobosea sp.
CGTCCAGGTATTCTTGCCGTCGTTCTGCCAGGATGTGGCGAGCGCGGGCTTGACCTTCTGCTGCTCGTCCTGCGTCGTGAGCCCGTCGAAAATATGCTGCGCCAGCGCGTTGTTGGGCGTCAGGTCATGGTAGTGCGGGTCCACCGCCGTGGGTTCTGAGGCCAACGCGACCCGCAGGGTCTGCGACATGGCCGGCATGGTCCAGAGGCAGGCGCTGGCGAGCAGCGCGCCAAGGCGGTGGATGCGCATCGTTGAGTCTCCGTACCGAGCTAGCTGGCGATTTTTGACAGGTTTACTTTCGTCAAATATCCATCATGAAAATTTTCATACGTCAATGGATGCGGCAGGCGACATGGTTCAAGCTCTGAAACCGAGCACCGATCTCGCCAACAGGATCGCCAGGGCCTACCCGACGCTCAGCAATGGGCATCGGCGGATCGCCGATTTCGTGCTGCAACACCCGCTGGAGACCGCGACGGCCTCGATCGATGGCCTGGCGGAGAAGAGCGAGGCGTCGAACGCCACAGTGACACGTTTCGTGCGCGCGCTCGGCTTTTCCTCCTATGGCGAGTTTCGGGCCGCGCTTGCGGCGGCGCTGCAATTGGCCATGCAGCCTGTGGATGACTTCGCCGACGCGAGGGCAGCGACAGAATCGACCGTCTCGACCTTCCTCGCGGCGCTGAAGATGCAGCGCGCCAATCTCGATGAGGCCATATCCTCCCTGGACGCGGCGATCGTGGAGGAGGCCATCGCGGCCATCCTGTCGGCGCGACGGATCTTCATCGTCGCATCGGGTGCGAGCCATCCGATCGCGAGCTTCATCGAGGATGGCCTCGCCTTGTACTGCGATGCCGATGTCGTCTTCGCCACGGCTCGGGGCGGGCCCGAGCGCGCCTACCGTCACCTGAACTCCGCTGCCGCGGGCGATCTCGTCATCGCCATTTCGGTGCCGCGCTACTCCCGCACCACGGTTCAGTTGGCGGCGCACAGCCATGCGAAGGGCGCCAGGCTGCTGTGCCTGACGGATGGCCCAACTTCCCCGCTCGCGCCGATTGCTGATCTTGCCCTGTTCGCGCCGGCGCGAAACCCGCTGCTACCGAATTCCCCAACCGCAATCTTTGCCTTGGCGGATGCGCTGATTACAGCCGTCGCCCGCGAGCGGCCCGATGCGGTTGAAGCACTGAAGGATCTCAGTCGCAGCCTGCTCTGGACGTTCCAGCATTGATGCGCGCTGGCGTCGCGCCTTCGACATTGCGACTGCGCGGCCGCCGCCATCCGCTGCGTCTTCCCGATGCTGCGCCATGCGCTGATCTGGTTTCGATCGAAACCCTCGCGCGCCAGCTGCCACTGGATGTTTTCGACCGAGGTGCAGGTGCCCGAGGCCGCGATTTCGAAAGCTTTTTCACGGGCCGTCTTTTCGGACATTACCCCCTCTTTCCGCCCTAAGCTGTCTCGATATCAAGCGGCCGGCCGCGCCTGGGTGGACAGATAGCGAGCTACCGCCAGTTCCAGGGAAGCTCGCTCTCGGCCCAGCGATGACTTTTCGGCCGCCTTCTCCAACAGTCGCAATCGCTCAAGCGCCTCCCGGAACTGCTCGGGATTGGTGATGGCGAAGTCGACGCACTGGAGTTGTCGATGGGAGCTTTGACGCATGGGGCATCCTCCAAGCTGTCCAGCCTCTGCCCCTCAAATAAGCAGCGCCATATCAAATGACAGGCCCGGCGCCTCTCGCAGATCGCCTGAGCGGCCCCGTCAGAAACCCGACCCAGGCGCCTTCGGGCGGCATGTCCATATTCGGAGAGCCTCATGAATACTCGCGACGTGCAAGCGCCGCCGGTCGCGCTCGGCCCATTCGCTGACGGTTGTTGGCGTGGCCGATCCGCAGACCGCGAAGGCATTCCAAGCGGCAGTCGCTGAGTTCCAAGAGCCGGGCCAGCCGAGGACTGGGGGTACCCCGGCTGGCTGGCTGCCCGCTGCGCGCATCGGCGGCCGGCAGTCATCGAGCTTCCGGGCTCGACCGGAGCCATTCTCATATCCTCATCGAGGGCGACGGGACATTGGTCCGAGGTGCACCTTCGATCAGTTTGAACGTGACACCTCGAAAGGCTAGGCGACTCGCACTCTCAACTGCAACATCGGCTCAATTGGCGTGTCGCTCTGCTGCGTGGCTGGGGATGTCGAGCGTCTCTTCAAGCTCGGCAGTGCGCCGATGAAGCGCGAGCAATGGGAGGCTCTTGCCGCCGGTCCTCGCCGATCTCAGCCGGCGCTACAGCATCCCAGTGACGCCGAAGACGGTGCTTTCGCACGCCGAAGTCCGAGGCACTCTCGACTTCAAGCAACGAGGCAGATGGAACATCGCAGGCGCTCGCGACGGGCAGAATGCGTGAATTTCGATGTTTTCCGAACCATGTTCGATTCTCTCGGCTCTAGATCCGTGCAAGCACCCGCGCGGTCATCAGGACGACGTAGGCCTGTAGGCAGAGTGAATTGCGTCCCCGACCATAAATTCGATGGGTCGGCGTCTCAGCGTCCTCTCTGATTGGGGGCGATACTTCTGAAGCCCTCCTGATAGCTCTAGCGGTTTGCGAGCCTCAGCTGCCGATGTAGGCTGCAAGCTCATGCGGCGCTCCCGTAGGGAATGCAGCTTTGATGTGGTCGAGGAATGCCGAGACGCGAGCGCTCAGCAAGCGGCGTGAGGGATAGAGGGTCCATAAGGCGATTTCCGGAGCGTCGACGTCGCCCCAGTGCACCAGGGCCCCTGTCGCCAGATCCTGACTGACGAGCGATATAGGAAGGCGCGCTGCGCCTACGCCCGCTCGAACAGCATCGCGAACCATCATCAGCGATGACAGACTCAGGACCGGATCGATCGCAATGCTCGAACGCTCGGTCGAGCTCACGATTTTCCAGATCGCCGCACGGCCGGTCCCTCCGCGTACGACGGCGGGGATTGGCGAACCGTCAGTCGACCGGACGAGAGCAGGGCTGGACACCACCACCAGACGGTCCCGCAGGAAGGCTCGCCCAACGAGGGTTTCGTCCGGATCCGGATTGACGCGGATTACAAGGTCGTAGCCTTCCTCGATCATGTCGACTGTCCGGTCTTCCGTCGTCAACTCAAGACGGACTTCTGGAAATTTTAATGCGAACTCGGCCGCAAGCTTTCCCATCGCGATCTGCGAGAACAGCAAGGGTGCGCTGATCCGCAATCTGCCGCGAGGCATGTGCCCGCCGGACGAAATCGCTGCCGCCGCCTCATCGAGTTCAGTGAGCAGCACGACCGTCCGCTCGTGAAGCGCCTGCCCTTCCTGGGTGAGCTTCAGCGTGCGGCCTCCGCGCTCAAACAGACGCAGATCGAGCATGGCCTCCAGCTCTGCTACCCGGCGGGACAAGGTCGCCTTGGGGCGGCTGGCAGCGCGAGCAGCCCGCCCGAAGCCACCATGCCGCGCGACCAGATTGAAATCTGCAAGGGCGAGCAGATCCATTCGTTCCATGTGTGAGACAGCCTAGCCAGATATGAGATCTATCGGACCGAACATGGACCACTAAATCGCCGGGTGTCTACTCAAACACACGGAGATTTCCCATGACCATCCTCGTTACCGGCGCTACTGGCCGCATCGGCCGCCATCTCGTCCAGCAACTCGTGGAGCGCGACGCCAGCGTGCGCGTCCTGGTCCGCGATCCCTCGAAAGCCAACTTTCCGGCCAGTGTGGAGGTCGTGCAAGGCGACCTGCTCGATATCGACTCGTTGCGCACCGCGTTCAAAGGCGTGAACACGCTGTTCCTGCTCAATGCGGTGGCGGGAGACGAGTTAACCCAGGCGCTCATCGCCCTGAACATTGCCCACGAGTCAGGGGTCGAGCGGGTCGTCTACCTGTCGGTGCTCCACGCCGATCGCTTGATGAACGTGCCGCACTTTGCGGTGAAGTTCGGCGCCGAGCGGACGATCGAGCAGATGGGCTTCAGCGCCACCATCCTGCGTCCGGCCTATTTCATCGACAACGATCTCATGATCAAGGACGTCATCTTCAACCATGGCGTCTATCCGATGCCGATCGGCAGCAAGGGCATCGCCATGGTCGACGCCCGCGACATTGCCGAGGTCGCGGCGGTCGAGCTCGTCCGTCGCGACAAGGCGTCGGGCAAGCTGCCCATCGAAACCATCAATCTCGTCGGCCCCGATACACTCACGGGTCCAGACGTGGCCGCGATCTGGTCAAACCTTTTGAGCCGCCCGGTTGCCTATGGCGGCGATGACCCCGCCGGGTTCGAGCAGAACCTGGCCAACATCATGCCGAGATGGATGGCCTATGAGATGCGCCTGATGGCCGAGCGCTTTGTCAGCGACGGCGCGATCCCGGAAGTCGGCGACATCGCGCGCCTGACCGGAATCCTGGGCCGCCCGCTGCACACGTATCGCGACTTCGCGACACAGATCGTAGCGGCCGACGCGAAGTCGGCCTGACTGCTTGGCCAGGCCATGAAGAGGTTGGCACCATAATCTAATCGACTGCCATTTTGCCGGTGAACTCGGAAGGCCAGACCAGGCTGACCCAGGCCCAACCTGGGCCGGCCTGGAACGGAAGGCCCGCGACGCCCGTCTGAGTTCTGCTGCCGAGCCTCTGCGCCCGCTGCGATGCTGTGGAAGAAGGCGCGATCCAGTTCGTGCGCGAGGCCGCGAAACCGGTGGCCGGATCGCGCCACTGGACTAAGCCGCTCTCGCGGCAGGGCGCAGCGGCGCGGTCATCGCTGAGATTTCGCCATGTGAGGCGCTGCATCCGAGGATTTCGGGGTCGTTTCCCCTGATCCTTGGAGGTTTCCATGATCGATGCCGTCA
>DATDBB010000526.1:0-13016 GCA_036525085.1 Allobosea sp.
GATATCGTCGCGGCCGGCTTCACGCCGAAGCCCGAGCGCTCGACCTATGAACTCTTCCTCGCCAAGCATGCGGTCGATCCGGGCCGGGCGGCGATGTTCGAGGACATCGAGAAGAACCTCATCGTCCCGAGCGCGCTCGGCATGAAGACGGTGCTGATCATCCCCAAGACGCCCGATCCCTTCCGTGAAGCCTGGGAGCAGACGGCGGTCGAGGCCGGCCATGTCCACCACGTCACCTCGGACCTGGCGGGCTTCCTGTCGCCGCTCGCACGCAACCCGTCCGCACGCTGAAGGTCGCAACCGGCTTCGTGCCTCCTGCTTGACGCGAAGGCACCAAGTCGATCCGTCACGGCGGAAGATTGTTCTTCTTTACGAACGCGGCGCAGGATGATACGCCGGCGGTTCGTTTTATAGAACGCTTTGGAGTTTTCGTCATGTCGGCAACGGACGGCGGCGCGGCCAGCCTTCACCCCGAAACCCGCCTCGTGCATGCCGGCACCCTGCGCTCGCAATTCGGCGAGACATCCGAGGCGCTGTTCCTGACTCAAGGCCATGTCTATGACAGCGCCGAGCAGGCCGAGGCGCGCTTCCTGAACAAGGATCCGGGCTTCCAGTACGCCCGCTTCTCGAACCCGACGGTGGCCATGCTGGAAGCCCGCATGGCCGCCTTCGAGGGTGCGCAGGCCTGCCGCGCCACCGCCACCGGCATGGCCGCCGTCACCGCCGCCATCATGGGGCAGGTCCGTCAGGGCGACCATGTCGTCGCGGCGCAGGCCCTGTTCGGCTCCTGCCGCTATGTCGTCGAGGAGCATCTGCCGCGCTACGGCGTCGCCTCGACGCTGGTCGACGGCACCGACATCGACGCCTGGCGCCGGGCCGTGACGCCACAGACCAAGGTGTTCTTCCTCGAAAGCCCCTCCAATCCGACGCTGGAGGTGATCGACATCGCCGCCGTCGCCGCATTGGCGAAGGAGGTCGGCGCGACGCTCGTGGTCGACAACGTCTTCGCCACGCCGCTCTTCCAGCACCCGCTGGAATTGGGTGCCGACTGCGTCGTCTACTCCGCGACCAAGCACATCGACGGGCAGGGCCGCTGTCTGGGTGGCCTGATCCTGGCCTCGCAGGACTTCATCGAGACGCATGTGCAGACCTTCCTGCGCCAGACCGGCCCGGCGATCTCGCCCTTCAACGCCTGGGTGATGCTGAAGGCGCTCGAGACCCTGCCGCTGCGCGTGCGCAAGCAGGCCGAGAATGCCGCGATCGTCGCGAAGTGGCTGGAGGCCCAGCCGCAACTGCCGAAGGTGATCTTCCCGGGCTCGCCGAAGCATCCGCAGGCCGACATCATCGCCCGCCAGATGAGCGGCCCCTCGACGCTGGTCGCCTTCGAGGTCGCTGGCGGCAAGGCCGGCGCCTTCCGCTTCCTCAACGGGCTCAAGCTGATCCGCATCTCCAACAATCTCGGCGACGCCAAGAGCCTGATCGTCCATCCGGCGACGACGACGCATCAGCGCTTCAGCCCGGAGATCCGCGCCAGCATGGGCATCGGCGAGGGGCTGATCCGGCTGTCCGTCGGCCTCGAACACGCCGACGACCTCGTCGCGGATCTGGCGCAGGCGCTGGCGGGCGTCTGAACGCCAGACGACTCGAAAAGCCGCGCGTCATCCCGGACAAGCCGCGAAGCGGCGCTGATCCGGGATCCATGCCTGAGCCTTGATCGGAGATGCTCAGGCATGGATCCCGGGTCTCCCTGCGGTCGCCCGGGATGACTCGGCTGGGTTCGCGGTTCGATGAAGCGCGATGGCCTTCGCGCCAACCTCCTGCTAAAGCCTCCGAAATTGCCGAGACAAACAGAGGCCATCATGCGTTCGGGCGAAGTGAAGCGCCGCACCAACGAGACCGACATCGCGGTCTCCCTCGTCCTCGACGGCACCGGCAAGGCAGAGATTGCCTCGGGCGTCGGCTTCTTCGACCATATGCTCGACCTGTTCGCCCGCCATTCGCTGATCGACCTGAAGGTCGCGGTGAAGGGCGACACGCAGATCGACGACCACCACTCGGTCGAGGATACCGGCATCGCGCTGGGCGAGGCGCTTAAGGCAGCGCTCGGCGACAAGAAGGGCATCCGGCGCTATGCCGACATCCATCTGCCGATGGACGAGACGCTGACGCGTGTCGCCGTCGACGTCTCCGGCCGGCCCTTCCTCGTCTTCCGCACGCGCTTCGAGGCGCAGAAGATCGGCTCGTTCGACACCGAACTGGTGCGCGAGTTCTTCCAGGCCTTCGCCATGAATGCCGGCATCACGCTGCATGTCGAGACGCTCTACGGCGACAACGCCCACCATATCGCCGAGAGCTGCTTCAAGGGGCTGGCGCGCGCGCTGCGTCACGCGCTCGAGGTCGATCCGCGCGAGGGCGGCCGCGTGCCCTCGACCAAGGGCGCGCTCTGAAGGGGCCTGGATCATGGCATTCTACACGGTGATGATCCCGCCGCCCGGCTCCGGCGGGGCGCGCGACGAGATCGAGCAGGCGCGGCTGTTGCCGGAGACCTTCGCCTGGCCGGCCTTCTTTCTGGGCGGGCTGTGGTTGCTCGGCAAGCGGCTCTGGCTGGCGACGCTGGTCTATGCCCTGCTCTGGGGCGCGCTGCTCTATGCGAGCAGCCAGTTCGGCCTGACCCGCGGCGCGCTGCTGATTTCCCATTGGACGATCGCGCTGTTCCTCGGGATGGAGGGGCAGAATCTGGTCGCCCGCAAGCTCGCACGCCAGGGCTGGCGTCTGGCGGATGTCGTCGAGGCGCGCGACCTGCCCGAGGCTGAGCGGCGCTATTTCGAGCGCGCACTGGCCGGTGAGGCCGCGCCGCCGCGCCTGCCGTCGCCTGCAGCCGTTCGTCTGCAGCCGACCGGCCCGATGCCGATCATCGGGCTCTTTCCCGAGGCGCGGGGCCGATGAGCCAATCCGTCGTCATCATCGACTACGGTTCGGGCAATCTGCACTCGGCGGCCAAGGCCTTCGAGCGCGCTGCGCTTGAAACCGGGATCGCCTCGACCATCCGCGTGACCAGCGACACCGGCGAGGTCCGTGCGGCCGACCGCATCGTGCTGCCCGGCGTCGGCGCCTTCGCCGATTGCCGGCGCGGTCTCGATGCCGTGCCCGGCATGGTCGAGGTGCTGGAAGAGGTCGTCCGCGGGAAGGGACGCCCCTTCCTCGGCATCTGCGTCGGCATGCAGCTCCTGGCCTCGCGCGGGCTCGAATACACGGTGACGCCGGGCCTCGGTTGGATCCCGGGCGACGTCTCGCTGATCGTGCCTGAGGGCGAGGGCCTGAAGATCCCGCATATGGGCTGGAACACGCTGGCGAAGCAGAACGACCACGCCCTGCTCGACGGCATCGAGACCGGTCCGGACGGCCTGCACGCCTATTTCGTCCATTCCTATTCGCTGGCCGCCGAGCGTCCGGGCGAGGTTCTTGCCGTCACCGACCATGGCGGTCCCGTAACGGCCATGGTCGGGCGCGACAACATCGCCGGCACGCAGTTCCACCCCGAGAAGAGCCAGAAGCTCGGTCTCAGGCTGATCGCCAATTTCCTGAGGTGGAAGCCGTGATCCTCTTCCCCGCGATCGATCTCAAGAACGGCCAGTGCGTCCGCCTGAAGCAGGGCGACATGGACCAGGCGACGGTCTTCAACGACGATCCCGCCGCGCAGGCCGCCGCCTTCGAGGCCCAGGGCTTCCAGTGGCTGCATGTCGTCGATCTCGACGGCGCCTTCGCCGGCAAGCCGATGAACGCGGCGGCCGTCGAGGGAATCCTGAAGAGCGTCGCCTTCCCGGTGCAGCTCGGTGGCGGTATCCGCGACATGAAGACGGTCGAGGGCTGGCTCGCCAAGGGCGTCCGCCGCGTCATCATCGGCACGGCCGCCGTGCGCGATCCCGCCTTCGTGCGCGAGGCGGCCAAGGCCTTTCCGGGGAAGGTCGCGGTCGGCATCGATGCGCGCGACGGATACGTTGCGGTCGAGGGTTGGGCCGAGACCTCGGCGCTGGCGGCCGACGACCTCGGCCGGCGCTTCGAGGATGCCGGCGTCGCGGCGATCGTCTACACCGACATCGCCCGCGACGGCATGCTGCAGGGCATCAACTGGGATGGCACGATCGCGCTGGCCAACGCTCTGACGATCCCCGTCATCGCCTCGGGGGGCCTGGCCTCGATGGCCGACATCGAGCGCCTGATGGCGCCCGATGCGGCGATCCTCGAAGGCGCGATCAGCGGCCGCGCCCTCTATGACGGGCGCATCGATCCCGCCGCCGCACTGGCGCGGCTGGCGCGGGCGGGCTGAGCCACCAGACCCGCTTCTACAGCATCGGCAGCGAATGCGGCTTGCGGCCGCGCGGGAAGGCCGCCTCGATCCGGGCGAGGTCGCTGTCCGTCAAAGTCAGCCGCAGCGCGCCGGCATTGTCCTCGACATGGGCAGGCTTGCCCGCCTTCGGGATGGCGAAGACGCTGGGTCGCCGCGTCAGGAAGGCGAGCGCGACCTGCCTTGCGGTCGCGCCATGGGCGGTAGCGATCTCGGCCAGCACGCGGCCGCCCGTGCTGTTCGGCTCCGGAAAATCATCGTGGCCGAACGGGCTGTAGGCGGTCACGGCGACGCCGTTGCGCTCGCACCAGGGGATGACGGCATGCTCGATCGCGCGTTCGCGCAGATGGTAGAGCACCTGATTGCAGACGATGCGGCCGGGCCCGGCGACGGCCAGGGCCTCGTCGAGATCGTCCTCGTCGAAATTGCTGACGCCCCAGGACAGGATCTTGCCCTCGGCCTTCAGCGCCTCGAAGGCGGCGAAGGTCTCCGCGAGGGGATGCGGGCCGCGCCAGTGCAGCAGGTAGCAGTCGAGCCGATCTGTCTTCAGATGCCGCAGCGAGCGCTCGCAGGCGGCGCGCGTACCGGCTTTCGAGGCATTGTGCGGCAGCACCTTGGAGACAAGGAAGACCTCGTCGCGCCGGCCGGCGATGGCCTCGCCGATGATGGCTTCGGAGCGGCCGTCGCCATACATCTCAGCGGTGTCGATATGGCAAAGGCCTAGATCGAGCCCGCGCTGGAAGGCGGCGACAGCCTCGCTCCGGTCGCCCTGCTCGATGTACCAGCTCCCCTGCCCGATCGACGCGACCTCGCGGCCGGTTGCTCCGAAGCACTGGTGTATCACGGCTTGGTTCTCTCTGTTGGTCGCCCCGCTTCGCGGGCAGGCTTGTCTGATGTAGAAACATCTCTACATTAATCTCGATCCATTATCGAGACCGTGCGGGAGGCTTCCATGCAAACGACGCTATCCAGCAGAGAGTTCAATCAGGATACCGGCAAAGCCAAGAGGGCGGCGCATGACGGGCCGGTGTTCATCACCGATCGTGGCCGCCCTTCGCATGTGCTGCTCTCGATCGAGGACTACCGAAAGCTTTCATCGAAGGGCATGAGTCTGGCGGAGGCCATCGCCGATCCGAGACCGGAAGCGGATTTCGAGTTCGATCCTCCGAGGCTTCGCGGGTTCAGCTTCAAGCCTGCCGACTTCGAGTGATGTTTCTGCTCGACACCAATGTGATTTCAGAATTGCGTCGCAAGGCCCAGTTCGATGCGAATGTCCATGCGTGGTCGCAAGCCATTCCCCTCGAGAACCTCTATGTGTCGGTCATCACGGTGATGGAGATCGAACAGGGAATCCTGCTCGTGGGGCGCCGTGACCATCGGCAGGCGGGTGTTCTGAGATCGTGGATGGCCGAGCAGTTTCTGCCCCGGTTTGAGGCGCGGGTGCTCGCCTTCGATACCGTTGCCGCATTGCGCTGTGCCGCGATGCATGTTCCCGACCCGAAGCCCGATCGAGACAGCATGATCGCGGCGACCGCATCGGTTCATGGTCTTACGGTCGCAACGCGAAACATCAGGGATTTTGAGGCCTGCGGCGTACCCGTGTTCAATCCCTGGCTTTATACGCCATAACACATAGTCTCACGCCGGCAGCGTGCCGTTCGCCGACAGAACCTCGCCGGCGAGGTAGAGCGAGCCGCAGATCAGGATGCGCGGCGGCGCGGACCAGTCGCGTGCCGAAATCTCGCGCAGCGCCTGTTCGACCGAGCCGGCGGTTTCGGCCAGGAGCCCGGCCGAACGGGCGAGCCCTGCGACCTCCTCGGCCGGCCGGGCGACGAGCTGGTTCTGGATCGGCACGGCGAAGAGCAACTGCGCCAGCCCCTTGAAATGGCCGAGCGTCGCCTTCGCGTCCTTGGTCGAGAGCAGGCCGGCGATCATCACCAACGGCGCCGGGTTGCGGTCGGCGAGGTCGGCCATGGCCTGCGCCAGCACGCGGCCGCCATCGGGATTGTGGCCGCCGTCGAGCCAGAGTTCGGCGCGGCCGGGGACGAGATCGGCGAGCTTGCCGCGCGCCAGCCTTTGCAGCCGCGCCGGCCAGTCCGCATTGAGCATGCCCTGCTCGAAGGCGTAGCTCCGCAGGCCGCCATAGCCGGCGGCACGCAAGCCTGCGATCGCCGTGCCTGCGTTGACGTGCTGGTGACGCCCGGAGAGGCGTGGCAGGGGTAGGTCGAGCAGGCCATCGCCATCCTCATAGACCAGCCGCCCGCCATCCTCATGGACGGAAAAATCCTGCGCGCCGATCAGGATCTTCGAGGCGCCGACCCGCTCGGCCGCGGCCTCAAGAACAGCCGTCGGCTCCGGCTCCTGCGGCGCGATGACGGCCGGCGCCCCGCGCTTGAAGATGCCGGCCTTTTCGCCCGCGATCTTGGTGACGCTATCGCCGAGATATTCGGAATGGTCGAGCGAGACCGGCGTCACCACCGTGCAGGCGGGATGGGCGATGACGTTGGTCGCATCGAAGCGCCCGCCGAGGCCGACCTCGAGCAGCACGACATCGGCCTTGTGCTCGGCGAAGAGCAGGAAGGCCACGACGGTGGTGATTTCGAAGAAGGTGATCTGGTCGCCGGCATTGGCGCGCTCGCAGCGTTCCAAGGCTTCGACAAGCACGGCCTCGTCGACGAAGCGGCCGCCGCCGGGAGCGCTCAGCCGGATGCGCTCATGGAAACGCACCAGATGCGGCGAGGTGTAGACATGGACGGACAAGCCCGCCGCCTCGAGGATCGCCCGCATGAAGGCGATGGTCGAGCCCTTGCCGTTGGTGCCGGCGACATGGATCACCGGCGGCAGGCGCTTCTGCGGATCGCCGAGGCGCTCCAGCAGGGTCAGGATGCGCCCGAGCGAGAGGTCGATCAGCTTGGGATGCAGCGCCAGCAGGCGCGCCAGCACCGTATCGGACGATCCCATGATGCCCGGGCCGCCGTCGCGTCAGATCGCTTCGACGATGGGCCGCGGCGGCGCCGCGGTGGCAGGCGCAGCGCTCTGGAGCGGCTGCTTGGTCAGAAGCCGGCCGAGGCGCGCAAGGGTCTCGGGCAGGTCGTGGCGGTGCACCACCATGTCGACCATGCCGTGATCCTTGAGATACTCGGAGCGCTGGAAGCCCTCGGGCAGCTTCTCGCGGATCGTCTGCTCGATGACGCGCGGCCCGGCGAAGCCGATCAGGGCACCCGGCTCGGCGATGTGGATGTCTCCCAGCATCGCGTAGGAGGCGGTGACGCCGCCGGTCGTCGGATTGGTCAGCACCACGATATAGGGCAGGCCGGCCGCGCGCAGGCGGCGCACCGCGACGGTCGTGCGCGGCAGCTGCATCAGGGAGAGAATGCCCTCCTGCATGCGCGCCCCGCCCGAGGCGGCGAAGACGACATAGGGCGTCTTCTTCTCGAGCGCCGTCTCGGCGCCCTTGATGAAGGCTTCGCCGGCAGCCATGCCGAGCGAGCCGCCCATGAAATGGAAATCCTGCACGGCGATGGTGAGCGCGAAGCCCTTGACGCGGCCATAGCCGACCTTGAACGCGTCGATGGCGCCGGTCTTGGCGCGGGCGTCCTTCAGCCGGTCGACATAGCGCTTCTCGTCGCGGAACTTCAGCGGGTCGATGGCGACATCGGGCAGCGGCACGTCGAGCCACTTGCCCTCGTCGAAGGTCAGGCGCAGCCGGTCCTGCGCGGTGACGCGCATATGGTGGTCGGAGCCGGGAATGACGAAGCCGTTCGCCTCGACATCCTTGTGGAAGACCATCTGCCCGGAATCGGGGCATTTGATCCAGAGATTCTCCGGGCTCTCGCGCTTGAACAGCGTCTTGATGCGCGGCCGGACGACTTCGGAAATCCAGTTCATGGATCGATCCTTACGATTCTGGCGCAAATGGCGGGCGAGGCTTGCAGCCTCAGGCCGCCGCCTTCGCGACCGAGCGGACGCCCGCGGCGAGTTCGGAGACCAGCGAGGTGACAGCCGAAACCGTCTTTTCCGTGGCCTTGCCTTGCGGATCGAGCGAAAGCCGGATCCGCTCGACCAAAGCCGAGCCGACGACGACGCCGTCCGCGCTGCCTGCGATCTTGATGGCGTCCTGCGCCGTCTTGACGCCGAAGCCGACGGCGACGGGCAGATCGGTGTGGCGCTTGATGCGGGCGACCGCGTCGCCGACCGCGTCGTAGCTGGCGATCGCGCCGCCGGTCACGCCGGTCACCGAGACGTAATAGACGAAGCCCGAGGTGTTCTGCAGCACCTTGGGCAGACGCTTGTCGTCCGTCGTCGGCGTCGCCAGGCGGATGAAGCTGACGCCGGCCGCGAGCGCCGGCAGGCACAGCTCGGCATCTTCCTCCGGCGGCAGGTCGACGACGATCAGGCCATCGACGCCGGCCTTGCGTGCATCGGTGAGGAAGCGCTCGACGCCATAAGCGTAGATCGGATTGTAGTAGCCCATCAGCACGATCGGCGTGCCATGGCCGGCGGCACGGAAGCTCTCGACCATCGCCAGCGTCTTCTTCAGCGTCTGCCCGGCCTTGAGGGCGCGCTGGCCGGCGAGCTGGACCGGAATGCCGTCCGCCATCGGGTCGGTGAAGGGCACGCCGAGCTCGATCAGGTCGGCGCCGGCGCCGGGCAGCGCGGCGAGGATCGCGCTCGCGGTATCGAAATCGGGATCGCCGGCCGTGATGAAGGTCACGAGCGCGGCGCGGCCCTCGGCTGCGCAGGCCTGGAAGCGGGCCTGGATGCGAGCCTGGCCGGTGGCTGTCTTGCTGTCGTTCATGGCCTGAGCGGTTAGCATGACAGGCGCGGGCTGGCGAGGGGCTTGCGCGCGAGGAACTTGCGCGCGCCGCGAGGAATGCTTGCGCCTGCCGCGGGCTTCGGCCACATCGGGCGCGCATGCGCGCCTTCGATACACCGCTTCCGATCGACGCCGTCCTCGGCGATCTTGCTGCCGCCTTGCGGGAGCAAAGCAACGCCGTGCTCGTCGCCCCGCCCGGCGCCGGCAAGACCACGCGCGTGCCGCTCGCCCTGCTCGACGAGCCCTGGGCGAAGGGCGGCAAGCTGATCGTGCTGGAGCCGCGCCGGCTTGCCGCGCGCAGTGCGGCGAACCGGATGGCGCAGACGCTGGGCGAGCGCGTCGGCGAAACCGTCGGCCTGCGGGTCCGCCTCGGCTCGAAGATCGGCCCCAAGACGCGCATCGAAGTGGTGACCGAGGGCGTCTTCGCCCGGATGATCCTCGACGATCCCACGCTGGAGGGCGTCGCGGCCGTTCTGTTCGACGAGTTTCATGAGCGTTCGCTCGATGCCGATTTCGGGCTCGCGCTGGCGCTCGACGCGCAATCGGGCCTGCGCGAGGACCTGCGCATCCTCGTCATGTCCGCGACGCTCGACGGCGCCCGCGTCGCGCGCCTGCTCGGCGAAGCGCCGGTGATCGAAAGCCAGGGCCGGGCTTTCCCGGTCGAGACGCGCTATCTCGGCCGCGAGCCGCTGAAGCGCATCGAGGATCAGGTCGCGGATGCCGTGCTGCTGGCGCTGAACGAGCAGCCCGGCTCGCAGCTCGTCTTCCTGCCCGGGCAGGGCGAGATCAGGCGGGTCGAGGAGCGGTTACGCGAGCGCATCCGCGATGCGAGCGTCGAGATCGCGCCGCTCTACGGCGCACTCGACCAGGCAGAGCAGGACCGCGCCGTGCTGCCGGCTCCCGCAGGCCGCCGCAAGGTCGTGCTGGCGACGGCCATCGCCGAAACCTCTCTGACCATCGAGGGCGTGCGGGTCGTGATCGATTCAGGCCTGGCCCGCGTGCCCGTCTACGAGCCGGACATCGGCGTCACCCGGCTGGAGACGCGCCGCGCCAGCCGCGCGGCCTGCGACCAGCGCCGCGGTCGCGCCGGCCGCACCGAGCCGGGCATCTGCTACCGCCTCTGGGAAGAGGCGGGCAACGGCGCGCTGGAAGCCTTCGCGCGCCCCGAGATTCTCTCCGCCGACCTCGCCCCCCTGCTGCTCGACTGCGCGGCCTGGGGCGTGGCTGACCCGACGGGCCTCGCCTTCCTCGACACACCGCCCGCGCCCGCCCTCAAGGAGGCGCGCAGCCTGCTGGAGAGCATCGGCGCGCTCGATCCGGATGGCCGGATCACGCCCGAGGGGCGCGCGCTGCAAATCCTGCCGCTGCCGCCCCGCCTCGCCCGCATGGTCGTGGCGGCCGCGCGCTTCGGACAGGCCGAACCGGCCGCCATGCTGGCTGCGCTGCTGGTCGAGCGTGGACTGGGCGGCGATGCGCTCGATCTCGCCGAGCGGCTGGAGCGCTTCGAGCGCGAACGGGGTGGCCGGGCCAGCGATATGCGCCGCCTGGCCGAGGGCTGGGCTCGCGCCGCCGAGCGCGCCTCACCACCGCTCAAGGACATGCAGACACTGTCGCCGGGCTTGCTGCTGGCCTTCGCCTATCCCGACCGCGTGGCCAAGGCGCGCAATCCGGGCTCGGGGCAGTATCTGCTCGCCAATGGGCGCGGCGCCGTGTTGGAGCCGGCTCAGCGTCTGGCGCGCGAGAGCCATATCGTCGTCGCCGAGATAACCGGCGCGGCCCAGCAATCGCGTATCCTGTCGGCGGCGGCGATCAATGAGGCGGAGATCGCCTGGCTCGTGGCCAACGGACTTTCGCCTTTCACAATCGAGGAGCGCAGCGAGACGAGCTTCGACCGTGCGGCGCGCGCGCTTCGCGTCCGCGCCGTCAGGCGCTATGGCGCGCTCGGCCTGGCGGAGCGGCCCATGCCGGCCGAGCCCTCCGCCGGCAATGCGGCCGTTCTCGCCCAGGGCATCGCCGGGCTTGGCATCGGCCTGCTGCCCTGGACGAAGGCGCAACGGCAACTCCGCGAGCGGGTCGATTTCCTGCGGCGGGCCGAGCCGGACCAGGGTTGGCCCGATCTCTCGGACGAGGGCTTGGCGGCCGATGCCGCCGTCTGGCTCGCACCGCATATCCTCGGCCGGGCCTCGCTTGCCGCGATCGAGCCGGGCGATCTCGATTCGGCGCTCGCTGAATTGCTGCCCAGGGAGATGAAGCGCCGGCTCGATAGCGAGGCGCCGACGCATTTCACCGCGCCGACCGGCTCCAGCCTCGCCGTCGACTACGCCGCCGAGGCGGGGCCGACGATCTCGGTCAGGGTGCAGGAGCTCTTCGGCCTGTCGAAGCACCCGGCCCTCGCCGGCGGGCGGGTGCCGCTGGTGCTGGAACTGCTTTCGCCGGGGCACAAGCCCGTCCAGATCACCCGCGACCTGCCGGGCTTCTGGCGCGGCTCATGGGCGGCGGTGAAATCCGAGATGAAGGGGCGCTATCCGCGCCATCCCTGGCCCGACGACCCCGCCGCCGCGCCACCGACGACGCGGGCGAAGCCCAGGGGGACGTGACTTTCACCAAGCGGCGTCATCCCGGACAAGCCGCCTTGGCGGCGCCGATCCGGGATCCATGCCGGAACGCAGACTGGCAAGGCTCAGGCATGGATCCCGGGTCTCCGCTTCGCTCCGCCCGCGATGACGGCGCAGAATTCGGAATGCGGGCCATCACCCTCAATTCCCCATCCGGTCGCGCCATTGCCGCTCGCCGGCGAGGCAGGTCGCGTTGTTGCCGCCGGTCGCCTGAGCCTTCTGCACCAGAGCCTCTCCGTCGCGTGGCATCTCGGCGATCTCGCGGATGAGCTTGGTGCGGGTCGCGTCGACGAACTGGTGCCGCTCGCGGATGGGGATCACGAAGGCCCCGAGCCCAGTGACGACGCAGTCCTTGTAATAGACGTCGAGGTTGTCGAGGTCGAAATAGCTCGCCTGCTTCAGCATCACCGGCAAGCCGTTGATGTTGATGCCTTTCGCGCCGGCCTCGTCGCGAGCGGTGGTGACGGCGCGCCCGTCATTGTTGGCGCCGTCGCCGGAGATGTCGATCACCTTGCGCATCGGCGTGACGTTGGCCTGCTCCAGCAATTGCACGCCGAGATCGATCGCCGCCGAGATCGAGGTCCTGCGGCCCCGCCGTGTCTGCGCCTCGCCGAGTTCTTCCGCGAACGCGATCGCCGATTGCGGCGTGTCGATGATCGTCCAGGGCTTGACGACGTGCTGGAAATTGCCGCCGGCCCATTCGAAATAGGTCACCGCGATCTTGCCGATCGCGCCCTTTGAGATCGCCTCGTGCAACTGCTTCGAACGGAAGGCCTCGATATAGCCGTTGCGCTGCAAAGCGAGTTCGTCGAGATCCATCGAGAAGGATACGTCGACCGCGAGCACGAGCGCGACGTCGACCTCCTCGGGCGGGCCTGCGGCCGGCTGGGCGTTGGAGGCGGCGCCGGTCCATAGACCCGCTGCCGCCAGACTCAAGAGACCGTACAGCCAACGCCGCATCGCCACCTCCGTCATCATCTCGCAACGGAAGTGTGCGCCCGCTTTCGATTCGTTCCAAGGGCGAAAGTTAGGGTCTGCTCCCACTGGGGATGGCGTTCTGATCGGGCCAAAATGCCCGAGAGCAAGGAGGAGCCCGCCGCCCGATGCCCCGTGGCATCGGGCAAGGGACTGACACAGCTATCGGGCATTTTCGCCCGACCCCTTCGGGGCGCGGGCCTTTTGGGCGGCTGGTGCGTCGCGCGGCCTTGCAAACCGGGCGGTTTGCGGCGGCCACGCTCCT
>DATDBB010000527.1:0-11187 GCA_036525085.1 Allobosea sp.
TACGGCTCGGTGCTCTGCGTCAGCGCCACCATGGGCTACAAGCATCGCGAGCTCGATCTGGCGCCGCTCGCCAAGGCGATGGCCAAGCCCGCCTTCATGATCAAGATCATCCCCCATGTCGACGGCTCGCCGCGCATCTGCGAACTGGTGCGCTACTACATGGAGGATGTGAAGCTGAAGGGCGCCTGGTCCGGCCCCGCCGCGCTGCAACTCTTCGAACATGCGATGTGCGACGTGGCGCGGCTGCCGGTCCGCGAGGTCGTCTCCGCTAGCCACTACATCGCCGACCTGACGCTCGGCCTCGGCGAGGTTGTGTTCGACTATCTGAGCGAGGCGGGGCCCGGCTAGGGCCCGTTGATTTCGCAGAGAACCACGCCGTCATCCCGGACGCAGCGAAGCGGAGATCCGGGATCCATTCCTGAACTCGGCCGAAAAGCGCTCCGGAATGGATCCCGGGTCAAGCCCGGGATGACGGCGTGGTTCCGAGAGTCATCGGGGCGCCTCAGAGCCGCACGCCTTGGATCCGCCGCGGATCAATCGCGATAGGCCGGCTCCTCGACATCGAGCTGGCGGCGGATCGAGGCGAGGTGGAGGCGGGCCGATTCCGGATCGCCCTCGCGCATCTGGCGGGCGGCGGCCTCGGCGATCTCTCGCTTCACCGGCAGGACGGCGCGGCCGGTCGAGAGCGCGATGGTCTGCACCTCGCAGGCGCGCTCCAGATAATAGAGGTCGTCCCAAGCCTCGGCGACGTTCGGCGCCAGCACCATGACGCCGTGGTTCTTCATGAAGACGATGTCGGCGTCGCCGGCCGCGGCGGCGATGCGGTCGCCCTCGCTCTCATCGAGGGCAAGGCCGTTATAGTCGCGGTCGAAGGCCGTGCGGCCGTAGAACTTCAGCGCGGTCTGGCCGGCGAAGATCAAGGGCTCGCCCTCGGTCATCGAGAGCGCGGTCGCATAGGGCATATGCGTGTGGAAGGCGACCTTGGCGCGCGGGATGTTCTTATGGACGCGGGCGTGGATGTAGAAGGCGGTCGCCTCGGGCTGGCCCTCGCCGGCGACGACATTGCCGTGGAAGTCGCAGACCAGCAGATGCGATGCGGTCAGCTCGCGGAAGGCCCAGCCATAGGGGTTGACGAGGAAGAGGTCGTCATGGCCCGGCACCAGCGCCGAGAAATGGTTGCAGATGCCTTCCTCGAAGCCATAGCGCGCCGCCATGCGGAACGTCGCGGCGAGGTCGCGACGCGCCTCCCAGACGATCTCGGAATCGAGATCGGGGCGGTTCGTGGCGAGGGCGGGGACAGGGCTCGCGGCAACCGCCTTCAGGGCATGGGCCATGGCAATCTCCAAATCGAAACGTGAACGCAGTGAAAGCAAAGCTCAGGCCGCCGGCAAGCGCCGGCGTACGATCCCGGCATGGAAGCGCATGCCGTGGATCAGCCCGGCATCGTCGAAATCATAGCGCGGATTGTGCAGCGGCGCGCTGTCGCCATTGCCGAGGAAGGCGAAGCAGCCGGGCACATGGTCGAGAAAGCGGGCGAAATCCTCCGAGCCCGTGAAGGGGGCCGCGACGACGGAAACCGTGTCCGCCCCGATCACGTCGCGCGCGACGGCCAGTGCCTCCTCGGTCAGCGCGGCGTCGTTCACCAGCGGCACGAATTCGCGAGTATAGGTGACGGAGTGCTCGACATTGTAGGCGCGTGCGGTGCCCTCAGTGATGATCCGCATCTGCCGCTCGATCTCGGCGCTGACCTCCGGGGAAAAACTGCGCGCGTCTCCGAGGATTTTAGCCTCGCCCGGCAGGGCGTTGCGGGTGCCGTCGGTGATCAGCTCGGTCACCGAGACGACCGCGACATCGGTCGGGCTGACGCGCCGGGAGACGATGGTCTGGAGACTGGTGACGAGCGCGCAGGCGGCGACGAGGGTCTCGTTGCCCGCATGCGGACGGGCGGCATGCCCGCCGAGGCCCGTCAGCATGATCTCGAAATTGTCCTCCGCCGACATGATCGCGCCGGCTTTCGTCCGGAAATGCCCGATGGCGATGCTCGGCTCATTATGCAGCCCGTAAATCTCCTCGAACGGAAAGCGCTCCATCAGCCCGTCCTCGATCATGGAGAGCGCGCCGCGGCCCCATTCCTCTGCGGGCTGGAAGACGAAGCGCACCGTGCCGTCGAAGCCGCCATCGGCCGCCAGCAGCTTCGCCGCGCCGAGCAGCATCGCGGTGTGGCCGTCATGGCCGCAGGCATGCATCACGCCGGGATTTTGTGAGCGGTAGGACGGCGAGCCCTGTTCCGGGATCCGCAGCGCATCCATGTCGGCCCTGAGCGCGATCGCTCGGTTGCCGCTGCCGCGCTTCAGCGTGCCCACGACGCCGGTGCCGCCGACGCCCTCGACCACCTCGTCGAGGCCGAATTCGCGCAGCTTCGCCGCGACGAAGGCGCCGGTGCGCGCCTCCTCGAAGCCGAATTCGGGATGGGCGTGGAGATCGCGCCGCCAGGCGGTCATCTCCGCCACCAGCGCGTCAAGGTCCAGCGCGGTCTCGCCCTGCATCACGCCCTCCCGCCCGCGACCGCGTCCGGCGTCAGACCGACGAGCTCGGCATAGCGGCCAGGATCGGTCGCGCCTTCGGTGATCACGACGAAGACGCGCGAGGATGCGTCGAGCTTCAGCTCGGCCCGCGCCTGCGGATCGCGCAGCGTCGCGATCAGACCGGCGAGGCCGGCGACGCCGCTCTCGCCTCCGACGACCGCGGGATCGCCGCCGACAGGCCGCGCCAGCCGGTTCATCGCCTCGACCGCGACCTCGTCCTCGACGGTCATGAAGGCGTCGGCCGCGCGCTCCAGCACGCGCCACGCGAGCGGCGAGGGATCGTAGCATTCGAGCATCGCCATCACGGTCGGCTCGTCATGGCCGATCTTGGTCGGCCGGCCGGCGCGGGCGCTCTCGAAGATGCAGGCGGCGCGGGCCGGATCGACCACGGTGAAGACCGGCCGCTCCGCGCCGAGCACCAGCGCCAGATGCGCCGCGATGGCGGCCGCGATGCCGCCGACGCCGGCCTGGACGAAGACATGGGTCGGCGGGGCCGGCAGTTGCGCCAGCGCCTCCCGGATGATCGCCGTGTAGCCCTGCATGACCAGGCCGGGGATGCGCTCATATCCCTCCCAGGCGGTGTCCGAGACGACTGTCCAGCCGCGCTCGGTCGCGACGCGCGCCGCCTCGACGACGGATTCGTCATAGGTGCCCGCGACCCGCACGATCTCGGCGCCGAAGCGCGCGATCGCCTCGGCCCGCGCCGCGCTGACCCCGCCATGCACGAAGATCACCGAGCGCGCGCCGACCAGCGCCGCTCCCTGCGCCACCGAGCGGCCGTGATTGCCGTCGGTGGCGCAGGCGAAGGTCATCTCCGCCGCGACCGCCCGGACGTCGGGAGAGGCCAGCTCGGCCTCGTCGAAGCTGCGCCCATGTCGCTCGGCCGCAGCCTCCAGCACCAGCCGCACCACGGCATAGGCGCCGCCCAGCGCCTTGAAGCTGCCGAGGCCGAGCCGCTGCCCCTCGTCCTTGGCGTGGAGCGCGCCGATGCCGAGTTCCGCGGCGAGGTCGGGCAGGGCGACGAGCGGCGTCGGCCGGTGCTCGGGCCGCGCCGCGAGATGCCGCTCGATCGCGTCGGCCCCGGCGGCGCCCAGCGTCTCGGCATCGACGGGATGGAGCGGCTGGCGATAGGCGGCGAGCGAATTGAGCAGGAGCATGCGAGGCCTTTCGGATGTGATGCTGAAAGGATATTGCGGCCATGGCGAAAAAGGCGCTCCAATTACCGGGTCGTTTTGCAAGTTTGTATCGGGGTCCCCCGCTTGGCCGAGCCGACCGCTTTCGCACTGGATGATTTCGACCGGGCGATCCTCGCCATCCTCCAGGTCGACAACACGACGCCGCAGCGCGTCATAGGCGAAAAGGTCAATCTCTCCGCGCCGGCGGTGCAGCGCCGCATCCGCCGCATGGAGAAGGACGGCGTCATCACCGCCAACGTCGCGGTGGTCGAGCCGGCCGCGCTCGGCCAAGCGATCACCATCTTCGTCGAGATCGAGCTGGTCAGCGAGACGGCGGCCGACATCGATGCCGCCAAGCGCGCCTTCCTGGCCGCGCCCGAGGTGCAGCAGTGTTATTACGTGACGGGCGATGTGGATTTCATGCTGGTCGTGCTGGTGCCCAGCATGGCGGCCTATGAGGCGCTGACCCGGCGGCTGTTCTTCGCCGACGCCAATATCCGCAAGTTCAAGACCTTCGTGGCGATGGACCGGGTCAAGACCGGATTGGGCGTTCCCAGCGGTTAGGCGCTGCCACCCGTCCGATCTGTGGCATCCGCTGGCACGGGTTGTGCTGGCGCGGCTCAAGCCGTTGTCGATGTTGACCTCTGCGGGCATCGTCGCACTATAGATTGCAGCCCTCTTTCGAGACAGTCGATGATATCTGCAGCCGGCTCGCAGCCTGCATCCGCAAAGGACACTCTCGGTTGCTCGCTGGGCGCGCTGGTGCGCGATCAGAGCCTTACCTCGGCGGGGCTTTCGATCTTCCGCAAGACGAGCACCCGGACGGCGCCTTCGGAGGTTGCGACGCCGGAAAGCGATCGCGGCCTACTGCTGGGCGTCTCTCTATCCGGCCGGCATGGCCGGCACATTCTGCGGGACGGCCGCATGCAGCGCTTCGATTTCGCGCCGGGGTCGATCTATCTGCGCAGTTTCGCCGAACCCTATGCCGCGCAGATCGCGACGCCGTTCGATTTCCTCCTGATCGAGATGCCGAAGGACGCCTTGAGCAGCGCCGCGGAGACGACGGCCGCTCGCATCGCGGCGACGCTACCGACCGTCCAGGCTGAGCCGGACCCCGTGATCTTTCATCTGGCGCAGGCCCTGCTGCCGGCGCTGGAGCGGCCGGGCAGCGTCAGCGCGCTCGTCGTCGACCAGATCGCGCTCGCGATGCAGATGCATCTGCTGACGCGCTTTGCCGGCATAGCGACCGTGTCGTGCAAGGAGCGCCGCCTCTCCTCCGTGCAGGAAATGCGGGCCAAGGAACTGCTGCTGACGAACCTGCGGGGCGATCTGCTCGTGGCCGACCTCGCAGCGGCCTGCGGGCTGTCGCGCAGCGTCTTCATGCGCGCCTTCAAGGCGACGACCGGAGCGACGCCCTATCAATGGCTGCTGGGGCAGCGCATCGAGCGGGCGAAAATACTCCTGGCGACGACACGCATGTCCATCGCGGAGATCGCCTCCCGCTCCGGTTTCGCCGACCAGAGCCATCTGACCCGCACCTTCACGCGCGCGCTGGGTGTCCCTCCGGGAACCTGGCGCGAACGCGTCTGAGGACAGGCGCGCCCGCCAATACGATCCGGCAAAACCTTCGATACGAACCGGCAAGACAGCCGGAGGTCCGCGACGCAGAATACCGCCCGTCATCGTGCTTCGGGCGCGTTGCCGGTCAGCAGGGTCTCGCTGCGCTTGAGCGCGGCGTCGATCGCCCGTCCGATCGCAGTCAGGGAATACTCGACATGGAGAACGCGCCCGCTCAGGTCGCGCCGCTCGACATAGCCGGCTGCCTCCAGGGCTTTCAGCCTCGCGGAGAGGACGCGTGCGGAAACGCCCGGTGGCAATTGCCGGCGCAGAGCACCGAACCGAACGCTGCCATGCCGCGCGAGCGCGAAGACGACATGGCTCATCCATTGCTGCGCGAAGAATTTGAGGAGCGGGTCGGCGAGGCACCCGCCCTCCGGCGTCATCTGATGATCGTCTTCGCTGCTCATGATCGTGAAGCGGTATCCCGAACGTAACTAATGGTCATCGCCGCGGCGCGGCCTTAGTTTCCCAGCCAGTCCAACCGGAGATTCAAACCCGTGTCCCATGCGATCGCCGCTCCCGGCAAGCTCCTCCTGACGCCGCAGGATCACACGCTGATCATGATCGACTTCCAGTCGCAGATGGCGTTCGCGACCAAGTCGATCGATGCGGTGGCGCTGCGCAACAACGCCGCCCTCGTCGCCCATGCCGCGGCCGGCTTCGGCGTCTCGACCATCCTCACCACGGTCGCGGAGAAGAGCTTCTCCGGCCCGATGTTCGACGAGATCGCGAACGCGTTCCCGGGGCAGGGGATGCTGGATCGCACCTCGATGAACACATGGGAGGACGCCGGCGTCATCGCCAGGGTCAACCAGATCGGCAAGCCCCGCATCGTGCTCGCCGGCCTCTGGACCAGCGTCTGCATCGTCGGCCCGGCGCTTTCGGCCCTGGACCAGGGCTTCGAGGTCTACGTCATCACCGATGCCTGCGGCGACGTCTCCGATGAGGCGCATGAGCGCGCCGTCACGCGCATGGTCCAGGCGGGCGCCTCGCCGATCACCTCGCTGCAATATCTGCTCGAGTTGCAGCGCGACTGGGCGCGATCCGGGACCTACGATCTGACGACCGGCATCGCCAGGAAGTTCGGCGGGGCCTACGGCCTCGGCATCATCTACGCCAAGACCATGTTCGGCGCACAGGAGGGCCATTGAAATGAGTTTTGTCACGACGAGCGACGGGGTCGAGATCTTCTACAAGGATTGGGGTCCGAAGGATGCCCAGCCGATCGTGTTCCACCATGGCTGGCCGCTGAGCAGCGACGATTGGGACGGCCAGATGCTGTTCTTCCTCGGCAAGGGCTATCGCGTCGTCGCCCATGACCGGCGCGGCCATGGCCGCTCCTCGCAGGTTTGGGACGGCCACGACATGGACCACTACGCTGCCGACAGCGCGGCGGTGGTCGACAAGCTCGATCTGAGGAATGCCGTCCATATCGGCCACTCGACCGGCGGCGGCCAGGCCCTGCACTACACGGTGAAGCACGGCGTCGGCCGCGTCGCCAAGCTCGTGCTGATCGGCGCGGTGCCGCCGCTGATGCTCAAGACCGAGGCCAATCCCGGCGGCCTGCCGCTCGAGGTGTTCGACGGCTTCCGCAAGGCGCTGGCCGATAACCGCGCCCAGTTCTTCCATGACGTGCCGGCCGGCCCGTTCTACGGCTACAACCGGCCGGGCGCGAAGGTCGACCAGGGCGTGATCTGGAACTGGTGGCGGCAGGGCATGGCGGGTGGCGCCAAGGCCCATTACGACGGCATCAAGGCCTTCTCGGAGACCGATTTCACCGAGGATCTCAAGGCCTGCGCCGTGCCGACGCTGGTGATGCATGGCGATGACGACCAGATCGTGCCGATCGGCGCCTCCGCGCATGAATCGATCAAGCACCTGAAGCAGGGCACGCTCAAGGTCTATCCCGGCCTGCCGCACGGGCTCTGCACCACGCATGCCGACGTCGTGAACGCCGACCTGCTCGCCTTCATCAAGGGCTGAGACCCCGGCGGGCCGCTCCCGAGCGACCCGCCTATTCCGTCTTCCGGATCACGGGACGAAGCGATGAAACCCTATCTGCTCGCGCTCGGCGCCGGCCTCGTCGTCGGCGTGGTCTACAGCCTGCTCAATGTGCGCTCTCCGGCGCCGCCGGTGATCGCGCTCATCGGGCTGCTCGGCATCCTCGCCGGCGAGCAGATCGTACCCATCGCCAAGCGGCTCTTCGCCGGAGAGAAACTGTCGCTCGGCTGGCTGCAACGTGAATGCGGCGAGCATGTCTTCGGCCCGCTGCCGGGTCGTTCCCTGCCCGCCGTCGAAAAGCCACGGGACGCGGCGTGAGCCCGACACGCCGGCAGACCGCGCTGGGAGCCGCTGCCGGAGCGCTCGCCGGCCTCATCGGCGGCCCTGCCGCCCAGTCACAGGGACATCGCGCGATGACCGCTGACCTCATCCTCGTCAATGCCCGCTTCACGACGCTGGACCGGAGCAACCCGAACCCCGAGGCCGTCGCGATCGCCGATGGCCGCTTCCTCGGCGTCGGCACGCGCGCCGAGATGCAGGCGCTCGCCGGGCCGGCGACGCAGGTGATCGATCTCGGTGGCCGGCGCGCCGTGCCAGGCCTGATCGACAGCCACATGCACATCATCCGCGGTGGTCTGAACTACAATATGGAGCTTCGCTGGGACGGGCTGCGCTCGCTTGGCCGGGCCATGGAGATGCTGAAGCAGCAGGTCGCGGTGACGCCGCCGCCGCAATGGGTGCGCGTCGTCGGCGGCTTCACAGAGCATCAGTTCGCCGAGAAGCGCCTGCCGACGCTCGACGAGATCAATGCGATCGCGCCGGAAACGCCGGTTTTCATCCTGCACCTCTACGATCGCGCCTTGCTCAACGGGGCGGCGCTGCGGGCTGCGGGCTATACCAAGGACACGCCTAACCCGCCCGGCGGCGAGATCGTCCGCGACAGGGACGGCAACCCGACCGGCCTGCTGCTCGCCAAACCGAACGCGACGATTCTCTATGCGACGCTGGCGAAGGGGCCGAAGCTGCCGCCGGACTACCAGCTCAACTCGACCCGCCATTTCATGCGCGAGATGAACCGGCTCGGCGTCACCTCGATCATCGATGCCGGCGGCGGCTTCCAGAATTACCCGGACGACTACGCCATCATCGAGAAGCTGCATGCCGAGGGCGAGCTGACGCTGCGCCTCGCCTACAATCTCTTCACCCAGAAGCCGAAGCAGGAGCTGGCGGATTTCGCCGGCTGGGCCAAGCAGGTGAAGCCGGGGCAGGGCGACGATCTCTACCGCCACAACGGCGCCGGCGAGATGCTGGTCTACTCCGCCGCCGATTTCGAGGATTTCCGGGTCGAGCGGCCCGAAATGCCGCCCAATATGGAGAGTGACCTCGAGCCGGTGGTGCGGCTGCTCGCCGAGCAGCGCTGGCCCTGGCGCCTGCACGCGACCTATGACGAAACCATCACCCGCGCGCTGGACGTCTTCGAGAAGGTGAACCGGGACGTGCCTCTCGAAGGACTGCACTGGTTCTTCGACCATTGCGAGACGATCAGCGACCGCAATATCGACCGCATCGCGGCGCTCGGCGGCGGCATCGCCGTGCAGCACCGCATGATGTTCCAGGGCGAGGATTTCGTCGAGCGCTATGGCGTCCGCGCGGCCGAGCGCACCCCGCCGGTCGCGCGCATGCTCGAAGCCGGCGTCAAGGTCGGCGCCGGCACCGACGCGACCCGCGTCGCCAGCTACAACCCCTGGGTCTCACTGGCCTGGCTCGTTACCGGCAAGACGCTGGGCGGCCTGAAGCTCTACCCGCAGCGCAATCTGCTCGACCGCGAGACGGCGCTGCGGCTCTGGACGCAAGCCAACACCTGGTTCTCGACCGAGGAAGGCAAGAAGGGCCAGATTGTCGTAGGCCAGCTCGCCGATCTCGCCGTGCTCGACCGCGACTACATGAACGTGCCGGAGGACGAGATCCAGGACATCGAGAGCGTGCTGACGCTGCTCGGTGGCAAGGTCGTCTTCGGCGCCGGCGACTACGCTCCGATGAGCCCGCCGCTGCCGCCCGCCATGCCGGACTGGTCGCCGGTCAGGACCTTCGGCGGCTACCAGACGCGCGCCGCAGCCGCGGACGATCGCAAATACGCGCTCATGGCCGGATGCGGCTGCGACAGCGCCTGCGGCGTCCATGGCCATGGCCATGCGGCGGCCTTGGGCGCTCAGGCGCCCGCGCGCGACGAGGCCGCCTTCTGGGGCGCGCTCGGCTGCTCCTGCTGGGCGTTCTGACCATGACGATTGCCCGGCACAATCGGCTCAAGCACATGCCGAAGTCGGCGAACCGCCGTCATGACTGACGCCGCGCCCAAACCCGCCGCGGCGGCGACCGGCGCCTTCTCGCCGTTGCGGCAGAAGGTCTTCGCGGTGCTCTGGATCGCGACCGTGCTGGGCAATATCGGCAGCTTCATGCGCGATGTCGCCAGCGCCTGGCTGGTGACCGATCTCTCGGCCTCGCCGGCTGCGATCGCGCTGGTGCAGGCCGCCGGCACGCTGCCGATCTTCCTGCTCGCCATCCCTGCCGGCGTGCTCTCCGACATCCTCGACCGCCGCAAATTCCTGATCGCCATCCAGCTCCTGCTGGCTGCGGTCAGCATGAGCCTGATGGCTCTGTCCCATCTCGGCCTGCTGAGCGTCAGCGCCATCGTCGCCCTGACCTTCGTCGGCGGCATCGGCGCCGCCCTGATGGGGCCGACCTGGCAGGCGATCGTGCCCGAACTCGTGCCGCGATCGGACGTGAAGAACGCCGTCGCGCTGAACTCGCTCGGCATCAACATCGCCCGCTCGATCGGCCCGGCTGCGGGCGGGCTGCTGCTGGCGGCCTTCGGTGCGGCCGTCACCTATGGCGCCGATGTGCTCAGCTATGTCGTCGTCATCGCGGCGCTGCTCTGGTGGCCGCGCGCGAAGGGTGCCGACGATGCCTTGTCCGAGCGCTTCGCGGGCGCCTTCCGGGCCGGGCTGCGCTATGCGCGGGCAAGCCGCGAACTGCATGTTGTGCTGCTGCGCGCCGCGGTCTTCTTCGCCTGCGCCAGCGCGGTCTGGGCGCTGCTTCCCCTGGTCGCGCGCGGCTTGCTGGGCGGCGATGCCGGCTTCTACGGCATCATGCTCGGCTGCGTCGGCGCAGGCGCTATCGGTGGGGCGCTGGTCCTGCCGCGCCTGCGCCAGCGCATGGACGCCGACCAGTTGCTGCTCGGCTGCGCCCTCGTCACCGCGCTGGTCATGGCGGCGCTGGCGCTGGCCCCGCCCAAACCGCTGGCGCTGGCGTTCCTGCTGCTGCTCGGCGCGGCCTGGATCGTCGCCCTGACGACGCTGAACGGTGCCGCGCAGGCGATCCTGCCCAATTGGGTGCGCGGGCGGGCGCTCGCCGTCTACCTGACCGTCTTCAACGGCGCGATGACGGTGGGCAGCCTGTGCTGGGGCCTCGTCGCGCAGGAACTCGGCGTGCCAGCGACCTTGCTCATCGGCGCCGGCTGCCTTCTGGTCGCAGGCCTGCTGTTCCATCGCGTCAAGCTGCCCAGGGGAGACGTCGATCTCGTCGCTTCGAACCATTGGCCCGAGCCATTGACGGCAGAGCCCGTCGAGCATGATCGCGGCCCCGTCCTCGTCCTGATCGAGTACCGGATCGCCCGGGCGAACCGGCCTGCCTTCCTCGCTGCGCTCGACAGCCTCTCGCATGAGCGTCGTCGCGACGGCGCCTATGGCTGGGGCGTCACCGAGGATGCGGCCGAGCCCGAGCGCATCGTCGAATGGTTCATGGTCGAG
>DATDBB010000528.1:0-3622 GCA_036525085.1 Allobosea sp.
TGAGCCGACGCCGCTGGAGCCGCCGCGATGAAGAGCAACCTGTCCCCCGATCTCCGCTCGGGCGCGCTCGTCTATCACCGTGTTCCCCGCCCCGGTAAGATCGAGATCCAGGCGACCAAGCCGCTCGGCAACCAGCGCGACCTGGCTCTGGCCTATTCCCCCGGCGTCGCCGCCGCCTGCGAGGCGATCGTCGACGATCCCTCCCAGGCCGCCGAACTGACCTCGCGGCAGAACCTCGTCGCCGTCATCACCAACGGCACGGCGGTGCTGGGCCTGGGCGATATCGGCCCGCTGGCGTCCAAGCCGGTGATGGAAGGCAAGGCGGTCCTGTTCAAGAAATTCGCCGGGATCGACTGCTTCGACATCGAGGTCGAGCAGAAGAACATCGAGAAATTCGTCGAGGTGGTCGCCGCACTGGAGCCGACCTTCGGCGGCATCAATCTCGAGGACATCAAGGGCCCCGAATGCTTCGAGATCGAGGAGCAGCTCAAGGCCCGGATGCAGATCCCGGTCTTCCATGACGACCAGCACGGCACCGCGATCATCGTCTCGGCCGCGATCCTCAACGGGCTCGATCTCGCGGGCAAGAAGATCGGCGACGTCAAGATCGTCGTCTCCGGCGCGGGTGCGGCCGCGCTCGCCTGCCTCAACCTGCTCGTCGAGCTCGGCGCGCAGCGCAAGAACATCTGGGTCACCGACCTCGAAGGCGTCGTCCACAAGGGCCGCAATACCCTGATGGACCGCTGGAAGGAGATCTACGCCCAGGAGACCGATGCGCGCACGCTCGCCGAGGTGATCCCCGGCGCGGACGTCTTCCTCGGCCTGTCGGCGGCCGGCGTGCTGAAGCCGGAGATGGCCAAGGCGATGGGCGAGAAGCCGCTGATCCTGGCGCTCGCCAACCCCAACCCCGAGATCACCCCGGAGGACGCCCTGGCGGCGCGGCCGGACGCGATGATCTGCACGGGGCGGTCCGACTATCCCAACCAGGTCAACAACGTCCTGTGCTTTCCCTACATCTTCCGCGGCGCGCTCGACGTGCAGGCGACGACGATCAACGAAGCGATGAAGCTCGCCGCCGTGCGCGCCATCGCCGCGCTCGCCCGCGAGGCGACCTCCGACATCGCGGCACGCGCCTATGGCGGCGAATCCTCGACCTTCGGCGCGACCTCGCTGATCCCGAACCCCTTCGATCCGCGCCTGATCATCCGCATCGCGCCCGCGGTCGCGCAGGCCGCGATGGCGACGGGCGTCGCGCGCAAGCCGCTGGCCGACATCGAGGCCTATCGCGAGGAATTGTCGCGCTTCGTCTTCCGCTCCGGCTTCATCATGAAGCCGCTCTTCGCCCAGGCGAAGGCCGATCCCAAGCGGGTGATCTTCGCCGAGGGCGAGGATGAGCGGGTGTTGCGCGCCGCCCAGGTCGCGCTGGAGGAAGGGCTCGCGACGCCGATCCTGATCGGCCGCCCGAGCGTGATCGAGACCCGCGTCAAACGCTTCGGCCTGTCGCTGCGGCCCGGTGTAGATTTCGAGGTGATCAACCCCGAGGACGATCCGCGCTATCGCGACTATGTCCAGACCTATCTCGACATCGCCGGCCGGCGCGGAGTCACGCCCGAGGCCGCGCGTGTGCTGGTTCGCACCAACAACACCGTGATCGCCTCGCTCGCCGTCGCGCGCGGCGAAGCGGATGCGATGATCACCGGCCTCGAAGGCCGGTTCATGTCGCGGGTGCGGCACATCAAGGACATCATCGGGCTGGCGCCCGGCGTCTCCGACATCTCGGCGATGACGCTGATCATCACCAACAAGGGCGCCTTCTTCCTCGCCGACACCCACATCAAGAACGACCCGACGGCCGAGGAAATCGCCGACATGACCGTGCTGGCGGCGAGCCATGTCGCCCGCTTCGGCATCGAGCCCAAGATCGCGCTCTTGTCGCATTCGGATTTCGGCGCCGCCGATACGCCCTCCGCCCTCAAGATGCGCAAGGCGCTGGGCCTGATCCGCGAGCGCGCGCCGGCGCTCGAATGCGATGGCGAGATGGAGGCCGACACCGCGCTGGTCGCGATGGTGCGCGAGCGGGTTCTGCCGTCCTCCACGCTCAAGGGCGTCGCCAACGTCCTGATCTTCCCCAATCTCGACGCCGCCAACATCGCCTACCAGTTCGCCAAGGTGCTGGCGGATGCGCTACCGGTCGGGCCGATCCTGATCGGCGCAGCCAAGCCGGTGCATATCCTGACCGGCTCGGTGACGGCGCGCGGCGTGGTCAACATGACGGCCGTCGCCGTCGTCGAGGCGCAGGAGCGGGCGGCGGCCGCGGCTGGCTGACGGGAAACGCCCGCCGGGCGCGGACTGCGGCGACTGTTTTTCGCGCTTGGCAGGTCCCCAAAGCCGAGGTCTACTTCCTCTCGGCGCCTCCCCCTCTCACGGGTGAGTCGCCGCCCAAGGGGAGGTTTCGATGTTCGACCTCACGCGCCGCGCAGCGCCCCTCATGCTGGCCGCAATGCTGCTGTTCGGCGGCGTCGGCGAAGCCCTTGCCCAGGGCGTGTTCCATCGCGGCAACGACGCCGATCCGGAGACGCTGGATCCCCACAGAACCTCGACCGTGGCGGAGGCGCATCTGCTGCGCGACCTCTTCGAAGGGCTGGTGATCCACAGCATGAAGGGCGAGGTCGTCCCCGGCGTCGCCGAAAGCTGGACGACCAGCGACGACGGCAGGACATGGCGGTTCACGCTGCGCGAGACCGCCCGGTGGTCGAATGGCGATCCGGTGACGGCGGGCGATTTCGTCTACTCGCTCAGGCGCATGCTCGATCCGCAGACCGGAGCGAAATACGCCAATATCCTCTACCCCATCCTGAACGCCGAGAAGGTCCACAAGGGCACGGATGGCGCCAGGCCCGAAGACCTCGGCGTCAGCGCGATCGATCCGCGCAACCTCGAGATCGTGCTGGAGCGGCCGACGCCGTACTTCCTGGAGTTGCTGACGCACCAGACCGGGCTGCCGGTGCACCCCGCCTCGGTCGAGAAGTTCGGCCGGAACTTCGTCAGGCCCGAGAACTGGGTGTCGAACGGCGCCTATGTGCTGAAGGAATGGGTTCCGAACTCTCATATCAGGCTGGATCGGAACAAGGCCTTCCACGATGCCGCCCATGTCAGGATCGATACGGTGATCTACTATCCGATGTCCGATCTCGCGGCGGCGGCGAGGCGCTTCCAGGCGGGCGAACTGCACCTGACCTCGGACATCCCCGCCGACCAGATCAAGGCGTTGCGTGCGAAGCTCGGTGCGCAAGTGAAGGTCGGGCCGTCCCTGGGGACCTATTTCCTGGTCCTCAACACGCAGAAGGCTCCCTTCGACGACGCCCGCGTGCGCCGGGCGCTCTCGCTGGCGATCGACCGCGAGTTCATCGCCGAAACGGTCTGGGCCGGCACGATGCTTCCGGCCTATGGCGTGATTCCGCCCCATATCGGCAATTATGGTGAGCGTGCCGAACTCGACTTCAAGATGGCATCGCCGCTCGACCGTGAAGATGAGGCCCGGCGCCTGCTCGCGGCGGCGGGCTTCGGACCCGGCCTGCCGCTGCGGCTGGAACTGCGCTACAACAGAAGCGACAACAACCGC
>DATDBB010000529.1:0-23239 GCA_036525085.1 Allobosea sp.
CACGACGCACATCGTGCCGGTCAGAGACGGTGGCTCGACGGACCGCAGCAACCAGGTGCTGATGTGCCCCAACTGCCATCGACTCCACACGGATCAATGGTTCAAGCATGACTCAGCTTCCACGCTGAAATCCGAATAGCCATAAAAAGGAGGTGCTGCTCAGCGTTTGCCGAACAGCACCCATTTTATGACGTCGCGGTAGACCCACAGGATGAAGGGGACCCCGACGACGAAGAGCAGTGCAACGAGCACTGGCGTGTCGCCGATCGCGCGAAACATCTCTGCGATGGTCATCATGTCATGCCTCCAGGAGGAATTCGACGCTGTGGTGGCCGTAGGTGCTCTCCACCGTCTTCACCGTGTCGCCGATCAGCCGCGCCACCTTATAGATGCTGACGCCGGCCATGAGCATGTTCGACGCGCGCGAGTGGCGCAAGACGTGCGGGTTTGAGTGCGGCATCTCCAGCCGCTCGCAGAGTGCGCGGAATGGCTTGTAAAAATCGACGCTCTCGCCGAACAGGTAGCCCTTGCGCTCGCCCGCGGACGCCACGCGATACCGCAAGAGCGCTGCGATCTCGGGGTATATCGGCACGATCGGCTTGCGCTTCTTCGTCTGGCGCTCGCCCTTTTTGAGCAGGTTGACGTGCGTCGGCTTCACCTGGTCGACGTGCAGCGTCTCGATGGACTCGCGCCGCGCACCCCAATGGTAGGTGAGCGCCACGAAGTCGCGCAGCGCGCCCTCCGCCTCGAAGATGAGCGTCGCGATCTGATACGGCGTCAGGAAGCCGACCTCCTGCTGGACGCGGTGCTCGGCCGGCGCCTCGAAGGTCGGCATGTTCTCGGCCTTGATGCGCTTCCAGCGCCGGGCGTGCTCGGAGGCCGCCTGCAGCACGTTGAGTTCGCGCCGGATGGTGCTGTCGGAGCCCTTGGCCCGATCGCCCTTGTGGCGTGCTCCGCCGCCGATACGGCCAGAACGGCGGGCGTCGGCGTAGGAGCGGCAGGCGGGGATGTCGACGGCGCGCAGCAGCCCGCCCTTGAAGAACTCCTTGAGGTGCCGGATGGCGTTCTCCTGGCGGACAGTATCCACCACGTTCTTGGTGACGTGCTCCTTGTAGTAGTCGTCGAGCGCGTTCGTGACCGAGATGTCCTCGCCTCGACCCTCGACCACGGCTATGGCTTGCGGGTTCTTCCGCCAGACGGCGTAGCGATCAAGCGCCTCGTCATAGTCCTTTGTACGAAGGCCCAGGCGCCGAGTGCGCTTGGTCGTCGCGTCATACCAGCAGACTTGGTAGACGCCGGCGCGCTGCTGGAGGTAGTGGGGTTCTGCGCGTTTAGGCCGCGGCATTGTCGCTTCCTGTCGCCTTCCGAATCATCGCAACGATCTCCACGGCCAGATCCCAGGGGACCATCATGTTGATGTTGAGCTGCGCCATCCCATCCTCGAGGAGCGTCGCCCGAAGCGGATGGTGAGCGGTGTTTCGAACGACGCGGGAAGGGAGCAGTTCGGCCTTGTCGACGCCGAGGGCCTTGGCGATGGCCGCCAGATGCGGCGCGCCAGGCAGTGAATTTCCGCCGGCATATTTGCTGATACGGTCGCGTGTGATGGGCTTTTCCGCGAACTGAGAGGCGCGGCGGGCGAGCTCCGTTTGCGTCCATCCGCGATCGGCGCGCAGGTTCTCGAGCTTCGTGGCGAAGAGGGTCCGCTGCTGCTCGGCGGTCATCGGCGCAGATGCGTTCTGTGAATCTGGCATGCTATCCTCTATGGAGCTATGGCGGTATTTCCTTGTCGCCTTTTTTGCGCTCGCCGATAGGCGATTGTCAAGCGACAATTGTAGCCATGACGTTGAGTCAGGGCGTCCAGCCGCAGGCGCCGATGCCCTTGGCGTTATGCTGGTCGACCTGCTTGCGGGTGCCGTCGGTGTCCTTCTTCGACCCGTAGATCGGCGAGAAGATCGTGCAGCCTTCGACCTTAATCGCGGTCGAATTTGCGCATGCTGCTGTCATCACCGCGATCAAGCTTACGCAGCTCAGTGTTCGCACGCTCTTGAGCATCGATCTGTCCTTTCTGGATCTGGACTGTGGTTTCGGTTTTGCCCTTCTCGTAGGCCACGTTCGTCTGGCGCCAGTACCAGTCGGCCAGCAGGACGGCGGCGATCAGGATCAGCCAGCCCTTGAGGGGGACGAGTTTCAAGAGCGCGAGGATTGGCATTAGATCGACACCAGAACCTTTCCGGTCCCCTTGCAATCGACGCAGGGCAGCGATTTAGGCGCGAGGGATTCGTCCGGATGGAATTTGGTCCAGTCGCCATCGCCGCCGCATTCGAAACACTGGACTTGGCCGGCGCCGCA
Organism: Allobosea sp.; assembly: GCA_036525085.1. Classification (GTDB taxonomy): domain Bacteria; phylum Pseudomonadota; class Alphaproteobacteria; order Rhizobiales; family Beijerinckiaceae; genus Allobosea. The sequence continues at coordinate 2,350 of DATDBB010000529.1, forward strand.
GCCGAGATCGATCGGCGCGACTTCAACTTCGGTGGCGCGGGAGAAGCCGAGATAGGCGATCACGACAACCCCTCCAAGCACAGGGCGCGCTCTTCCTTGCGGCGGCGCGTAAGACCGGGGAAAACCATGCCGGCGGCCCTGTTCCATTTCAGGAAAGCGTCGCAGCTCGCGCGCGTCTGGCCGGCGTTCTCCAGTCGGGAAATGGACGACTTGCAGTAGGCGCCGACGCCGATGTTGTAGGCCAATGACACGTGCGCGACGTACCTCTTCTCGGGCATGTACTTGGCCGAGATCGTGCACTTCTCCACGCCATTGCCGAACTCGTCGGCGCGGGCGATGAGCATCTCGCGGCACTCATTTGCCGTGAAGCTCATGCCCTTTTTGATGCCCTTGGTCTCGCCATAGCAGACGGTCCAGGGATGGCCCTTCGTCGCCGGGTCGGGGTAGGCGTTGAGGCGCAGGCCCTCCGACGCGGCGAGCACGGCGAAGGCCGCCGCGGCGATCGTTCCGCCTTTCTTGAGGCGACTCACGACTCACGCACCGACGGCTGGTAGATGATCCTGGCGAGCATCGCGATGATGACGGTGACGCCGCAGAGCACTGCGAAGACGCCCTCGCTGATCGGCAGGACACCCTCGAGCAGCGGGAGCGCGACCTCGAGCCCGGAGAAGACGACGGCGAGCAGCATGAAGCGCATTGACCATGCACGCTTGACGACGCTCTGCCAGTTCCAGATGAGGGTCACTTGCAGCCGCCCTCGGCGCAGTGCTTCACGCCCTTCCAGAGATCGCCCATGCCGTCGTCATGGCGCGCCGAGCAGCCCGCCAGCGCGATGGCACCGAGGATGAGAAACGCCCACAGCGGTGCGGAAATCAGAAGGCCGTTGCGGATACCGCGGATCGGGTCGCCATCCATGGGGCTCAACTCCCAACGGGCGGGGCGTAGAAGCACCGCATGGTTTCGGGGCCTGGATAGATGCAGGCGTGGAAATCGTCGTCCTTGGACTCGCGGACGATGTCGAAGGGGATCAGGTAAGTGTGGGGCGCCGTCTCCTTCGCGAGCATCGGGTGCTCATGTGGGGCGAGCGTCACGATGTAGCCCTTCGCCGTGACCTTCACGGCGGCCTTCGGGATCGGCTGACAATCCTTGGTGTTGCAGCAGTAGGGGTCGTACCAGCTATGCGCGAAGGCAGACGCGCCGTTGATAACGAGCAGCGTCGCCAAAATCGCCAGATGTCGCTTTTTCCTCATTCGCTAAATGTCTCACAAGGAGACAGCGCGATCAAGGGCGTTTCTTGACCGTGACCTCCAAAGGCGGGGTCTCTTCGTCATCACTGCCGTCAAGGCTCGCCTTCACGCCGGCGTCGGTCGCAAGGAATTTCTGGATCGTGCTGGCGTAGCGCGGCGAGCCCGGCGGGATCTTCTTCGTCGCCAGGATCAGCGCGATCTCCGGCTCAAGCGCTGCCCGCTGGATGAGTTCCATCGCGCGCTTGCCGTCCTCCGGCGTCATGTTGTTGACATAGCGGCCGACCGTCGAGATCAGGCCGCCGCCCTTGAGCATGCCGAACTTGAGCCGGATGACGGCCTCTGCCGCCTTGCCCTGCACGCTATCACGGAACGAGTTGAAGCCACTCTGCACCAGCTTCTGCATGGTGTCGGAGCCGCTGGTCACGCGGACCTGTTCCGTCTTCTGAAGGTCCAGAGCCTTCTGGACCACGCGCATAGCATTCATCTCGTCGGGGTCGAACACCTCCGCCAAGACCTTCTCGTGCTCGTTGAAAAGCTTGCGCGTGGCGGCCGGCGACAGCGGCCCGCGACGATCGCCGGGGGGCAGCTTCTCCGTCGCCGTGGTCTGGCCCTTCTCGACGATGAAGTCGCGCACCGCGGCCTTCAGCCCTGCGCGCGCTTCCGGATCATTCTTGGTCAAGCCCGCGAGCTCGCGCATGCGGCCGCCGGAATTGAGGCTGTTGCTCATGACGGCGGCGACGGCCTTGTCGGGGTCCGCATCGATCACGGCGCCAAGCGCGCCCTTGTTGATGCGGTCCTCCGTCTCCTTCTCACTGCGGCCGGCGGCGCGCTCCGTCTCCTTGAGCTTGGCGCGCGAGTCCTTGATCTGCTGCGCCAGGCCATCGGAGACACGCTCGCCCTTCTGCGCGCGTGCCAGAACGTTGTCGATCTCGGCGCGCATGCCAGGCGCCATCTCCAACTGGTTCGAGTTCTTTGCCAGCCAGTTGCGCAGCCGGTCGGGCCGGATCGCGCCACTCTTGGTGTCGACCAGCCCTTTCTCCGCCATATCGGCGTAGAGGTACTCGCGCGCAGCCGCGTCGCCCTGCGGCCGAGCAGGGGATTCGTCCAGCACGCGGCGGACGCCGGCGATGTCCTCGGGCGTCTTCGAGACGGTCGCTGCCGTCTGGCTCGGGTCGGGCCGCTGGTTGCGGTCGACCTTGCGCGTGAGGTCTTCGACCGCGCCACCATCGCGATATTTCGGGGCGAAGTTCTCACGGTAGTTGGCCGAGGCCTGCGGGTTCGCCGCGTCGAGCGCCTCGTTGAGCGGCCGCTGGATCTCGCCGATATTGTCCGCCCGCTGGAACTCGCCGCTCTCGCGCGCCGCGTTGCGCTGCTCCGAGAGCTGCATGCGGGTGTCCTGCGCGGCCCGGTAGGGGAGCTGCGTGGTTCCTTGCATGTCTTCGACCAACGCCGGGTTGGCCGCATTCGGGCGGATGGATTCAGGGAGCTGCTCGACGCGCTGTGCGACGCGGCCAGCGGCCTCCGCCATTGGCCGAGTGTCGATCGGCATGTTGGGATCGGCGCCTTCGGCGTAGAGCGTGTTCTTCTGCGTCCGATCGGGGATATAGGTCTGGTCGACGATGGCGTTGTCCAGCGACGTGCTGGCGCGGGCCTTCGCCGCGTCGGGCGTGTCGGGGTACTGCGGGACGGGCAACTGGTCGACATCACCCTGGCGGATTTCGCCAACGCGCTGCTGGCGGCCTTCGACGGTATCGACGCGCGCCTGCCGTTCGGCCAGCGCCGCATCGTTCGCCGCTTGCGTCTCGCCACGGAGCCGGGCGGCTTCGGCCTGTGCCGCCGCCTGCAACTTGATCGGGTCGCCATCAGGCGCGATACCATCGACCACGTCGCGCACGCCGGCGTTGAAGTCCTGCTCGCTCCGGATGAACGGGGCGTTGTCCTGCATGGCGACCTGGCGCTCGAGCCGGACGATGCCGGGGTCTTCGGCCAGGGCGCCGGGCGACGGCAGGCGATCGCCGAGAACCGGCTGGAGATCGGCGCGATTGGCTTCGAGCGTCGGCGCGACGGAGTCGGCGCGGGTGGCCTGCCCCTGATAGGTCTCGGCGGCCATGTCGACGGCGCGCTTGGTGTACGGGTTGAGGTTCTCGTCGTGGAGACCGGGCGTGTTATCCGCACTGTTCCAATTGAGCTTCTTGCCGAGAAAAGGAACGGTTCCGATGGTCTTCTCGCCGGAGCGCAGCGCGAGCGCGCCGAGGTTCTGCGCACCAACGGCGCCGACGCCGCCGAGCAGCGAGCCGAGCACGTCGGCGATCACGCCGCCGGTCCCGCCCATGGCTCCGCGGTACTCTTCCGGCAGGTTCTTCGTGGCGCCGAGCGCGGTGCCGCTGCCAAACCCGCCGACGACATCTCGCGCGACGGTGGCGACGGGTGCCTCGGCATAGGTCTTGGCCGTGGCGTCGAACGCCTTCGGAATGACTTTCTCGCCAGCGAGCTTCTCCGCCGCGATCTGGCCCGCGCGCTGCACGCCGCGACGCAGCAGTGCGAGCCCGCCAGCGCCAGCGCCGGTGGCCGCGCTGAGACCCTCGAAGACCATGCGGTCGTTCGTCTGGAGCCCTTCGGGATTGACGGACCCGCCTATGCTGTCGAAGGCGGGGCGGACCGCGTTCTCTTTCACCAGTTCGGATGGCGCGCCAAGATACGGGATCTTGGTCCCCGCGACGCTGTTGACGCCGAGAATGCCGACATTGGTCGCGGCCGCTGCCGCATCCGGCAGGAACCCAGCGATGCCGGTCAGCCCCTCCGCTGCGGCCTGCGCGCCAAAGCGCAGCCGATTGCCGGTGCGCTCCATGAAGGATGGCTCCTGCGCTGGCTGCTGCCGCATGGGGTCTTGGCGATCGGCGAGGCCCTGCGGGGCGGCGGGCTGCGCGCCCTGCCCCGAAAACATCTGATCGACAGCTTCGTTGAGAGCGTTCTCGTCCGGCGCGTCGATCATATAGACCGCGCCGTCCGGGCCTGTGACCTTGAATTTAGCCATTACTGGACCCGTTCGATCGTGACGGTCGCCCCGCTGCGCGTCTGCATCTGCCGCGGAACCGGCGCCTGAATCTGCTGCGGGGCGCCCTGCGGCTGCGCGCCGCCCGGCATCTGCTGGCCGCTGATTCTCTGGTCAGAGCCCGCCATCATCTCGACCATGTCTTCCATGGTCTGCAGGCGCGTCAGATAGGACTGTTGCGACTCGAACATGGAATTGGGGTCGCCCGCGATATTACGGAACACCACGAGATCCTTGTCCGTGACCGAGCGACCCTGCTGACCGGCCAGTGCCGAGGCCGCCTGGTAGACGAGCAGGTTCGACGCCGACTGCAACGCCGGCAGGTTCGGATCGAACAACTCAGAAAGCAGCTTCGGATTGACCCGGCCCTGCAGCGCCCCGATGGCGGCGGACTTCGCCGAGTTGATGTCCGAGGCACCGAACGTCTGCGCGAGGCCGTTAGCCAACTGCAGACCTTCCTGGCCGAGCCGGCGGATCTGGCCCGGCAGGCCGAACAGGGTCGGGTCTTTCACCGCGATGTTGCGCGTGAAATCGACCATGCTCTTGAAACGACCGCGGTCGATTGCCGTCTGCTGCAGCGCACCTTGAACGTTCGGGCGCAGGCCGGCTTCCGTGGCGGAGCCGGTGATCTCGGCCATCGTACCGCCGGGCGGCAACGGCCCGCTACCATCCGCGCGGGTGACGCCATCGTAGGTGACGAAGCTCTGGCCGTTGGCGACGTAGTTGCGCGGCGTGCGCGCCGGGTCTCGGCCGAGCAGGAGCTGTTGCCGCTGCTCCAGCGACAGGCCCGCCATTGCCGGGCCGGCGGCCAGTGCCTTCTGCTGGTCGAGCGACGTGACTGCGGGGGCGCCATACGATTCGCTGCGCGGAACAACGGTCGGGACCATCGCACCTGTGGCGTCCGGGCGAAGGATAGTCTCTGGTAGGTTCGCGGCCAGCGCCATCTTGGTCTGCTCTTCGCGGTCCTTGAGCATCAGGTTGTTGCCGAGCGTGCGGCGCTGGTGCTCGGGCGTCGAAGTGAACTGCCCGAGGCCGGTGAGCGCGGCCGCCGCGACGGGCGAGTCGACGCCACCGATGCGAGCGGCCTCCAACGCGCGCATGCGACCGAGCGCGTTCGGATCGATCGTGCCAAGCGCGGCGGCCAGCGAGGTGATGCGCGGATTGCTGTTGATGCCATCGGCGCCGGTCGAGTCGACGTAGGCCTTCCGCATCTCGTTCTCGTCGGCGATCTTCTGCATCTGCTCGCGCTTCAACGCAGGCGTGAGCGTGTCGCCGAACAGCTTCGTGCCGAGCGCGCCGAGAACTTTCCCCAGGCTGTTGTCCGCTGCGGGCGCGCTGACGTCCTGGATGCCGACGCGGCGGCCGATGATATTGACCATGGCCTAAGCCCTCTGCGTCGGCGAAGCGAAGCCGAAATTGCTGGAGCCGCCCGAACCGCCGCCACCGAACCATCCGGAAAGCGTCGATCCGGCCTGTTTGCCATAGGCGCCGGCCAACGACCCGACGAGACCGCCAAGCCCGCCGAGAAGCCCCGCCGGGTTGTTCGGGTTCGCGCCTGCCTTGTAGATCGGCTTGCGCAGGACGAACTCCTGCAGATCCTGATCGGCCGGCAGCATGGCGATCTCGCCGCGCGCGAAGTTGTTCGTGGTGTCGATCTTGCGGGCGCTGTCCTGCGCGCCTTCGCCAGCGGTCGTCCAGCTATCGCCGAAGGAACCGAGCTTGGCGGCGCGGCCAGCGCCGGCCGTCGTGCTGGCGAACGCCTCGCCCATCTTCTTGGCGAGTTCGCTGGCCACCGCCGGAGAGTCGGAATCGCGCACGGCCATCTCGGTCTGCGGGATGCCGGCGATCTGCTTGTTGAGGAAGTCGTTACGGCTGGCTTCGGAGCCGGCGCGCGACTCTTCCATGACGGGCGCGGCGTAGCCGCCGACACCGCCCTTGAAGGCTTCCTGGTTCTGGCCGGTGAACTCCTTCTGCCGGCCGACATACTGGTTGAGGATCTTGTTGCGCAGCTTCGCCGCAGCGGAGTCCTGCTCCATCTGCTGAATGTTGGCGAACGCTTGCGTCCGCACATCACGATTCTTGGCGCGGTTCTGCGCCATCGAGCCGGCGGCGTTGAGCCCGCCGCCGATCGCCGCCATTCCGAGACTGACTGGATCGAAACAGATATCAGCCTCCCACGACCGAAGAGGAGCGCGTCCCCGAACTGATCGGAGCGAGCGTGCTGTTGATGAGCTTGCGCGAGCCCTGGACCGAGTTCTGCGAAGCCGTCGCGGCCGACAGGAAAGGCGTGAGGAACGAGCTGAAGACGTCCGAGAGCGGCTGCGTCGGCGTCGCGGCGCCCTGCTGCGCGAGCGTCGTCGCCTCGCCGGTGGCGGAGCGCGCGATGGCATTCGGGTCCGCGGCGGCGGAGCTCTGCGCATAGAGGTTGTTCTTGGATTCGCCGACCTTGGCCTTCAGCGAGTTGGCATATGCCAGCGCATCATTGCCGACGCGGACGCGCTCGTCGCCGGCGCGCTTCTCCAGGTCGGACAGCGCCTGCGCACCGACCGACGAGCTGAGCACGCCGCGGCCGGCGAGCGACGCGATGAGTTTGTCCTTCGCCTTGGTGAACTGGTCGTCGATCTGCGGGTTATAGACCGCCGCATGCGCGTCGCGGATCTTGCCGAAATAGCCGTCGTCGAACTGCGCGAAATTCTGGTCGATGGTCGAATTGCCGCTCTGGATGTTGGCTTTGCGCTCGGCTTCGGCCTGCAGCATCTGCTGGCGCTGCTGCTCGGCTAACACATCCTGCTCGGCTTTGGCCTTCTCGGCGGCCATCTGTTCGGCGATCTGCGCTTGCCTCTGCGCTTTGCCACTCGGCTGAATACACATGTTGGCGTTCTCGTTGTCGGCTAGGTCCGGCGCGGCGAAACCGGGAGAGAACGTCCGCTTGTCGCCAATGTAGCAGATGTCGCCTTCTTAGCCAACGCTTTTGAATACAGCGGCTTGGTGGGCGCGCTCCTCGAGCAAGAAGCCTTGGAAGGCGAACCAGCGGACGAGGTCCGGGTGTTTCGACCAGGAGATGCAGGTGAAGCTGGTATCGGGGAAGCGCTTGCGCAGGTCACGCATGAAGCGCCGGCCGTAGAGCACGCTGCGGGCGCCGAGCCCAAACCATTGTTCTGACGCAATGAACCACATGATGCGATTGCGCGAGCGCAATGGATCGGGGTAGTGGCCGATGACGAAGAGAGGTCCGCTGTCCTGGGACACGGTGGTCGCCTCGCCGGCCTGCATCTGCGAGCGGATGGCTTTCAGCAGCGACCATGTCGTGTAGCCGGCGGTGTCGATCTCGGCCGCGGTAATCCGCGACGGATTCTCCAGGATCGCCATCGCATCGCGCAGCGTTGACGGACGCGCTCGCAGCTTCATCCGGCTCTCGTGGTTTCGTAGTGGAAGGCCATGTTGGACAGCGTCGCCCGGCCGCCGGACTCGCAGGTCAGGCTCATCGCGAACAGCGGGAACTCTCCGACCACCGCGATGTCGGGCAGCCCGTAGGTCGTCTTCGAGATGTTTCCGACCTCGATGGTTTTCGTCTCGTCGTTCGGGTCGGGCAGGAGGTCTACATGCCAGGTGCCAGAGCATGCCATGTCGAAGGCAAGCCACTGTTTGAACGTCGCAATCGATTGCGCGTTGGCGAAGGGGAGTTCTGCCGCGATCGGCGTCTCGCCAGCGTCGGGGTAGGTCTGCCCGGTACGGCCGCCGTAGAGGTAGATCGTGTCTCCGTCGCGGGCGTAGAGGCGGTTGCGAACGCGCAAGAAGTCCGAAACGGCAAAGCCCGGCTCGTAGTATGACCAGGCGGTGATTTTCGCCTTGGGGAAATACGAGAGTACGTAGACCCGCTCACCGATCGCCAGCATGAACCGGCCATCGATGGGCTCGATCGCGCCGACCGCACGCTGGACGACGTCATCACTCAGGCTCGCCGCCCATTCCTGGACGAATGTGTCGATGGCCGAGCCGGCGTCGTCAACGACGGGCGCGTTCGTGACGTCGCGCGACTGGATCGAGCGGATCCCGGTCATGTCGAGGTAGAACACGTCGATGTTGCCGTAAGCCACGACGGAGCGCGGCGCAAAGGTGCCGGTGTTCTCGATCGTCTGCTCGTAGGAGTTCAACGTCGCATCCGTGTTGATCGAATAGGTCCGGATTTGGCTCTGCGAGAAAATCGCCAGGGAATTCTGATACGGCGCGATGGCCGTCAGCCGCTCAGAACCTTCGGAATCGCTCGAGAGGTTGATCGAGCCTGTTCCCGTCGCTGTGCCGGAGCCCGTCGCGAAATCGTCAGGGTCGTTGAGCTCGGAATACTGCAGCAGCGAGCCGGCGGTGATGTACTCGCGGCTCTTGTACGTGAACGCGAAGGTGCCGTAGCCAGCGGCGCGGCCGGTCGCAACGTAGTCAGTCCCATCGATCGTCAGGGTGAAACGATCCGCTGCCTGAAAGGTGCCGCCAAACGTAGCCTGACTCACTTGCGCAACGGGCGCGACGTAGGTGACGCCGCCCGCCATGTTGGCGGTCGAGGCCGTGACATCGCCCGTCACGATCGAAGCGACGACGTCTCCGTTAGGCGCGGCGCCGAGCCCGACCGCTGCGCGCACGGTGACTACCGGGCCAGCGGCGCTGGCGGAGTATCCGTGCGTCGATGTGAGGTTGTTGATCTGGACGGCCAGCGCGTTGGCGGTGGCGCCAGGCGACGAAATGAAATCCACTGGCGCCGCAGTCAGCGCGACACCATCGACCGTCGCCGTGATCGTGTTGACGCCGGGGTCTGTCGTGCCGCCGGTGACTGTGATCGTGCCGGTCGCGCGGACCTCCGCCACCTCCGCAACGTTCGGCTGGAGCGTCGTTACGATCAAGGTCTGGTCGGGGTTGGCCCCGCCATCGACCGTCGCGCTGGAGATAGAGAAGGCGGTTCCAGGGGTGTTAGCCGTGACGTTGACCTTGGCGCCGAAGCTGGTTGCTTCCACGGTCGTCGACGCGTTGATCTTCGAGGCCATGTACTCGGCCAGGATCGTGACGTTGGTGTTGCCGTCGGCTACGGTGTCCCAATCCGTTACGCGCACGCCGTCATAGAAGTGGTGGATGAATCCGTTAGAGAATTCGGCCACGACATAGTGCTTGCGATCGAAGGTGTTGTTCGAGAGCACGCGCGTCATGGCCGCGCCGCCAGGATCCTGCAGCCGCTGGTACTGGACGCCGGACGGCATGCTCGCGGCGATGTCCGCGGAACCGAACACCCAAATCTGGCCGTTGATCTGGCCGAGGCCGAAGGTGTTGTCTGGCAACGAAAACGTCGGGACGAATTTCTTCATCGACTCGATGTCGCCGCCGCGCGTGATGTGCGCGTTCTTCAGATTCCAGAGCGTTCCGGGAATGCCGGAGACGCGCGGGCGCCTGCGGTCCATACCGAATTTATAGTCAGAAATGGCCATGTAGGGCACTAGCGCACCCTCACGATGACGTGCTTGTAGTCCGTGGTGCGGTCGCTCGGCAGGCCGAGCCGGATGGGCTCCTCGGCAACGGCGCCGTCGGCTTTCAGATCGGCCAAAAGATCGGCCATCTCCGCCTTGAAAATCTGCTTGTCCTCTTTCTTCGTGGCCGTGCCGGCCGCGGCGTCAAGGACAACGAGGTAGTCATCGAGCAAGCAGAGGTCGGCGTCATTGACGAGCTTCGGCGTGGCCGTCGTGCCGATCAGATGAATCTCCTGCTCGTTATCGGCCGGGATCGGCCAAACCTCGAGCTGTTCGACCGTACCGCCGACCACACGCCGCACATCCCATTTCAGGACGGGGCTCGAGCGTTCGTCGGCGTTGGAATCCCAGGAGTTGAAGTCATCGAGCGAAATGCCCCGCGTGGCCTTATGCGGCCGCGCGTTCCACCAGATGCGGATTTCGCTGAGCTTGTCATAATCTAGCGTTGCCGGAAGGTCGTAGTAGCGCTGGCCTGCGGCCAGTTCGATCTTGACTGACTCGTGGCTCAGATGCGGCCACGCGTTCTTCCGCACCAAGCGGGCGTAGGCCTTGTTGATCTGGTACTTCAGGCGTGGAAGGTCGTCGACGCCCACGGCGACGCTTGTCGAGCGCCCGAGCTCATTCCTGAGCATCTGGACCAGTTCGAGCAGTGACGTGCCGCGGGCCATCTTCGTTGACGATTCAGGCGAGAGCGTCGGCTTGCGCCGAAAGAGCGGCGGAGGCCGCGAAGGCGGCCGCAGCCATGTCGGAGGTCTCCACGGTCTCGCGCGTGCGGCGAGCCTTGCGCGGTGCGGGTTCGCCGCCATCCGCCTCGATCTCGTCGCTGATGGCGGCCTTCGGCGCGCCGAACACACTGAGCACCGCACGTTCGCCATAGACGCCCTCCAGCCGCTCGCGCTCCTGGTCGACGGAGCGGTCGGTGTTGCCGATCTCAACGATGTCATCGACGTCGTGGGCGACGTTGAGGATCTTGATTTCGGCCGACGTGACTCCGCTCTTGCGGACCTCGTCGAGGGCGTTGCCTTTGAGGCGAACCTTGCAGGAAAACAGCTTCATGCTGTCGGATCTCCAGTTTCAGGGAGGGGCGGGAGTCGGCCCGTAGGCCGACCCCCTATTCAAGTCAGCCTGCGTACTGCGCCACGCCGAGATCGGACGGGTTGGGCAGCATGGCGATCAGCGCGAAGGACTTCGAGCCGTCCGCCGCAGCGTTCGGATCGTAGGTGCCGCGGGTGTCGCCGGTCGTGGCAGTGGCCGTCGAGGTGACGCCGGCGACGATCGTGCCGGCCGTCGGAGCGGCGCCGTCCTGCAGCTCCTTGATGACCAAGCCGGTCGAGGGGAGCCAGACAGGCAGGCCGAGCACGTCGCCCCACCCGAAGGTGGCCGCCGTGATCGAAGCGCTCGAGGTGATCGAGGTGATCGTCTTGAACGCCTTCTTGCCGGTGAAGGCCGCAGCGCCGGTCACGGATTCGACTACGGTGTTGCCGTAGGCGTCCTTGCCGGTCACGACGACGTTCGAGTTGGTCGTCCAGGCGCCCACGATGTTCCGGGGAACGTCGAGGGTCGAAGCCGCCAGAACCGCCGAGCCGGCCGCGCCGATCGCCGCCGAGACCGAAATCCCATTGGCCGAGGCCGCCACAGGGGCGCCAAGATTGATGAGCGTCGGGGTGACGAACGAGATGTTGAGCGCGTTACCCGGATCGGTATCGAACTTGTCGCCTTCGCCGAGGATATCGGCCTGCAGCGCAATCGCGGTGCCGGCCGGGATCGTGATGGTCTTCAGCCAGGTGACGGTAATAACCGACGCGCCGAAGGCCACGGTGAAGTCTGCGGGCGCCGAATAGAGCGTCTGCATCGCGAACAGCTTGTGCTTCGTGCCCCCGTAGAAGGAGCCCGAATTGGTGCCGGTCGGGTAGGCGACCGTGAACGTGCCGCTGGTGGCAACCGCCGAAGCCAGGGTCGTGGTGATGTTCTTGAAGGACATTTTCGTGTGACCTCTCTGTGCTTCAGGTCACGCGAACGCGTACACGCCGCAGCCATTACGGCGGCGAGCGATCATTCCACCGACCCAGGTGTAGGCCGAATAGAAGGTGTACTTGTCCTCGGGACGGGCGGGGGTGTGCTTCTTCTTGTCCTCGCCATCGACGACGAACGGGTAGAGTTCCGACTCGTCCAGGATGTAGAGGCGCTTGGCGTAGCTGAGATCGTCGAGGGTCGGATCGTAGTAAATCTGGATCCCGTCGAACTCGACGTCACCGACCGACAGGTCTTTCTTTCCGTTCGTGCCGGTGTTCGAGTAGTCGCTCTTGGCACGACGTTCGGCCTTGATCCGATCGATCATGTCGGCGCCGGCGAAGCCGACGCTCGGCTTGCCGCCGTAGCGGCGAAGCTGCGGCAGTTCGACGTCCAGCGTGCGGAGAACCGCCTGCGAGGCGCCGGTCGTGTCGCCGAGCGTGATCGTCAGGTTGGCCCGGTTGCGCCAGCGCGCATTGGCCGCCTGGTCGATGCCGCCGACCACAGTGGCCGCGGCCGGGTTGTCGACGACCCAGGCGGTGACGCCTGGGAACTCGAGCGGACCCTGCGTGCCATCCAGCCAGAACTTGCGGTTGAGGCCATAGAGGAAGCCTTCCTCCTGGTCCCGCATCTTGCCGTCGAAGATGTTCCAGAGCGAGATCGCGTCGCGCTTGGAAATGTCCGACTTGTTCTTGCCGGTGGTGGAGTCGGTGACGCTGATACCGTCATGCAGCAGTTCGTGCATCGTCACCTGGGTGCCGATGTGGAACAGACGGTAAGGCGCCGACACGCGCCGGTTCTTGGCCGGCGAGGTGTAGCTGACGGAGTCGTCGTACTCGAAGGATTCGAGCTGCGACACAGTCTCCATGACGACAGCCATCTCGACACGGCCTTTGCCGCCGGGGATGGACTGCTGCTTCTTCATCATGCGGGAGAGCAGCGGCTTGTCCTGGATATGCTGATCCAGGGGCGTGCCCTTCTTCATGTAGAAATCCAGGACGCTATTCGCGACGTTCTGGACCTGTTCGGTGGTGAAAGTGGACATCGACGGGGTCTCGCCTCAAGTCAGAGAGCGATTCCCAAAGCCATCAGCGCTGCTTCCTGTGATGTGCGCGGCTCGGAAATCGCCTTCGTCGAGGCAGCTCCGGTGATCGGTCGAACTTCTCGGGCGCGGGGCGTGAAACGGGCGAAGTCGGCGTCGACCTTGGTCGCGATGCCATTCAGCATCTTGACGACGGCCTCTTTCGACTGCGGGAATCCGTTCTCGTAGACCTCGACCTTGATGAGCTCGCCGAACCGTGACTGCTTCGACTGCCAATCCGGATCGCTCCGCTTCCGAGCTGCTTCCCAGTCCGCCGCCGTGGTCTCCGACATCGTCTTCAGGTTCGCGAGGCGATTGGCCTCTGCCTGGGACTCGCGTTCTTCCCGCTCGCGCGCCGCGGCCTCTTTGGCCCTCGTCGCTTCGGCTTCGGATCGAACGAGACGCTTTGCTTCCTCCTCGCCGATGTAACCAAGGCGCACGCGCTCCTTGATGTCGTCGGGCAGAGTGCGGCCGGTCGTCTGCATCAACTGCTGGACGATCGGGATCAGCTTATCGAGTGCCGCTTCGGGGTTGTCCGAATTGGCCAATGCGGCCAGTTCGATGGCATCCCCAACCTGCTTCATCGATATGCGGCTTGAGGCCGCGAACTCTTCGATCGCCTCGAACTGCTGAGCCTTCGGCCTGACGGCCTCGAGTTCGGTACGCAATTCGTGACGGTGCGAGAGGAGCTGCTGCATCCGCTCTTGCGTCTTCGGGCCGTACTTCTTCAGCTCTTCCGGGGTGATTTCCCCGAGATCGGCCTTGGGGGCGGCTTCGGCATCCTCGGCTTTCGCCTCGGCGCCTTCCTGGGTATCAGCCGGATCGGATGGATCCTGCTCAGAGTCGGGCGAGCTCTCCTTTTCGGTCAGCTTCAGTGCCTCGAAGACGAGGTCCGAAGGCGACTTCTGTGCGCCCTGGTTTGCTTCCGTGGACGAGTCGGAAGCGGTGCTTGCGTCCAGATTGGTGTCCGGCGAGATCAGTACGCCGTCCTGCTCGGGTGACGATTCCGACATTCACGTCTCCTTGCGTGCGGAATGTATTCTTCCGCGCCGTGCATATAGTCACAAAAGGAGACAACGACGTCAAGCGTTTCCTGCGGGGAAGGCCGGCTGCGGGCCTGCCTGCCTGCCGGGCTGTTGCGCGGCGTTCTGGCCGCCCTGCTGGCCCTGCGCATTCGGGTCCGTCGCCGGGTCGCCGGTGCCAGCTTGGACGCCGCCCTTCGCCATCATCGAGTTGAGCGCGGTGATCGACGGGAGGCCTTCGACGAAGGCGTCCTCCACGTCGATGTCGAGCAGCTCGAGATAGCGCTTGGCGAAGACCTTAGGATTCATGTCCGGCATCTGGACGATGTAGGGCATGGCCCGCTCGAGCTTGGCGAGCTCGGCCGCCGCGTTCGGCCGCCCGCTAGAGCCGGCCTTGATCTCGAGCAGCAAATCCTGCGCGATCTCCTCGCGACTGGTCTGCATGTCCGGCCAGACGGCGCCAGGTCCGACGATGCCTTGCACCGTCTCCTTGGACAGTTCGAGCATCATGAGCTGCCCGGTGCCGGCGGCGATGTCCGACAGCCATTCGTCCAGGTCGTCGACGTTCTCGCTGAGCGAGACGGTGCGGCTCTGTTCGGCGATCGTGCTTTCGGTCGCGGTGCCGTCGCTGGTGCCGCCGAGATTGGCTTCCTGCGCGCCGGAGACGCGCTGCATGTCCGAGAAGACCTGCTCGACCTCGTAGAGGTTCGGGTCGATGTTGGCCTTCTCCAGCCGCTTGATGACGGCCGCGACATCCTCGCCGGCGCCTGTCTTGACCTCGATGACCTCATGGGCCTTCGCGCCCTGGAGCGCGGCGCGGTCGACCTTGTCGAGATGGCCCTTGCGGACGACGTAGTTCGGCGCAGCCGCGATGCAATGCTCGCGCAGCGCCTCGCGCTTGCGGTTGTACTCGAACTGCAGATGGCGCATCAGCCAGACGTCGGAAGGCGGATAGATGTCCTTCTCGTTCTCCGTCTCGTTGAAGACCAAGGGGAAGCCGGTGAAGAAGCGCTCGATCTTGACGTCGGGCTCCGCCGGCTCCTTGAGGAAGTCGGGATAGCCCTCGCAGATCGTCAGGAACTGGCCGTTGCGCTTGTCCTGCACCTCGATGACGCGCGCACGCCCCTTGCCAGTCTCGTCGCCGGCGCTCGTCTTGGGCCGCTCGCCCTTCTCGTCATCGCCGCGGTCGTCGCCCTTGAACTCGGTGTAATTGCCGCAGACGTCGACACCGTAGATGCTCTCGACCTCGTCGGGTGACAACATGAACTCATGGAACAGTGCCTGCGCACCGAACAGCGTCTTGAGGTGCGTGCACTTCTCGTCGGGGTACATGTCCTTCGAGCGCGGCCAGTCGAAAACCGGCCCTTCGCGCACGATGATGGACTCCTTGCCCTGGAGCTGCTGGAGCAGCAGTCGCAGTTCCTCGACGCGAGCACTGTCCTCGCTGGTGTCGCCCTCCTCAACCTCGCGGCCGAGCTGCTCCAGCCGCGCGATCTGCTGCGTGGTGTCGTCGATCTGCGCGCCGATCTCCGGCCGCGCCTCAAGCTCGCGCTGGAAGACCAGCTTGCACCAGGAGACCGAATTGACCTTCGTGCGCCTGATGGCGGCCTTGACCTGCTGCTTGAAGCCGCCGGACTGCTCGGTGGTGAAATAGTCCCACAGCAGTTCTTGCGTCTTCCCCATCCGGTCGATCATGTCGTTCTGCTCGCGGACGGCGGCGATCTCCTGGATCATCGCGACCGCGTTCGGATCCGGCTCGGGCGCGAGCGGTGCGCCGGTCATCGGGTCCGTCGGGCCGCCGGCGAGCGGCATCCCGGTCATCGGGTCCATCGGTGGCTGCGGATTCGCGGCCTCCATCGCCGCCTGGAGCGTGTCCGAGCGGCCGTCCCAAAGCGTGTACATCATGCGCTTCTTGCGCTTCGCCACGGCCTTCGGGTTCTTGGCGTAGAGCTGCGCGACGGCCTGGTTGATGTGCCGGACGATGACGGGCACGACGTAGTTGCCGGCCTTGACCCACTCCTCCGTTGCGCCCTCGGCCGCAAGCTGCTGGCACTCGTCCATGCGCTTGAAGGCCGTCTCCCATTTCTTCTTGGCGCGCTTGGCGCGCTTCAGCCATTCCGCGACGAGCGCGGCGCGAGCGGGATCGACCTCGGGCTTGGCGTCGTCCGAACGCTCTTTCGGCGCCATCGCGCCGTAGGCGGCGGGCGCCGGCTTCATGTCCAGGGTGTCGTCTACCATCCCGCCGCCCTCTTGGCTGTCAGCTTCCGCCGCTCATTCTCGATCTTCGACTGGTTCAAGAGCCAGCCGATCGAGCCCGTCGGAGCGTTATTTGTAGCAGATTTGTCGCCCGATTGCGACGGCTTGTATTGTTTCATGAGGCCCATGCCGATATGGGCGAGCCAGTCGACGAAGTCGTCGTTCGCGCCGGCCGGGAACTTGAGCAACTGGCTCTTGGCGTCCTCGAACCATGGCGCCGTGCGCGGGAAGCGCACCTTCTTCATCTGCATGCGGCCCTGGATCGATCGCGCACGAAGCGCCTTGTCCTTCGCCGGCGTCACGGCGTCGATCGGGACGTAGACGCGCTCCTCCTCCATCCGCTTTTGCAGGAACGGGCCGAACGACTTCGAGATCAGCTCCGACTCCATCCACCAGTAGGCGGGGTCGTTCGTCCGCATGTTGTGCAGGATTTCCTCGACCGTGCGGTCGGTCTGCATGCGGTCCCAAACGAGATCGGGCAGGATCCAGATGTTGTCGTATTTGTCGACGCCGACGCAGCCGAGCACGGTGTAATCGCGGCCCTGCTTGGTCGAGACGGCATGGTCCGACGCCCCGTAGACCTCGAGTTCCTCGCGCGGCGGCAGATCCTCGATCTCGTAGGGGACGATCCATTCGCGATGGAAGAAGTCGCCGTCGATCGCCGACGGGTTGCCCATGACCAGCGCCGAGAAGGTGCGGGGTTCGGCGAGTTTCCACGGAACATAGTGGGAAAGGCTTTTGTCGGCTTCCCACAAGGCTACGACGGGCTTCGTTCCGAAGGCCGCGATAACGCGCGGGTCGGTCGGCACGCTGAGCGTAAGTCCGAGGCTCTTCGCCAGTGGTGCGTCATAGATGACGCCGGGGATGTTGAGATACTGCCAATCCTCGCGCAGGCCGGCGTAGCGCTTGTTACGCTCCGGGTGGTCCGCGTCGCAGAGTCGGCCGATCAGGTCATCCTGGGACCATCTGGTGTGGATGATCGCGATCGCCGTCCTGTTCCCGCCGCGGGAATACGCAACGGCGAAGAACCACGACCAGAGTTTCTCGCGGAACAGATCACTCTGTGCGTCCTCGTCACCCTTCATCGGATCGTCGATGAAGAAATAATGGGCGCCGCGGCCGGTGATCGTGCCACCGATGCCGACGAAGAAAATCTTGCCGCCGCGCGTCGTCGCCATGGCGGTCTTCGACTGCGATCCTGTCTCCAGGACCGTGCCAGGGAAGCACTGCTGATACGCCGGCGAGTTCACGATCTTACGGAACTCCTCGCCGAGTTCCGTCGCGCGGGTCTCGTTGTACGTAGCAATTATAAGTTTAGCGCGCGGGTTTCTTCCAACGATCCAAGCAAGTCCGTAAGTAGAAAGGTGCCACGTTTTTCCCGACTGAGGTGGGATCGACACGGCAACGCGCTTCATCTCGCCCGATTCAACCTTCTCTACTATGTCGCAAAGAAGACGGCCGTGGGCAGTGTCTTTATACTCAGATAAATCAGGGTTATCCGGCTCCAACTCATCCGGGAGCAATAATTTCATGAAACTATACAGGCTCTTCTGCGCAGCCTTGACCGCGATCAGACGCTTGATCGTGTTGATTTGCGTATCGGAAGCGGCGGTCATCAGAACCACTCCGTGAAGCGGGCGCGCTGTCCGATCGTCGGGTGATAGATGAAGCACTCGACGGCCTGGCGATTGACGTAGCCGTTGCGGTCGTGCCAGCCATCCGGCGGCGACGGCGAGCGCACATACTCGATATTGAGGTGGTGCCCTTCGAGGTGTGGCGCCCCGCGGATGTGCGCGGTCATGCCGTTGTGATCCTTCTCGCGAAGGATCTCGAATTCACCGCGGGTCTTGCGGATCTTGTGGTGCAGGTGGTGGAGCAGCCAATAGAGGTTCGGGCACTCGGAGATGTGCTCGCGCGCCTCGGCCACCATCAACCCATACAGCTTTTCTTCCTTGGCGCCGTCGCCATGGGTGAGGCCGAAGAGGTTCTTCTCGAAGCGGTAATATTTCCGATGCCGCTCCGAGATGTTGTACTCTGTCGCGCGGACACGGGTGTTCGTCAGGAGCCGGGCCGCGACGGTCTGCGTCAGCGCCCATCCCATGAGCCAGTCGTGGTTCGACATGCAGTGGATCAAGTCGACATCGGCGAGCCCTGACGCCGCGTTGACGGCGGCCTCCAGCGCCGCGCCGGCGTCCTTGAACCCCTGGAAGATCGTGCCCTCGCTGTCCTGATAGGTGCCGCTGGTCGTGCTCGTCCGCGGCCCGTCGACATGCAGGATGTCGTTTCCCATGACGAACAGGATGCGGCCGACGCCCCACGGCCGCGCCATTCGCAGCAGCGCCTTGGTGCCTTCGACGACACGGTGATGCGCGACGGCCCGATCGTATGTGTGGCCGGTCTCCGCTTTGACGCAGAGCTTGAGGAAATGGACGTCTGCAAGGTCGATCACCAGCAGGTGCTCGCCGGCCGGCTCCTCGCGCTCTGGCAGATCGATCGGGTTCGGTGAGGCCTCCTGGATGGCCTCTCGCACCAGGTCGTTGATCCGGATGTTCTGGCCGGTCTGCGGGTTCTTGACGAAGAGCGAATAGCCGTTCCCCTCCTCGTCCTTCGCAATCTTCCAGAAATGGCTGAGATTTCGCGGATCGCTGATCCCGCCGGCGGCAGCGGCCTCGGCGATTTCGGGAGCGACTGCTGTGATGTTGCGCTCGGCGGCCCTGCGGAGCTGCGCCTGGAGACCGCCGCGGGACATCTTGAGCGCCGACGCCGTTGCGACCTGGTTGCGGCCGTTGGTCTCATATGCCGCGACCGTCGCGCGGAGCGTTTCGTCTGGCGTGACGGGAGCCGGCATCAGACGTCGAAAACCTTCTTCAGCCAGGCGAGCCCGAAACTGGCCGCGGCCCCGAAGATGCTCCCGACGACGGCAACACCGCCCATGATCCTGCTGCGATCGCTGTTGTAGCGCTGGACGCTCGGTTTCATTTCGGAGATGTCGAGTTTGGTCGCTGCGACGTCGTTCTTGAGTTGCCCGACATCGGCCATCACCAGGTCCATCTTCGACTGCATGCGCGCCCTGTCGGCCGACGCGGCAACGTGCGTGTCGTTGAGTGTCTCGACCTTCGCGAGCAACTCTCCAATCTTCAACGAGACTTCGTGCAGTTGGCCGCTGCCGGTCATTGGCCCGTCCACGCGCTCGGAATTGATGCTTCTGGTCGCATGGATTTTGTATCCTTTAGAGCCTGTTTCATCTTCCCATAAGGCGACAACAAGGTCAAATTCTGCCTGTCCCGGCCGGCATCACACCGAAAAGCGGGCAGATTGAACATCGGGACAAGGCGGGTTACGTTGCGCGCCGCCGAACATGCGGGGGCGTTGACCTCTGGTCGTGGTCGCTTACCTACAATAGGAAACTGAACGCGATATGAGTTTGCAATCTAACGTTCGTGCCGAAGAGGCCTGGGTTCTCGAAGTCGCAGAAGCCTTCGTTACGGCGGCTCCCCCAATCACTCTGCTGCTGATCAGAGCGGCCCGAGCCGTTTCTCTCTTTTTCGTTTCGGCGATCCTGCTTTCTGTCCAGCCCGCCGCTCTTAGCGTTTGGGGGCTGGCCTTCGTCATTTCCATGATGACTCTTTTCAACATCACGAAATGGTTCTCAGCCGTCGCGATTGGGCTCCTGCTGATTTCAGCCGTTATGCCCCCACACGTCCTCGCGCTGATAGCGGCTCGTTAGGGCGCGGCGCCCTGCAGCATCTCGTCAATCTTGCGCGATACACCATGAAGCGGCCCTGGCCCGTCATCACGCCAGCCCCTCCACCACGATGTAGCTTTCGGCGGCGAATGCGTTGGTGACGCCGGCGTAGATCCGCAGATGCGTCGCCGCGCCAAGGGTGCTGTAGCTCGATCCGACGTCGTACATCTGTTGTGTCGCCGCGTTTCTGAAGTACGCCTTCGACACCATCGACGCCCGGTAGTTCGCGGAGCCTTTGTCAAACTCGCCATACAGACGTATGGGTATAACTGTCGATTTCAACACGGTTGACGTCAGCAACCCCGCCGCGTTGTTGCTCTCGGCCGCGCCAGCCGACCCGCCCGCGCCGGTATCGCTCTGATTGGCGTAGTCCGTCGCGCCTGTCGGGAACGTCGCTCCGCCATCAGTGCTCAAAAGCCAGAGGACGTTGAAGTCGGCGGATGCCGCCGCGTTCGGTCGCACGACGGCAGTAAACCGCAGCAACCGATAGCTTCCAAGCGTGATATCGGTGAATTTCGTGCTAGGAGCCACGAGTTCCTCATACGCGACCAGAGCCCACTTTTGCCCCGTGATCGTGCGGATATTCGCGGCCGTCAGGTCAGCGGGATCACCACCCAAGACACTTCCCTTGATCGTGTTCGCCGCCATGTTGGCGAGCTTGGCGTTGGTGACGGCGTCGTCTGCGAGCTTCGCCGTCGTGACGTTCGCATCGAGGATCTTCGCCGTGGTGACCGCATCCGCCGCGAGCTTCGTCGTCGTGACCGCGAGCGAGCCGAGTTTGGGCTCTGTAACCGCACCGTCCTGCAACGCTACGGTCCCGACGCTGTTGGCGCCGATCGCCAGCGGCGTGAAGTCTGCAATCTGGTCCCAATAGGTCGCATTCGGCGGCTGGTTCGTGCCATCCGAGAGGTGCGACGACTTGGCTTTGTAGAAGACCGAGCCGACGGAAACGCCGTCGCTGATGAGGTAG
>DATDBB010000530.1:0-13300 GCA_036525085.1 Allobosea sp.
GAGCGGGCGGCGCTGGCGCTCTGCGAGGATCGCGGCCTGCCGCATTCGCTGGAGCGCGTCGCCCGGCTGGAGCGAGAGCTTGCCCGCATCGACCGCTTCCGCGACGTCCTGGAGGCGGCCTTTCCTTTCCCCGCGCATTGGGCGGCCGCCATGGCCGACGACACGCTGCTCTGCCGCTGCGAGGAGATCAGCACGGGTGACGCGCGCGAGGCGATCGAGCGTTTCGACATCGTCGAGATCAACCGGCTGAAGGCGGTCAGCCGTGTCGGCATGGGCCGCTGCCAGGGCCGCATTTGCGGGGCTGCGGCGGCGGAATTGCTTGCGGCGCAGACCGGCCGTGACATCGAGAGCGTCGGGCGGCTGCGCGCCCAGGCGCCGCTCAAGCCGGTGCCCCTGGTGCTGAAGCCGGCTGAGCGTGAGACGGAGACCGTGCCATGAGCGCGCACCTCGATGTCGACGTCGCGATCATCGGCGGCGGGCTCGTCGGCGCCTCTGCCGCGCTCGCCTTGCGCGGCATGGGAATGAGCGTCGCGATGCTCGACAAGGGCTTCTGCGGCGCGCAGGCGAGCGGCGTGAACTATGGCGGCGTCCGCCGGCAGGGCCGGCCGCGCGCACAATTGCCGCTGTCGCAGCGCGCCCATGCGATCTGGCCTCGTCTCAAGGCCCTGATCGGCATTGACGGCGAGTTCCAGCGCTCGGGCCATCTCAAGCTCGCCCGCGGCGAGGCCGACATGGCCTCGCTCGAAGCCTATGCCGCTGATGTCGCGGATCAGGGCCTCGATCTCGAACTGGTCGGGCATAACGATCTGCGCCAGCGCTTCCCCTGGATCGCAGGGACCGTCACAGGCGCCTCGCTTTGCGCGGGGGACGGCCACGCCAATCCGCGCCTCGTCGCGGCCGGCTTTGCCAGTGCCGCGCGCCGCGCCGGCGCGCATGTTCTGGAGAACACGCCCGTGACATCAGCGACCCGTAACGGCGCGGGCTTCGCGCTCGAGGCAGGCGAGGGCGTGGCTGTTCGTGCCGCCGCGCTGATCAACAGCGCAGGCGCCTGGGCCGGCCCCTTCGCGGAGAGCTTCGGCGAGCCGGTTCCGGTCAGCCGGATCTATCCCTCGATGGTGGTCACCGAGCCGCTGGCCCCGATCATGACCGTCAACACCGGCATGGAGGGCGGCGGCATCTATGCCCGCCAGGTCGAGCGCGGGAACTGCGTCGTCGGCGGCGAGCGCGGCCTGCCGCTGGCGGATACGGACTATTCACGGCCGACGGGCGAGGGCGCGCTCGCCATTATGAACAAGGCCGCGGAGCTGTTCCCGGCGATGCGCCACGCCCAGGCGATCCGCTTCTGGACCGGCACCGAGGCCGCGATGCCCGACCGCAACCCGGTCATCGGCCCGAGCGGCACGACGCCCGGCCTGTTCCACGCCTTCGGCTTCACCGGCGCGGGCTTCCAGATCGCGCCCGGCGTCGGCGAGGTTCTGGCCGAACTCGTCCGCGACGGCACGACCTCGACGCCGATCGAGGCCTTCTCGATCGCACGCTTCAGAAAACCCTCATCGACCAGCGACCGCACAGCCGACGGCTCGGGTGCGGATCGCCCTTCAGAGCCGCAACGCAGGGGAGACCTCTCATGATCAATCGTCGCATCGCGCTCGGCACGGCCGCAGCCACGCTCGCGCTCGTCGCCGGAAGCGCCGCCTACGCCCAGACCAAGACGCTCTATGTCGGCATGAACGGCGGCAACTTCGAGAAGACCTTCACGCAAGGCGTCTTCCCGGAGTTCGAGAAGGCCAACAACGTCAAGGTCGTCGTCGTGCCCGGCACCTCCTCGGACATCCTCGCCAAGGCGACCGCGGCCAAGGACAAGCCGCAGATGCACGTCATGTTCCTCGATGACGGCGTCATGGTCCGCGCCGTCGGCGCCGGGCTCTGCGAGAAGCTGAAGGACGGCCCGGAACTCGCCGAACTCGACAAGGGCGCCCGCATGAAGGGCGACATGGCGGTCGGCATCGACATGGGCATGACCGGGCTCGCCTACAACAAGAAGATGTTCGACGAGAAGGGCTGGGCCGCCCCGACCTCCTGGATGGACCTGGCCGATCCCAAGTTCAAGGACAAGGTCGTGTTCCAGTCGGCCTCGGCCTCGTCCTTCGGCCTGCACGCCTTCCTGATGTTCAACCGCATCCAGGGCGGCACCGAGAGCAATGTCGAGCCGGGCTTTAGCAAGTTCCGCGACACCATCGGCAAGAACGTCATCGAGTTCATCCCGAACTCGGCCAAGATCTCCGAGATGGTCCAGACCGGCGAGGCCGCGATCTTCCCGCTGACCCCGACCGGCGTCTCGACCCTCAAGGAGAAGGGCATCCCGGTCGAATACGCCCAGCCCAAGGAAGGTTCGGTCGTGCTGATGGTGGCGCAATGCGTCATCGCCAACAATTCGGAGCCGGAACTGGCCCAGAAGCTCGCCGCCTATCTGCTCTCGGCCGACGCCCAGTCGAAGGCGCTCGCCACCGGCAACATCGTGCCCTCGAACACCAAGTCGAAGGCGACGACGCCGGAAACCGAGAAGAAGCTCGAGACCTTCCACGCCAACATGAAGTCGGCGGTGGTGCTGGATTGGGACGCGATCAACGCCAAGCGCCCCGAATGGAACAGCCGCTGGAACAAGATGATCGAGCGGTAAGCTCCGCTCGATCCTGAGTTAGACTCTCCAAAACACGCCGTCATCCTGGGCTTCGCGAAGCGAAGTCCCGGGATCCATCGTAGAGTGCCGAGCCCTCCGATGGATCCCGGGACGACCTTTGGTCGCCCAGGATGACGGCGTTTCATCTGTAGGCGGGCGGCCTCAAGCCGCCTTCGCCATAGGCTTCGGTTCCGCCTCCACGCCATGCTGCTTCAGCGGCTTGTTGCCGGTGAGCTTGCGCATCAGCACGTAGAAGACCGGCGTCAGGAAGATGCCGAAGGCGGTGACGCCGATCATGCCGGCGAAGACCGCGATGCCCATCGCCTGCCGCATCTCGGCGCCGGCCCCGGTCGAGAGCACCAGCGGCACCACGCCCATGATGAAGGCGAGCGAGGTCATCAGGATCGGCCGCAGCCGCAGCCGGCTCGCCTCGATCGCGGCCTCGACCGGCGTCCTGCCCTCGAATTCCAGCTCGCGCGCAAATTCGACGATCAGGATCGCGTTCTTCGCCGACAAGCCAACCAGAACCACCAGGCCGATTTGGGTGAAGACGTTGTTGTCGCCGCCCGAGTACCAGACGCCGGCCATCGCCGCGAGCAGCCCCATCGGGATGATCATGATGATCGCGATCGGCAGCGTCAGGCTCTCATATTGGGCCGCCAGAACGAGGAAGACGAGCAGGATCGCGATCGGGAACACCAGCATGGCGGAGTTGCCGGCGAGGATCTCCTGATAGGTCAGCTCGGTCCACTCGAAGGCGAAGCCCTTCGGCAGCGTCTCCGCGGCGATCCGCGTCACGGCATCCTGCGCCTGGCCCGAGGAATAGCCCGGGGCAGGGCCGGCATTGATGTCGGCGCTGAGGAATCCGTTATAGCGCATCGCCCGTTCGGGACCGGAATCGCTGCGCACGTTGAGCACGGCCGAGAGCGGCACCATCTCGCCCGAGTTCGAGCGAACCTTCAGCTTGCCGATATCCTCCTGATAGGCGCGGAAGGGCGCATCGGCCTGGACGCGCACCGTGTAGGTGCGGCCAAACTTGTTGAAGTCGTTCACATAGGACGAGCCGAGATAGATCTGCAGCGTCTCGAAGACGTCCGTCACGGGCACGCCGAGCTGGCGCGCCTTGGTGCGGTCGATATCGGCATAGAGCTGCGGCACGTTGACCTGGAAGCTCGAGAACATGCCGGCGATCTCGGGCGCGGTCGCTGCCTTGGCCATGAAGGCCTTGGTCGCCTCGTCGAGCGCCTTGTAGCCGAGGCCGGCCCGGTCCTCGATCTGCAGCTTGAAGCCGCCGATCGTGCCGAGCCCCTGCACCGGCGGCGGCGGGAACATCGCGATGAACGCGTCCTTGACGCCGGCGAACTCCTTGTTGAGCTGCATGGCGATGGCGTTGCCGGAGAGCGAGGGGTCCTTGCGCTGGTCGAAGGGCTTCAAGCCGACGAAGACGATGCCGGCATTGGACGAGTTGGTGAAGCCGTTGATCGACAGGCCGGGGAACGAGATCGCGTTCTCGACGCCGGGATGCTTCAGGGCGATCTCGTCCATGCGGCGGATCACGTCCTCGGTCCGGTCGAGCGTCGCCGCATCGGGCAGCTGCGCGAAGCCGACGAGATACTGCTTGTCCTGGCCCGGAACGAAGCCGGACGGCACGGTCTTGAACAGCACGCCGGTCAGCGCGACGAGGCCGACATAGAGCACCATCATCACCGTCTTGCGGCCGAGGATGCGGCGCACGCCACCGCCATAGGCCTCCGAAGAGCGACTGAAGAAGCGGTTGAAGCCGCGGAAGAACCAGCCGAAGACCCGGTCCATGAAGCGCGTCAGCGCGTCCTTGGGGGCGTGGTGGCCCTTCAGCAGCAGCGCCGCGAGCGCCGGCGACAGCGTCAGCGAGTTGATCGCCGAGATGACGGTCGAGATCGCGATGGTCAGCGCGAACTGCCGGTAGAACTGGCCGGTCAGGCCCGAGATGAAGGCGAGCGGCACGAACACCGCGACGAGCACGAGCGCGATCGCGATGATCGGGCCGGAAACCTCGCGCATCGCCTTGTAGGTCGCCTCGCGCGGCTCCAGACCATGCTCGATGTTGCGCTCGACATTCTCGACCACGACGATCGCGTCGTCGACGACGATGCCGATCGCCAGCACGAGGCCGAACAGCGAGAGCGCGTTGATCGAGAATCCGAAGAGATACATCACCGCGAAGGTGCCGACGACCGAGACCGGAACGGCGACGAGCGGGATGATCGAGGCACGCCAGGTCTGCAGGAAGACGATGACGACGAGCACGACCAGCGCGATCGCCTCGAGCAGCGTCGTGATCACCGCCTTGATCGAGGCGCGCACGAACTGGGTGGTGTCGTAGACGATCGCGTAGTCCACGCCTTCCGGCATGTTCTGCTTGATCTCGCGCATGGTCGCCTGGACCTGGTCGGCGATGGCGATCGCATTCGAATTCGGCGCCTGGAAGACCGGCACCGCCACCGCCGACTTGCCGTTGAGCAGCGAGCGCAGCGCATATTCGGCGGCGCCGAGTTCGATGCGGGCGACGTCCTTGAGGCGGATCACGGCGCCGCTGGCGACGGTCTTGACGATGATGTCGCCGAATTCCTCCTCGTTCGCGAGACGGCCCTGAGCGTTGACCGAAAGCTGCAGGTCGAGCCCCGGCCCGCTCGGCGAGGCGCCGATCACGCCGGCCGCGGCCTGGACGTTCTGGGCCCGGATCTCGCGCACGATGTCGGAGGGCGAAAGGCCGTGCTCGGCGACCCTCTGCGGGTCGAGCCAGACGCGCATCGAATAGTCGCCCGAGCCGAAGAGCTGGACCTGGCCGACGCCGTCGATGCGCGCCAGCCGGTCCTTGACGTTGAGGACGGCGTAGTTGCGCAGATAGGTCATGTCGTAGCGGCCGTTCGGCGAGGTGATGTGCACCACCATCGTCAAATCCGGCGAGCTCTTGATGGTGGTGACGCCGAGACGGCGCACCTCCTCCGGCAGGCGCGGTTCCGCCTGGCTGACCCGGTTCTGCACGAGCTGCTGGGCCTTGTCCGGGTCGGTGCCGAGCTTGAAGGTGACGTTCAGCGTCATCACGCCATCGGTCGTCGCCTGGCTCGACATGTAGAGCATGCCCTCGACGCCGTTGATCTGCTCCTCGATCGGCGTCGCCACGGTCTCGGCGATGACGCGCGGATTCGCGCCGGGATATTGCGCCCGCACCACCACGGTCGGCGGCACGACCTCGGGATATTCCGAGATCGGCAGGATGCGCAGCGAGATCAGCCCGGCGAGGAAGATCAGGACGGAGAGAACGCCGGCGAAGATCGGCCGGTCGATGAAGAACTTGGACAGGTTCATGGCACGCCCCCCTTTGGAGCGGATGTGAATTCATAAAGCGCACGTCATCCCGGACGCAGCGAAGCGGAGATCCGGGATCCATGCCGGAACCGTTCCGGAATGGATCCCGGATCTCCCTCCGGTCGCCCCGGATGACGTCGAGGGTTTTGGGACAGTCAGCGTTGCGCGAGTTCGGTCTTTGCCGGCCCGCGCTTCAGTTCGGCCTTCTCGGCCATCGGCACGGCTTCCGGCGCGACGGTCGCGCCGGGGCGGATGCGCTGCAGGCCGTTGACGACGATGCGCTCGCCCGCCTTCAGGCCGGAGGTGACGACGCGCAGGCCCTCATTCGTGGCGCCCAGCGTCACCTCGCGCCAGAGCGCCTTGTTGTCGTCGCCGACCACGAAGACGAACTTCTTGTTCTGGTCGGTGCCGACGGCGCGCTCGTTGATGACTAGGCTCTGCTCGGCCCGCGCCTGGCCCATCTGAACGCGCACGAACTGGCCCGGCAGCAGCTTGCCGTCGGGATTGTCGAGGAGCGCACGAACGCGCACCGTGCCGCTGGCGGCATCGACGCCGTTGTCGACGAAATGCAGCTTGCCGGTGAAAGTCCCGGCCTCGCTCGTCGCGGTCGTCAGCCGGACCGGGATGCGGTCGAGCGCGCGCTCGCTGCCCGGCAGGCTCGCCAGCGCGTCGAGCACGGTGCGCTCGTCGGCGTCGAACGAGGCATAGACGGGATCGACCGAGACCAGCGTCGTCAGTAGCGGGGCCGAGGCGCCGGCGGCGACGAGATTGCCGACGGTGACGCCGAGCCGGCCGATGCGCCCGCCGATCGGCGCGCGGATCTGGGTATAGTCCAGGTTGAGCCGGGCCGTGCGCTGGGCGGCCTCCGCCGCGCGCAGATTGGCCTGGGCTTCGCGCAGCGCATTGTAGCGGGTGTCGAGCTCGCGCTGGGAGACGTTGCGGCTCGCCATCAATTGCTGTCCGCGCTCGTTCTCGCCGGCTGCCAGCGCGACGCGCGCCTCGGCTGCCAGGACATTCGCCTGCGCCCGCTCGAATTCGGCGAGATAGGGCGCCTGGTCGATGCTGATCAGCAGGTCGCCCTGACGCACGAGCCCGCCTTCGCGGAAATGCACGGCCTCGATCACGCCCGAAACGCGCGAGCGCAGTTCGACGCGCTCGATCGCCTCGAGCCGGCCGGAGAACTCGGCCCAGTTGACGATCTCGTGCTGCTCGACCGTCGCGACCGAGACCGGCGTCGCAGCCGGCGCCGCCGGGGCAGGGGTATCGCCCTGGGCGTGTCCGCCGAACAGGTTGAAGGCGAGGGCGAGCGTGGCGAGAGAGGCGCCGGCGGCGAGGCCGCCGCCCAATAGGCCACGACGATGCGTTCCCTGAAACATGGGTTCGTTCCTTGGATGAGAGAGAAATCAGAAGGCGGGGCGCGCGAAAGCCGCGCGCCTAGGGAGGTGCGGTCAGGGCATAGAACTCACTGACATGGTCGCATGCCAGGCAGAGGCAGGAGCCGTTCTGCGGCGCGTCGGCATAGGCCGCCGGCCAGTGGCTCGCGCCGGGACGGACATGGTGGCGGACCAGGACGCCGGCATCGCGCAGACGCGCCGCATAGCTCGCCGCTTCGTCGCGCATCGGGTCGTCATCGGCCGAGATCAGCAGGGCCGGCGGCAGGCCGGCGAGCCGCGAGGCATTGACCGGGGCGGCGTAGGGGTGCGCGGCCTTGTCCGGCGAGCCGAGGTAATCGGCCCAGCCATCGGCCCATTGGCAGCCGACAGGCCCGGCTTCGGCTTGCCTGAGCGAGCAGGTGCCGAGGCAGGGGTCGAGCATCGGCGACAGCAGGATCTGCCCGGCGAGCGCCGGCCCGCGCCGGTCGCGCGCCATCAGGGCGAGCGCGGCGGCGAGATTGCCGCCGGCCTCCTCGCCCGCGACATAGAGCGGCGCCTGCTTCGCCGCCCAGCGGGCCCGGCTCTTGCCGATCGCGACGAGAGCCCCATATGCGGCCTCCAGCGCCTCGGGAAAACGATGCGCGGGGGCCAGCGGGTAGTCGAGCGAGAGCACGACCGATCCGGCCTCGGCCAGCATCGTCGCCACGGCCTCGCCCTCTTCCAGCGAACCGCCTGTGAACGCGCCGCCATGCAGGTGGAGCACGAGCCCGGCCTCGGCCGCGATCTCGGCCGGCGCATAGAGCCGCGCTGCCAGGGAAGCCGAACCAGCCGCGATCGTCTCCTGCCGCCAGAAGACGGCGCGGGGGCTACGATAGGGCTGGATCGACGTGGCGAGCATGGCGCGGCCTGTGGTGTTGCGGTGCAGCGTGATTTAAGTGATACTCATGGAGCAATAAATGGCTCTTTCGCTCATTCATTATTTCCTCAGAGAAATAATAGCGAGCTGGCGCTAGGCTTGAGGGGAGGCGGAATGGATCAGCTTAACGCCATGCGCGCCTTCGTCAGGGTGGTCGAAGCCGGCACCTTCACCCGCGCCGCCGATCTGCTCGACATGCCCAAGCCGACCGTCACCAAGCAGATCCAGCAGCTCGAGGCGCATCTGCGCGCCAAGCTGCTGAACCGGACGACGCGGCGCGTCACCGTGACCATGGACGGCGCCGCCTATTACGAACGGGCGCTGCGCGTACTCGGCGAGATCGACGAACTCGACGCCAGCATGGCCCTGTCGCAGGCGCGCCCGAGCGGGCGGCTGCGCGTTGAAAGCAGCGCCTCGCTCGCGGTTGCGGTGATCATACCGGCCTTGCCGGAGTTCAATGCGCGCTATCCCGATATCCAGATCGATCTCGGCCTCAGCGACCGGCCGACCGATTTGCTCGGCGAGAATGTCGATTGCGCCCTGCGCGCCGGCGAAATCGGGGACCAGAGCCTGATCGCGCGGCGCATCGGTGAGATGTACATGGTGACCTGCGCCACGCCCGACTATATCGCGCGTCATGGCATGCCGCTGCATCCGTCGGATCTGGAGAATGGGCATTTCATCGTTGGCTACCGCTATGCCGGCGCCAGCCGCGTCATGCCGTTCACCTATGTCGGCGAGGGCGAGAGCATCGAGGTGAAGAGCGACTACATCGTTTCATTCAACGAAGGCGCGGGCTATGTCGCCGCCGCTCTCGCCGGCCTTGGCGTCATCCAGGCGCCGACCTTCATGGTGCAGGAGCATATTGCGGCGGGCCGCCTCGTGCCGCTGCTGACGAGCTGGTGCTCGGCGCCCAAGCCCCTGCACATCGTCTACCCGCCGAACCGCCACCTCTCGAACAAGGTCCGCGTCTTCGTCGACTGGCTGGCGGAGCTCTTCGCCAAGGACGACAAGATCCAGCGCAAGACGACGCTGAAGCTGCTCGGCAGAGAAAGCTGCGACGCCGCGTGAGCGGCGCTCAAAAGGAGAAGGCGGCCCTCAGGCCGCCTTCTTGCCCGCGTCGAACGGGATCTCGATGTCGACGGCCAGCGTCGAGACTTTGGCGCCGCGTTCCATCCGGACGCTGACCTTCTCGTCGTCGACCTGCATGTGCTTGGAGATGGCGCGCAGGATTTCGTCGCGCAGCTTGGTGACGAGGTCTGAATCGCCGACCGAGGCACGCTCATGCGCGAGCAGGACCTGCAGGCGCTCGCGCGCGGCCGGGGCCGACTGGTTCCTGGAGAAGAAGCGAAGCAGTTTCATGCCGCTTTCCTTCCGAACATCTTGCCGAAGAAGCTGCGCTTCTCGCCCGGGATGGTGACGGGCAGGTTCTCGCCCCGCAGCCGGCGCGCGGCGTCGAAATAGGCGACGGCCGGTGCGCTGCGCGCGTCCGCCAGCGTGACCGGCGAGCCGAGATTGGAGGCGCGCAGCACGTCCATGCTCTCCGGAACGATGCCCAGCAGCGGGATCGACAGGATTTCCAGGACGTCGTCGACCTTGAGCATGTCGCCGCGCTCGGCGCGGGCGGGGTCGTAGCGGGTCAGCAGCAGATGTTTCTCCATGCGCTCGCCTTGCTCGGCCTTGAGCGTCTTGGAATCGAGCAGGCCGATGATGCGGTCCGAGTCGCGCACCGAGGAGACTTCCGGGTTGGTCACGACGATGGCGACGTCGGCATGGCGCATGGCGAGCGTTGCGCCGCGCTCGATGCCGGCCGGGCTGTCGCAGATCACCCAGTCGAAGGATTGCTTGAGCGCGCCGATGACCGCCGCGACGCCCTCGGCCGTCAGGTTGTCCTTGTCGCGCGTCTGCGAGGCCGGCAGCAGATAGAGGCTCTCGACTCGTTTGTCGCGGATCAGAGCCTGCGTCAGCTTGGCCTCGCCCTGGATCACGTTGACGAGGTCGTAGACCACCCGTCTTTCCGCACCCATGATCAGGTCGAGGTTGCGCAGGCCGACATCGAAATCCACCACCACGACCTTGTCGCCGTTCTGCGCAAGCGCGGCCCCCAATGCGGCCGATGACGTCGTCTTCCCGACACCGCCTTTGCCTGACGTAACTACGATGACCTTGCCCATTGATCTCTCCCGTGTGGATGGACGCGCCGTCAGATCAGGCGAGTGATGCGGTCTTGAAGGTTTCGCCTTCCAGCCAGAACTGGACGGCCTTGCCGTGCAGGCCGGGCTCCAGGTCCTCGGCCGTCTTGTAGTAGCCGTCGATGGCGATCAGCTCGGCTTCGAGCTTGCGGCAGAAGATGCGCGCCGCGGCGTTGCCCATCGTACCGGCCATGGCCCGCCCGCGCAGCGTGCCGTAGATGTGGATCGAGCCGCCGGCGATGACCTCGGCACCCGAGGCGACCGAGCCGAGGATCGTCACGTCGCCTTCGGTGAAGATCAGCGACTGGCCCGAGCGCACCGGCTCCGTCACGACGATCGAAGGCGCGGCCTTGGCGGGCTGCGGCGCAGGGGTCGTGACCGTCTCGCTGACGGCGGGCTTGGCGCCCGCGATCTCGGCCGGCGCCGGCGCCTCGAAATCCGAGGCGGGGCGTCCGTCGGACATCGCCGGCGGCAGATCCGTGTCGAGCAGCGAGGGGCGCGCGCCTTCGATGCCCATGATCCGGACATGGCGCTCGCCGAGCCTGTCGACCAGATCGCGCAGCTGCGCGCGGTCGATCTCCAGCCCGGTGACGTCGAGCACGACCGGCCGCCGCATGAAGAATCCCGTCGAACGGGACGCCAGATCGTCGAGACGCGCCAGCCAATCCTCGAAGGGCAGCTCGGGCGTCAGCGAGATCGCAAGGAAGCTCCGCCCCTTGAGGCGAATAGGCCGAGATTGCGTTAACACGTTGGTCATCTTGATGAATTTTCGGTTGATTCTGTCTAAGCCGGTATGGTTAACAGCCGGTAAATTTCTGCTCTGTAGCTGTGGGCGGCGAGCTGATTTGACAGCCGACTACGCGAGCAAAAGAACGCTCAGCGCATGCCGTTGAGGTTCGGAAACGCGCCGCCATCCTGGGCTTCGCGTAGCGAAGTCCCGGGATCCATCGGAGGGCTCCGGAGCGTTACGATGGATCCCGGAGCTGCGCCGCTTTGCGGCTTGTCCGGATGACAGTGGTGTTTCCGAGCGTGCCAGCGTTCTCTGCGTAGGGAGGAACAGAGTGCAGGATGGGGCCGCGCGAATCGCCCCGACCTTCAACCCTCGCCGACATATCTCCGGCGCAGATGCGCCTTGAACACGCTGGCATCGAGCGGCCGCCCGGTCGCCTGCGTCAGCAGGGCGTCGGTCTCCAGCAGCGAGCCCTGGCTGTGGATATTCGTGCGCAGCCAGCCGAGCAGGGGGGCGAAGTCACCGCGGCCAATCGCCGGCAGGATGTCGGGCACGGCGCGGCAGGCGGCGTCGAAGATCTGCGCCGCCGTCATCGCGCCGAGCGTATAGGTCGGGAAATAGCCCCAGCCGCCGCTCGGCCAGTGCACGTCCTGCAGGCAGCCGAGGCGATCATCCGGCACGGAGACGCCGAGCAACTCGCGCATGCCGGCGTTCCAGGCCGCCGGCAGCTCCGAAAGCGGCATCGCGTCGGCGATCAGCGCCTTTTCGAGCCGGTAGCGCAGGATGACATGGGCGGGGTAGGTCACCTCGTCGGCATCGACGCGGATGAAGCCGGGCTCGACCTTGGTGTAGCGTCGCCACAGCGCATCCGTCTCCCAGGCGGGCCCCGAGCCTCCGAAGCTCTCGCGCATCAGCGGCGCGGCGAAGGAAATGAACTCGTGGCTGCGGCAGGCCTGCATCTCCATCAGCAGCGACTGGCTCTCATGCAGGCTCATGCCGCGCGCGGCGCCGACGGGTTGGTTCAGGAAGCCCTGCGGCCGGCCCTGCTCGTAGAGCGCGTGGCCGGTCTCGTGCAGCACGCCCATCAGCGCCTTGGCGAAATCGCCCTCGTCATAGCGCGTGGTGATGCGGACATCGTTGTCGGCCCCGCCGCAGAAGGGATGGGTCGAAACGTCGAGCCGCCCGCGTTCGAAATCGTAGCCCAGCGCCGCCATCATGCGCAGGCCCAGCGCCCGCTGTTTCTCGATCGCGAAGGGCCCCTGCGGATCGGCCACTTGCGGGCGCTTGTCCTGCACGGCCAGCACCTCCTGCAGGAAGCCCGGCAGGAAACCGGCGAGATCGTCGAACAGCGCGTCGATCTTGGCGGAGCGCCCGCCCGGCTCGTAATCGTTGAGCAGGGCATCATAGGGGGAGAGGCCGAGCTTCTCGCCCTTGGCCAGGCCGATCTCGCGCTGGATCGTCAGCACCTGCGCGAGATAGGGCAGGAGACCGGCGAAATCGGCCTCGGCGCGGGCCTGCCGCCAGCGCATCTCGCAGGCCGAGATCGCCTTGCTCGACGCCTCGACGAGGTCGGGCGGCAGCGCGGTCTCGACGGTCCAGAGCCTGCGGATCTCGCGCAGGTTGGCCCGCTCCCAGGGGCCGAGCCCGTCATCCGCATCGGCTTCCGACAGCCAGTCGCCGACGCGGGCGTCGGTGGTCATGCCGTGATGCATCACCCGCAGCAGCGCCATGCTCTCCGCCCGCGTCCCGGCGGCGCCCTTGGGCATCATCACGTCGTTGTCCCATTGCAGGATGCCGATGGCGTTGCCGAGCGCGGAGGCGCGGCCGAAATGGGCGGAAAGCGCGGCATAGGCGGTCATGCAGAAGGACTCCGGTTTCGTCGCTCAGCCGCCGGCCCAGAGCGTCACGAGCCAGCCGGCGATGGGGAAGCTCAGCGCCGCCAGCGCGGTCGAAGCGACGACGGCGAGCGCGATGACGCGCGCATCGCCTCCGGCGCGTTCGGCGAGCACGAAGACGTTGGCGGCGATCGGCAGCGCCGAATAGAGCACGCCGGCCTTCACC
>DATDBB010000531.1:0-3075 GCA_036525085.1 Allobosea sp.
GTGCGGGTGAAGTCGCAATCGATCCCCTCGCGCGCGACCAGCGCCTCGACCGTGTCGACGCCGGCATCGAAGGCGCGATAGAGCGCGCTGGCGCGCTCTATGCCGAGGCTCGCCGCGAGCCCGCCGAGGTCATGCGCGAGACCGTTGTTGCAATGCCCGCCATTGCGGCCCGAGGCCTCGCCGACGACGCGTCCGGCTTCCAGGACGGCGACGCTCGCCCCGGCCTTCGCCAGCGCCAGCGCCGCGGAGAGGCCTGTGAAACCGCCGCCGACGATCGCGACATCGACCTTGCCCGCGACCGGCTCCGGCGAGGCTGAGCTGAAACGCGGCGCAGAGGCCAGCCAATAGGGTTCGAGCTTCATCGCAGGTTGGCCTCGGGCGGATGGATCAGGGAAACGGACTCGGTTCGCCGCTGCCCGGCCAAGAAAGACCGAAGCATAGCAGGGGCTCAACCGTGCAGCCTGCATGATCCTAAGCCCATGTATTGTATGAATTATGCTATTCTCGAAAGGGGAAGCGGGCCCTATAGTCGCGGCCATTCCCGCGTGAGGCCCGACGCCTTGGCTTACAGAACGGCAAAGCGCCGGCTTGGCTACGAGCTCGACATTCGGCCGATGGCCGAAGCCGATGTAGACCAGATGCACCAGTTGTCGATCGGCGTCGGCTGGCCGCATCGGCCGGAGGATTGGCGGCTCGTGATGAGCGTCGGTCAGGGCTTCGTCGCCTGCGACACGATCGGCCGCGCGCTAGGTTCGGCGATGTGGTGGCCGTTCGGCGACAGATTCGCGACGGTGGGCATGGTCATCACCTCGCCGCGCCTGCAGGCGCAGGGCGCCGGCCGCGAACTGATGGAGAGGATATTCGAGCAATCCGGCGATCGCGACCTGCGCCTCAGCGCGACCAAGGCCGGCTATCGGCTCTACCGCTCGCTCGGCTTCGAGCCGATCGGCCGGATCTTCCAGCATCAGGGGCGAACGGTCGCGTTACCCGGCCCCACGCCGACGATCCCAGGCTTGAGACGCTCTGTCGCGGCCGATCTCGCCGCGATCACGCGCCTCGACGCCGAGGCCTATGGCGCCGATCGCGACCGCGTCATCGCGGCGTTGATGCAGCCATCGGTCGGCACGGTCGTGGAGCGCAACGGCGAGATCGTTGGCTTCGCCCTCTGCCGGCCCTTCGGCCGCGGCCATGTCGTCGGGCCGATCGTGGCGGAGGATGACGAGATGGCGATTGCGCTCGTCGCGCCCCATGTCGAGACGCATCAGGGCAATTTCCTGCGGGTCGATACCGCCCAGGAACAGGGCCGCTTCGGCGCCTTCCTCGAATCCTGCGGCATGACCATCTACGATTCGGTCACGCCGATGATCCGCGGGCGCCATCACGCACCCAGCGGCGCGGCCCGGACGTTCGGCTTGGCGACGCAGGCGTTGGGCTGAAAGCGCGCCAGAAACCGTCTCGAAACTCGCTTCGGCGTGTCGGCTGGCGTGGTTTTCGAGAACCGGAGCGCAGCGGACATCCGTCCGTGAGCACCGGAAGCGCAGAAAGCCTCGTCAGACGGCCGCCGCAGTAGAGTTTCGGGACGGTTTCAGACGTCGAACAGCACCGGCAGCGGATAGCCCGGCTTCTGGATCGGCGACTTGATCACGACATAGCTGAAATATTTGGAGATGCCGATATTGCGGTCGAGCAGCGTCTCGATCAGCGACTGGTAATGGGTCAGGCCGCGCGTCACGAACTTGACGAGATAGTCGTAGCCGCCGCTGACCATATGGCACTCCACCACCTCGTCGACCCGGCGCAGCGCCGTCTCGAAGCGGATGAAGTACTCCTTAGTGTGATCAGCCAGCGTGACCTCGGTGAAGACGGTGATCGTCTCCCCGAGCTTCGGCAGGTTGATCGTCGCGGCATAGCCCGAGATGAACCCGGCCTGTTCGAGCCGCTTGACCCGCAGCAGGCAGGGGCTCGGCGACAGACCGACCGCATCCGCCAGGGTGACGTTCGTCATCCTGGCGTTGTTCTGCAGCTCGATCAGGATTTTCATGTCGATGCGGTCGAGCCGCACGCCCGGTGTCACGACGAAAGCCTCACCCCAACGCCTGCCGCGCGACGCGCGGATGCGTCGCGACGGGCTAGCGAACCTAGACGGTTCGCCGCCGCGCGCAAAGCAAGGATCACGCCGCCTTGGCGGTCGCCAGCGCGGCCTGCACCTCAGGCAGCGCCAGCATATCGTCGAGCGTCTGGCGCAGCCGCGACACGATCAGGTCGATCTCGCCCTCGCTGCAGCACAAAGGCGGCGCGAGCCCGATGATGTCGTCGGCGAAGGCGCGGAAGATCACGCCATTGGCATAGCCGCGCGCGAACAGATGGTCGGCCAGCTTGACGCTGCGCGGCAGCTTCTCCCGGCTCGCCTTGTCGGCGACGAGTTCGATGCCGGCGAGCAGGCCACGCGCGCGCACCTCGCCGACGAGGGGATGGTCGGAAAGCGTCGCGAGCTTCTTCTCGAAATAGGCGCCGACGCGCTGGCCATTGGCGAGGATGCCGCCCTCGTCATAGAGCCGGAGCACTTCAAGCGCGACGGCAGCCGAAACCGGGTGGCCAGAATAGGTCTGGCCGTGGCCGACCGGCCCGCCCTCGGGCGCGTTGTCCGCGATGCCGCGATAGACCTTCTCGCCGATCGCGAGCGCACCCAGCGGCGCGTAGCCGGAGGTGAGCCCCTTCGCCATGGTCATCATGTCGGGCACCACGCCCTCCGCCTCGCAGGCGAACATCGGACCGGTGCGGCCGAAGCCGGTGATGACCTCGTCGGCGAGGAAGAGGATGTCGAGCTCGCCGGCCGTGTCGCGCATCGCCTTGAGCCAGCCCTTCGGCGGCACGATGACACCGCCCGAGCCCACCACCGGCTCGCAGAAGAAGGCGGCGACATTGTCGGCGCCGAGTTCCTCGACCTTGGCGCGCAGCGAGGCGACGCTCGCCGCGATCACCGCCGCATCGTCCGAGCCGGTCGGATTGCGGTAAGCGTAAGGCGCGGTGACGTAATGCCGGACATTCCCCGGGAAGTCGAAATTGGCGTGGAAG
>DATDBB010000532.1:0-4718 GCA_036525085.1 Allobosea sp.
GTCGAGCAGCGCGCCGGTCAGCCGCTGCGATCCCAGGACTGAGGTCCAGTCCTCGAAGGGCAGGTTCGAGGTAACGATGGTCGAGCCGCGCTCGTAGCGCTGCGAGAACGTCTCGAAGAGGAGTTCGGCACCGGTTGGCGATAAGGGCACGTAGCCGAGTTCGTCGACGATAAGCAGCTTGACCGCCTGCAGATCACGCTGAAGCCTTAGCAAGCGCTTCTCGTCGCGGGCCTCGAGGAGCTGGGGTTCTTTGGGCG
The DNA here is from genome assembly GCA_036525085.1 of Allobosea sp. Classification (GTDB taxonomy): domain Bacteria; phylum Pseudomonadota; class Alphaproteobacteria; order Rhizobiales; family Beijerinckiaceae; genus Allobosea. The sequence goes on from DATDBB010000532.1 coordinate 258, forward strand.
GCTTCACAACGTATGCTTGAAGGGCACAGGCCGGTGCGAAGCCACAAGCGCACGAGACAAGCAAGCCAGTTGGTCGGCCGCGTTAGTCTGAGCGTGGAAGCACGCCGAGACCGTTGCCGTTTAGATTCGCGATGGTGATGGCCGCGGCCTTGCCGTCCGAGCCGATCGCGAAGGTCACGGGTGACGGCGTGTCGGCCATTTCCGGGTCCGGGTAGATGAGGAACAGGTCACGGTCGAAATGCGTCATCGGATAAACCGTTTTGCCGCCGGGGCCGACTTTCAACGTCAGCGCGTCGCCGTTCGCCGACACCGTGGCTGGTCCGACATAATCATTGGCATAGGCGCCGGCATAGGCCGCGGCAGGTAGCGCCGCGGTAGCGGGCGACCGCTTCGTGCCGTAGGTCGCCTTCGCCGCTTCGATGGCCGGACCGAACAGTCCGCCATAGATGGCGTTCCAGGCCGATGTCCAATCCTTCTCGACGTCGCCCTTGAAGGCGAGGTCGGCGAAGCTGTCGGCCAGGCCCTCAGGCACACCGCTCGGGAAAGCGTTCGCCAGGACGAGGATTCCCAAATCCTGCTCGGGATAAAGCGTCGCCAGCGTCCGTCCGCCGACGCTGAAGGCGCCGGCATGGCCCCAGCTCAGCCCATAGCGGCCGAACTCGACGTTCCAGCCGAGGCCGTAGAAGGACGCCGCGCCGGTAACGAGGTTTTTGCCGCGCGCCATCAGCGGCACATGCGTGGCCGCCAGCGCGTCGGCGTTGATCAGCCGCTTGCCATCGAACATGCCGTTTGCGAGTTCGAGACGCATCCATTTGGCGAGATCGCGCGCCGAGCCGCTGACGGCGCCTGCCGGCGCCTGGACCGTCGGGTCGCGCTTGATCCTGGCCGCCCAGTTGCCGATACCGCCGATATGGAGTTCCGAGCGGTTGATACGGCTGACGAAATCGGCATAACGCGACGAGGTCGAGGTCATACCGAGAGGCCTGTAAAGCTTCTCCTCGGCGACATCCTCCCACGATTTCCCTGTCGGCTTGACAGCGGCCAGCGCGCCAGCCGTGATGCCGGAGTTGGAATAGGCGTAGCCGGCGCGGAAGCTCGACGCAGCCGGCACCAGTCGCAGCCGATGCATCACCACCTCGCGGCCATAGCCGATATCCTCCAGATCGTCGCCGGCGCTGCCTGGCAGCCCGCTGCGGTGGTTGAAGAAGTCGCGCACCGTAACCTGCTGCGTCGGATAGGCGTCTTTCAGCGCAAAGGCAGGGTCAAGGTCGGCGATGCGCGAGCCCCAGTCGACGACGCCTTGGCTGACTAGTGCCGCGACAACGGTCGAGGACACCGGCTTCGACAGCGAGGCGATTTGGAACACCGTGTCGGCGTCGACCGTATCTGGCTTGCCGGCTTGGCGCAGGCCAAAGCCCTTCAGGAAGACAACCTCGTCCTTATGGACGACGGCGATCGAAAGGCCGGGCACGCCGCCGTCATCGATTACCTTCTGCGCCAGAGTCTCCAGCTTTGGCAGCGCCGCAGCCACGCGCTCGCGCGTCAATGGCTCGGCGGCAGCGATGTCGTCTGCCGCCAAAAGCATGCAGCCAAGAAGCGAAATCCTCAACATTGACCGCACGCGGGACCCTCATGTTTTGTCGGCTCAATCTGATTGCATGACCTTAGGTCACTGCAGTCGCGATGGCTCGTCAAGTCAAATCAAGGATTGCCGAGGTTTCCCGCAGCGGGGCGTCATCAGCGGCAGCCAATTGCAGCCGATCGCAGCCATCCGCAGCGGCACGCAGCGGCCCCGAGTTCGCCGAAGCCAGTTGCAGCCCTATGCAGCCGCTCGCAGCGGGCGAGGCGCGCTTCTTGGCACGGCACACGGCGCTGGTGAGACTCGATTTCGGAATGGGCCGGCCATCCTTGCCGAGGATGCCGTTCTCAGCCAGAAGCGCGCAGATCTCCGTGAGCGTCAGCCCGCCCGCTACCAAGATCCCGAACTCTTGCAACGTGCGCTCGACGATCTTTTGGATCGTGTGCAGCCGTCCTGAATAGGTGCGGGCGCTCGCGACGATCGTACGAAGCGCATCGCGGCCTAGCGGCGGCAGCAGGCCGTCTGACCCCTCAGTCATCGGCGAAGCCTCCGGCCAGAGTTGCAAGCAAACTCAAAGCGGGGAGCGAGATCGGGGCAAAACAGGGGGATGTCGCTGAACGGCGCTGAATGCTAAGCTGTTGATTGCATTCGCATGCAACGGCGGACCACGCCGTTGACATCGTAGGGGTCACAGGTTCGATCCCTGTCGCGCCCACCATTTTCCTCCTTGTTCCGCAAGGAGCTGCGGCCATCCTTCGGGGTGGCCGTTTTGCTTTTCTGCGTCAAAAACGCCTGCGTCGCCGGTCGGCCAGCACCGCCATGGCGGCGTTGCGGCCCGGCGCCCCGGTGACGCCGCCGCCGGGATGGGCGCCCGAGCCGCAGAGATAGAGCCCCGGAACGGGCATGCGGTAATCGCCATGTCCGAGCATCGGCCGCGCCGAGAAAAGCTGGTCGAGCGTCAGCCGGCCGTGAAAGATGTCGCCGCCGACAAGTCCGAAGCGCTCTTCGAGGTCGGTGGGCCCGAGCGCGAGCCGCCCGATGACCGATGCCTTGAAGCCGGGCGCGTAGCGGTCGACCGTCTCGATCATCAGATCGGCGACGCTCTCGCGGCAGTTCTCCCATGCAAGGCCGTTCGGCAGCACCGGCGCGACATGCTGGCAGAACAGGCTCGCGACATGGCGGCCGGGCGGCGCGAGCGTGTCGTCAAGCGTCGAGGGGATCAGCATCTCGACGATCGGCTCGCGCGACCAGCCGTCGAGCCGCGCCTGCGCATGGGCGCGGTCCATGTAGCCGAGGCTCGGCGCAATGATGATGCCGGCGGTGAGGTGATCGCCGACCTCGGGCAGGCTCGTGAAGCGCGGCAGCTCGGACAGGGCGACGTTCATCCGGAAGGTGCCCGAGCCCGAGGCGTATCGGCCCATCCGCTCGGAGAAATCCGCCGGCACCACCGCGGGGTCGACCTTGGCGAAGAGCAGCCGCGGATGCAGGTTCGAGACGACGGCCCGAGCCCGGACGATGTCGCCGGCCTCGGTCACCGCGCCAACGGCCCGACCGTTCGCGGTCAGCACCTCCGCGACCGGCGCATCGAGCCTGATCGTGACGCCGGCCTCGGCACAGGCGCTCGCCATCGCCTGGGTGATCGCGCCCATGCCCCCGATGGCGTGGCCCCAGGCGCCTTTGCGGCCGTTCACCTCGCCGAAGACGTGATGCAGCAGCACATAGGCCGAGCCCGGCGTATAGGGGCTGGCATAGTTGCCGACGACGGAATCGAAGCCCAGCAACGCCTTGATCGGGTCGCTCTCGAACCAGCCGTCGAGCCAGTCCCCTGCCGACTTCGTGAAGAGGTCCATCACGTCGCGCCGGGCGGTGGTGTCGAGCGAGCCGAGGCGCCGCCCCAGCCGCCCGGCCTCGATCAGCTCCGGCAGCGCCGCGCGCCAGCCGGCCTCCGTCACATTGGGCGGCGCCCGCAGCACGAGGTCGCGAAGCACCGCGGCGACCACCTCCAGCCGATCCTCATAGGCGGCGAGCCGCCCGGCATCGGGGGTCGAGAATTTCGCGACCTCGGCCGCGGTGCGCCCATTGCCCGCAGCAAGGTATTGTCCGTCCGGCAGCGGCAGGAAATTCGCCATCCGGCGCTCGACGATGCGCAGGCCATGGCGCGCCAGCTCCATCTCCGCGATGATCTCCGGCCTGAGCAGGCTGACCGTGTAGCTCGCCGTCGAGTTGCGGAAACCGGGATGGAATTCCTCCGTCACCGCCGCGCCGCCGACGACATGGCGACGCTCCAGCACGGTGACCTTCAGGCCGGCGCGGGCGAGGTGAAAGGCGCAGACCAGCCCGTTATGGCCGGCCCCGAGGATGACGATGTCGGTTTCGCTGGTCGCCATGATCCGCCTGCCCGAATCGTCGCACTGTGCTGGCAGGCGCGCGCGGCGGCAATGGCGCGGGCAATATCAGGCATCGCCAATATCTATTTGCCCCCTTTCCCTACAGCGCCCGATAGTCGCCGCCTCTTCCCCTCGCGGCCGCACCGAAGACGAGACCGATGGAACAGCCAGTCCAAACCCGAGACAACATGGCCCGCATCGACATGGACCGCTTCTGGGCGACGATCCAGCGCTCGGCTGAGATCGGCCCCGGCCGGCCGGGCGGCCTCTCGCGGCTCGCCGCATCCGATGCCGACAGGGAGGTCCGCGACCAGTTTGTCGCCTGGTGCCGGCAGGCGGGCCTGACGATCCGTGTCGACGGCATGGGCAACATCTTCGCCCGGCGCGCCGGCACCGATGACAGCCTGCCGCCGGTGGTGATGGGCAGCCATCTCGACACCCAGTTCAATGGCGGGCGCTTCGACGGCATCCTCGGCGTGCTCGGCGGGCTCGAGG
>DATDBB010000533.1:0-11736 GCA_036525085.1 Allobosea sp.
AGCCCAACTATGGATGATTGGACTCCGACTGCTAGTGCGGATGGGCAACACTGTGTCCATTTCGTTGTGCCAGGCAGCCCCGCTCAGCACAACGCGAGTATTCCAGATGAGTTCCATGATTTCAATGGGGCAGCGGGAGTAGCCCGGCAGCGCTGCGGATTATGGTTTCCGGAGATGGCGAACAAAACCTGCCCGGAGATCCCGCTGTCATGCCGGTCGTAAGCCGGCAACGATGCGCCGTGTTTCAGTTCCGTCAGGGGATGGAGTGCCACCAATCCGGTATCGCGTGCCGAAAGCGGTGGCCGAATTCATGGCCGGAATTTGCATCGGCGGAGCCAGCCCGACGCAAGCTCGTCGCTGAAGAGTTCCCTCGGGAAGCACGCAGGCGCCGATGGGCAGCGGGGAGACGATGGGTGGTGGATGGACGATAGGCACGCCTCGGGCGCGGCGTGGTTCGAGCCCGGTCGTGGAGGTAACTGATGGCGACAGGCAGGCGCGCGCCTGGTGCTGCTTCCCGCGCCGGGACCTGGACATCGCACCGGCCCGCCCGGTGTGGCTGGACGAGAGCGGGGTGCAACTCACCTGGCAGCCGACGCATTGGCGCCCGGCCGCGGCGACGGTCGTCACCTTTGAACTGGAATGATCGGACGCGAGGCGGCCGCTAGCCCTGGCGGAGCGCCGTTGCTGCGGCCGGCATCCTGTGGTCGAACTCTCCGCAACAAGCCGCCGCGGCCGATTCCGGACCGCCAATGGCGGCCGGGAGGACCAGCATGCGCATCGCCAGTATCGAGCCCTTCATCCTGCATATCCCGGTGACGGGCGGATCGATCGCGGATTCGACCCACCGCATCAGCCATTGGGGCGTGGTCGGTACGAAGATCGTCACCGATGACGGGCTTGAAGGCTTTGGCTTCACCGGCACCCATGCCGATCTGCCCTCCGACCGGCTGATCACCGCCTGCATTCGCGACTGCTATGCGCCGCTGCTGATCGGCGAGGACGCCTCCGAGAGCAACCGCCTCTGGCTGAAGCTCGCCCGGCATCCTGCGCTGCAATGGGTCGGCCGCGCCGGCATCACCCAGCTCGCGCTCGCCGCCGTCGATGTCGCGCTCTGGGACCTCAAGGCCAAGAGGGCCGGCGTCCCGCTTTGGCATCTGCTCGGCGGCGCCAGCAAGCCCAGGCTCGAGGCCTACAACACCGACATCGGCTGGCTTTCGATCCCGAAGGACCAGCTCGTCGATGGCTGCCGCAAGGCGGTCGAACGCGACGGCTTCCACCGCATCAAGGTCAAGGTCGGCCATGCCGATCCCGGCATCGACATCGGCCGGCTCGAGGCGGTGCGCCACGCCGTCGGCTCCCATGTCGCGCTCGCCATCGACGGCAACGGCAAATGGGACCTGCCGACCTGCAAGCGCTTCTGCGCGCGGGCCGAGCCGCTCGACATCTTCTGGTTCGAGGAACCGCTCTGGTACGACGATGTCGGCTCGCATGCCGCGCTCGCGCGCTCGACCTCGATCCCCGTCGCGCTCGGCGAGCAGCTCTATTCGCTCGACGCCTTCCGCGCCTTCATCGCCGCCGATGCGATCCATTATGTCCAGCCGGATGTGACCCGCCTCGGCGGCATCACCGAATACATCCAGGTCGCCGATCTCGCGCTCGCCAGCCGCTTACCCGTAGCGCCCCATGCCGGGGAGATGAGCCAGGTCCATGTCCATCTCGCCTATTGGCACCAGGCGACGCCGGTCCTCGAATACATCCCCTGGATCAAGGACGCTTTCGAGGAGCCCGCCGATGTCGTCGACGGCTGCTTCCTGAAGCCGCAGCAGCCGGGCGCGGGCACCACGCCCACAGCCGACGCCTTCGCCCGCTTCGCCAAGCCGCTGGGTTGACCTGCGATGCCATTCTTCAAGGGAGTGGCATTGGCGAAACGGCACGAGTCATCCCGGACGCAGCGAAGCGGAGATCCGGGATCCATGCCGGAGCATTCACCGGAAGGGTTCAGGCATGGATCCCGGGTCTCCCTGCGGTCGCCCGGGATGACCGGCGTGTTGAAACATCGCCGCCTTGCTCCCGCCGCCCTGGCGGCCTAAACTTCGCTGATCCGTTGGGGTGCCGAGCTGATCCGTTGGGGTGCCGAGAGGCTGAGAGGCGCTGATGCGCCAACCCATCGAACCTGATCCGGGTAATGCCGGCGAAGGGAACGGTCATCGGCTCGTCGCTCACTCCGCCATGGCCGTTGCCTTTCCCGGGCGAATGGGGATGGCATGGCAGAGACGTACACACATCCGAGGCAAGGCAAGCCGGTCAAAGTCGGCATCATCGGCGCGGGTGTCGTTGGTCTCGCCTGTGCGGTCGAATTGCTCGAACGCGGCGCGAGCGTCGATATCCATGAGCGCGGGGCCTTCGCCGGCGAGCGGGCCTGTTCCTGGCATGCCGGCGGCATGCTCGCGCCATGGTGCGAGGGCGAAAGCGCCGAGGAACCTGTGATCCGACTCGGACAGGAGGCTGCGGCTTGGTGGCAGCGCCATGTCGACGGCGTCGTCCGCAAGGGCACGCTGGTGGTGGCGCCGAGCCGGGACCGCAGCGAACTGCGCCGCTTCGGCCAACGCACTTCGCATTTCGCAGAGATCGACGCGGACGGCATCGCAGTGCTCGAGCCCGATCTCGCCGGGCGCTTCGCCAGGGGCCTGTTCTTCGACGGCGAGGCGCATCTTGATCCGCGCCTGGCGCTGGCAGGTCTTGCCGCGAAGGTCGAGGGGCTTGGCGGCCGTATCCACTTCGGCAGCGAGGTGTCGCCCACCGACATCGCCGCCGATACGGTGCTCGACTGTCGCGGTCTTTCGGCCCGCGAGTCTCTCCCCGATCTGCGCGGCGTCAAGGGCGAGATGCTGCTGCTGCGGAGCCGCGACATCGTACTCTCCCGCCCGGTGCGCCTGCTGCATCCGCGCATCCCGCTCTATGTCGTCCCGCGCGCCGACGGGCTCTTCATGGTCGGCGCGACCATGATCGAAAGCAGCGATCGCGGTCGTATTTCGGCGCGCTCGATGCTGGAACTGCTCGGCGGCGCCTATGCGCTGCACCCTGCCTTCGGCGAGGCGGAGGTGGTCGAGATCGGCGTGGATGCCCGCCCGGCTTTTCCCGACAACCTGCCGCGGCTGACGCGCCGCGGCCGGGTCCTTCACGTCAACGGCTTCTATCGTCACGGCTTCCTGCTCAGCCCCGCCATGGCGCGGATGGCGGCGAATGCCGTGCTCGATTCAGCCAGCATTCCGGAGATGCTCCATGACGCTGCTGCTTAACGGGCAACCGCTGGAGGTTACGGCCACGACACTGGCCGAGGCGCTGGCCGAACTCGGCTATGCCGGCAAGGTCGTCGCCACCGCCGTGAACGGGGACTTCGTCGCCGCCCGCAGGCGCGAGAGTGTCAGACTGACCGAGGGCGACCGCATCGAGGTTCTTGCGCCGATGCAGGGCGGTTGAGATGGTGGGTTTTTACGGTTTCGAGCCGCAGAGTCGGCTCTTCCTCGGTACGGCGCAATATCCGTCGCCCGCGATCCTGGCCGAGGCGGTCAGGCGCTCCGGCGTCGAGGTCGTCACCGTTTCGCTGCGGCGGGAAGCCGGAGAGGGCGGCGCCGGCCAGGCCTTCTGGTCGCTGATCCGCGAGCTCGGCGTGCGTGTCCTGCCCAACACGGCCGGCTGCCATACGGTCAAGGAGGCCGTCACCACCGCCCATATGGCGCGCGAGGTCTTCGGCACGGATTGGATCAAGCTCGAGGTCATCGGCGAGGACGACACGCTGCAGCCCGATGTCGTCGGTCTCATCGAGGCGGCCCGCATCCTCAGCGACGACGGCTTCCAGGTCTTTCCCTACACCACCGAGGACATCGTCGTCGGCGGGCGCCTGCTCGATGCTGGCTGCGAGGTGCTGATGCCCTGGGGCGCGCCGATCGGATCGGGGAGGGGGCTGAACAATCCCTATGGCCTGCGCACCCTGCGCCAGCATTTCCCGGATATCCCGCTCGTCGTCGATGCCGGCATCGGCCTGCCCTCCCATGCGGCTCATGCCATGGAACTCGGCTATGACGCGATCCTGCTCAACACCGCCGTCGCCAAGGCCGGCGATCCGGCCCTGATGGCGCAGGCCTTCGCCAAGGCGATCGAGGCCGGCCGCGAGGCCTTTCAGGCGCAGCCGATCGAGGCCCGCGACATGGCCGCTCCCTCGACCCCCGTCATGGGCAAGGCCTTCCTGTCATGAAAGCCATCTCTCTCGTGAAAGAAGCCGCAGCGATGAAGCTCGACCCGTTCTATCCGATCTTCGACAGCGCCGACTGGCTGGAGCGGATGCTGCCGCTTGGCGTGAAGCTGGTCCAGCTCCGGATCAAGGAGAAGAGCGAGATCGAGACCGCTCGCGAAATCGCCCGCGCCAAGGTGCTCTGCGAAGCCGCCGGCTGCGTGCTCGTCGTCAACGACTACTGGCATCTGGCGATCGAGGAGGGCTGCGACTTCGTCCATCTCGGGCAGGAGGATCTCGAGGACGCCGATCTCGGCGCCATCCGCAAGGCGGGCATGAGGCTCGGTATCAGCAGCCATGACGAGGCGGAGCTCGACCGCGCTCTGACGACGGAGCCCGATTACGTCGCGCTCGGCCCGGTCTATCCGACGATCCTGAAGGCGATGAAATGGGACCCGCAGGGGCTGGAGCGCGTCACGGAATGGAAGCGACGCGTCGGCGATATCCCGCTGGTCGGCATCGGCGGCATCTCGCTGGAGCGCGCTCCCGGTGTTTTTGCCGCCGGAGCCGACATCGTCGCGGCGGTCACCGACATCACGCTGAACGCCGATCCGGAGGCACGGTTGAAGGCCTGGGTCGCGGCGACGCGGAAGGTCGTAGCTTAGCGCAGGCCAACTTTCCTCGGAACCACGTCGTCATCCTGGACAAGCCGCGAAGCGGCGCAGCTCCGGGATCCATCGTAGAGTTCCGGAGCCCTCCGATGGATCCCGGGCCGACCTTCGGTCGCCCAGGATGACGGCGTTGTTCCGAGTGCAACCGCGAGACGCTCAGACGCTCTCCTTCGCCACATGCCCGTCGACATGGCCGAGGCTGCGCTCGGGGTCGAGCCGGTCGCGCACGCGCTGCTTCAGCACCTTGGAATCCGGGAAGCCGCCATCCTCCTTGCGGTCCCAGATCAGTTCGCCGTCGTAGTGGATCTGGAAGATGCCGCCGGTGCGCGGGATCAGCGCGATCTCGCCGATGTCCTGCCCGAAGGTCGAGAGCAGTTCCTGTCCGAGCCAGGTGGCGCGCAGCATCCACTGGCACATCGAGCAATAGGTGATGGCGATACGGGGGCCGGGCTTGGGGGCGGTTTCGGTCATGACATCTGCCTTCAGGGTCGGAAGCTGGTTTTCGAGACCATGCTTTGCCCTCGCAAGGCAAGTGTTCTGCGACATGGCGGACCGGCGCGGCCGTCCGATCAACGCGGAATGCTGAAGCGCAGCGCTCCGCCGTCGCACATGCCATCGGAGAAGATGACGGCCTCATAAGGCTGGCCTGGCTTCTCGCCCAGCACGGCGATGGCCTCCGGCTTGGTTTCCTTGTCGCAGTCGCGGAGCTTCACACCGCTCAGATCGAGCCTGGCCAGCGGCTTGACGTTCTCCTTGCCTTCCTTGCCGTTCCAGCGCGAGACAGTGAAGCTGAGCTTCTCGTTTGCCTCGTTGTCGTCGGGACCGGCGAGCATCAGGATGCCGTCGCTGACCGCCAGAAGGTCGCGCACGGAGCGGCCCTTTTCGAGTGCGACGGTGAACAGCTTCGGGTCGGCATCGCCACCTTCGAACAGGGCCTTCGCGTTCACGGAGAGTATCTTCGCGCCGTCCTTGCCGACAGGTCCGCGGAAGCCGAAAAACAACCGGCCGTCCCGGGCCGCCATACCCTCGATGTTCACACCGTTCTTTCCGGGAGGCTTCGTTCCAAGGCACATGCCGTCGCCGACATAGGCCTTGAGCGGGCGAAAGCCGCCCATCAGCGTCCAGAGCGCTCCCGTATCGGTGAAATCGGCCAGTTTGTCGGCGCCGTCCCGCTTGGCGCGGCCTGTATCGGGATCGACCTTGAACCGGATCAGGTGGCGGCTCTGCCGATTGGTCTTGCAGTCGCTGCGCTTGGCGCTGTGCGAGCCGGCGACGTAGTAGAAGGTGCCGTCGGTCGCGGCGGCCTCGCCATCGAGTTCGATCTGCCCCGGGATCAGCACGACGCGTTCGGCATCTGGACGGAGCGCTCCGCCGTCGATCGTGAGGTAGCGCGCCTCGCCGCCCTCGTCGAAGACGGCGAGGCAAAGTCCGGGTGCCTTGGAAGCTGCCGGGCAGGCGATGCCGCTCAGGGATCGCCGCGTCTTTTTCTCCTCATTAGCGAAGGCGAAGCCGTTGCCTGCGTCCAGAGGTCCGCTGGTCGGCTTGAGGGCCGGCGGCTCGGCCGCGCCGCCGAGGGAGCACGACAGGCTCAGGAGCAACAAAGCGAAAGACGCCCGTAATGATTGTAAAATCATATCGATGCTCCCTATGAGGGAGTGACGCTACGGCATTTTTCACCGCAGCGAAAGCGCCCTCTCAGCCTGTCACGGCGCTCAGGCTGCGCGAGGGATAGCGCAGCGCCGTGTCGAAGGGGTTGAGCTTGGCGCTCAGCGCCTGCGCTTCCGTCCTGAGAATGCCGACGACGCTGGCGAGCCGTTCCTCGCGCAGTCGCTCGGCCAGCGTGCCGACGCTGAGCGCTGCTACCGTGCGCCCCTCCGCATCGAAGACCGGCACCGCGACGCCGGCCATGCCGGGGATCAGCCCGGTATTGAGGTTGACCCAGCCCTGTTCGCGAGCGGCGGCGAGAGCACAGCGCAGCGCCGCCTCGTCGAGGAAGCCGCGGTCGAGCAGGCGGGGCATGTTGAAACGGATCACCGCCTCGCGTTCGCCCTCGGGCAGATGCGCCAGGATGACGAGGCTGCCCTGGCCGATGCCGAGCGGCACCTTGCCGCCGATGTCGCCGGTGAAGGAGCGGATCGGGAAGGGGCCCTCGATGCGGTCGAGGCAGACCGCGTCATAGCCATTGCGCACGAGCAGGAAGATCGTGTCGCTCAGGGTCGCCGAGAGCCGCAGCAGCGCCGGCCGCGCCAGTTCCCGCAGGCCGCCGGACTGCCCGGCGCGGGCGGCCAGCACGAAGAAATCGAGCGCCGGCCGGTAGCGCTTGCCGCCTGCCCCCTGCTCGACGAAGCCCTCCGCGATCAGGTCGCGCAGCGCCCGATGTGCGCTGGGCTGCCCACAGCCGGCGGCCTCGGCGATGTCCTTCAGTCGCATGCCGGCGGCATCGCCCGCCGCCACGATGCGCAGCAGCCGCAGGGCGCGTTGGAGGCTCGATTGAGGTTCGCTCACTTCGATCATTTCTGGAAAGGACATCAAAAGGAATCGATCAATAATTCTATATAGGAGAATTATGTCTATATAAATTCTCCAATGTGAAATCCTTGATTGACGGATTTGTGTCGCCTGCATCTCCTTGGGGGCATCGCAGTCCGGCCTCCGGTTCGATCACATCCGGGCGCCCGCATCCGAGGTGCCAATGGGCTTCCTGACGCTGCAATCCCTGAGCAAGGTCTATGGCGAGCTCGCCGCCGTGCGCGATGTCGACCTCAGCGTCGCCCAGGGCGAGTTCGTCTCCCTGCTCGGCCCCTCCGGCTGCGGCAAGACCACGACGCTGCAGATGATCGCGGGCCTGGTCGAACCGACGGCCGGCCGCATCACCCTCGACGGGCGCGACATCACACGTGAGAAGCCGAACCGGCGCGGCCTCGGCATCGTCTTCCAGAGCTACGCCCTGTTTCCGCATATGACGGTGGCGGAGAACGTCGCCTTCGGGCTGGAAATGCGCAAGGTCGCCAAGGCCGAGCGCGACCGGCGCGTCGCCGAGATGCTGGCGCTCGTCCATCTCGCCAGCTTCGCTGGGCGCTATCCGCGCCAGCTTTCGGGCGGCCAGCGCCAGCGCGTCGCGATCGCCCGCGCCCTGGTGATCGAGCCGCCCGTGCTGCTGCTCGACGAGCCCTTGTCCAATCTCGACGCCAAGCTGCGCGAGGAAATGCAGTTCGAACTGCGCCGCATCCAGCGCAGCGTCGGCACGACCACGATCATGGTGACACATGATCAGGCCGAAGCGCTGTCGATCAGCGACCGCGTCGTCGTGATGGAGAAGGGCGCGATGACGCAGATCGACGCGCCCTATCGGTTGTATGAACGGCCGGCGACGGCCTTCATCTCCTCCTTCGTCGGTAAGATGAACCGGATCGAGGGCGTCTGGCGCGGTGGTCGCGCGGAGGTTTCGGGCCTCGCCTTGCCGAGCGAGCCGGCGACGCTCGTGGAGGGCGAGGCGGTCGCGCTGTCGCTGCGGCCGGAAAAGATCCTGCTGGCGCAGCCCGGGCAGGGCGTCCTCGACGGGCAGATCCTCGCCCGCTTCTTCCTCGGCAGCTACTGGCTCTTCAATGTCGAGACGCCGGTCGGCGTCGTCTCGGTCTCCGTGCCCAACCAGGGCGAGGAGCCCCCGGGCGAGGGATCGCAGGTCTCGCTCTCCTGGGCGCCGGCTAGCCTCAAGGTCGATGCGCTCGCGGGAGAGGCCGCATGAGCGCGCCCGGCACGACCATCGCAAGTGCGGCGCCCGCGGTTGCGGCAGCAGGCCGCGTCAATCCCGCGCCCTGGCTGCTGGTCGGCCCCGGCGCGCTGATGTTCCTGGGGCTGGTGGTGCTGCCGCTGATCCTGACGGTCATCCTGTCCTTCCATGCGTATGACCATGCGACCGGCATCAAGAACGAGTTCACGCTGGCGCATTACACGGCGGTCTTCTCGGACAGCTACTATCTCGGCATCTTCTGGCGCACGCTCAGGCTCGCCTTCCTGACGACGCTGATCTGCGCGCTGATCGGCGCGCCCGAGGCCTATATTCTGTCGCGGATGCGCGATCCCTGGCGCTCGGTCTTCCTGCTGGTGATCATCGGCCCGCTGCTCGTCTCCGTCGTGGTGCGCGCCTTCGGCTGGAGCATGGTGTTGGGCTCCACGGGGCTGGTGAACCAGACACTGCAACTGCTCGGCTTCGGCACGGTCAAGCTGCTCTACACCGAGACGGCGATCGTGATCGCGCTCGTCCACGTCATGCTGCCCTTCATGGTCATCCCGGTCTGGACCGCGCTGCAGAAGCTCGATCCGATGGTCGAGGCCGCCGCCCTGACGCTCGGCGCCTCGCCCTTCACGGCGTTGAGGCGGGTGGTGATGCCGCAGGTCTCGCTCGGCCTGCTCTCGGGCAGCCTGATCGTCTTCGGCCTCTCGGCCAGCGCCTTCGCCATTCCCGGCCTGCTCGGCGGCCGCCGGCTCAAGATGGCCGCGACGCTGGTCTATGACGAATACATGCACGAGCTGAACTGGCCGCTCGGCGCCGCCATCGCCATCATCGTGCTCGCGGCCAACCTCATCATCATGCTGGCCTATAACCGCATGGTCGAGGCCCGCGCCCGCCGGACCTTGGGGTGAGCGCCATGCAGAAGAACGGCCCCATCGCGCTCGTCTTCCACAGCCTCGTCGTCGCCTTCGTGCTGGCGCCGCTGGTGGTGATCTGCCTCGTCGCCTTCACGCCCGAGAACACGCTCTCGATCCCGACGACCTCGTTCTCGCTGCGCTGGTTCCGCGCGATCTTCGCGCATCCCGATTTCGTCGCCTCCTTCGTCAACAGCCTCTGGCTGGCGACGCTGGCCGCGACGATCGCGATCGTCATCGCCGTCCCCGCCGCGCTCGCCATAGACCGCTACGACTTTCCCGGCCGCGATGCGCTGAACGCGCTGTTCCTGTCGCCGCTGATCATTCCCCATCTCGTGCTGGGCGTCGCCTTCCTGCGGCTCTTCGCGCTGATCGGCGGCACCGGCTCCTTCGCCTGGTTGGTCGCGACCCATGTCATCATCGTGACCCCCTATGTGCTGCGGCTGGTGATGGCGGCCTTCACGGGGCTCGACCGCAGCGCCGAGCAGGCTGCGATGACGCTGGGCGCCTCGCACTGGACGGTGTTCCGCCGCGTCACCGCGCCGATGATCCTGCCCGGCATCACCGGCGGCTGGCTGCTCGCCTTCATCAACAGCTTCGACGAACTCACGATGTCGATCTTCGTCACCTCGCCGCAGACGGTGACCCTGCCGGTGCGGATGTACATGTATGCGACCGAATCGATCGACCCGATGATGGCGGCGGTCTCGGCGCTGATGATCGCCCTGACGGCCGGCGCCATGCTGATCCTCGACCGCGCCTTCGGCCTCGACAAGATCCTCGTCGGGCAGAAATAGGTCTGATCGCCATGCCGCTGCTCTACCGCATCGCCCGCGAGCGCCACGCGAAAATCGCCTTCACGCTCGACGGCGCGCCTTGCGAGGGGCGGGCGGGCGACACGCTGCTGACCGCGATCCTGAGCCATGCCGGGGCCGTCCGGCGGACCGAGTTCTCGGGCGAGCCGCGCGCCGGCTTTTGCCAGATGGGCGCCTGCCAGGATTGCTGGGTGACGCTGGACGGTGGCGAGCGCCTGCGCGCCTGCACGACGCCATTGGCAGCCGGCATGAGCATCGTCACCCAAACAGGGCTCGCAGCATGAGCGGGCGCGCGCAGCCGCTGGTCGTCGGCGCTGGGCCCGCCGGCATCCGCGCGGCGCAGGCGCTCGTCGTCGCGGGGTTGAGACCGCTGGTCGTCGATGAGGCGCCGGCTTGCGGAGGGCAGATCTATCGTCAGCGCCTCGTTCCGGACGAGCGCAGCGCCAAGGCGCTCTACGGATCGGAAGCCGGCAAGGCCGGGGCGCTGCATCGCGATTTCGCGGCGCTTGCCGGGCAGATCGACTATTGGCCGCAGGCCTTGCTCTGGAACCTGCGCGAGGGCGCGGCCGATATCGCGGTCGCCGGCGAGAACCGCCGCGTCGCCTATGACGGTCTGATCCTGGCGACGGGCGCGACCGATCGCATCGTTCCGCTGCCCGGCTGGACGCTTCCAGGCGTCTTCACGCTCGGCGGCGCGCAGGTCGCGTTGAAGGCGCAGGGCTGTGCCATCGGCAACCGCGTCGTCTTCGTCGGTACCGGCCCGCTGCTGTATCTGGTCGCCTGGCAGTATATGAAGGCCGGTGTCGAAGTCGCGGCCGTGCTCGATGCCGCGTCTTTCTCTGCCAAATTCGCCATGCTGCGTGGCCTGAAGCTGTTTCCGGCCCTCGTTCTCAGGGGCATGCGCTTCGTCGCCGAATTGCGCCTGCGCGGTGTCGCGATCCATTCCGGCGTCGAGAATGTCCGGTTCGAGGGCGACGATGCGGTCTCCGGCGTCGGCTGGACGCAAGCCGGCCGCGCGCATCGTATCACCTGCGACGGCGTCGGCTACGGCCTTGCCCTGCGCTCGGAGACGCAAGCCGCGGACCTCGCCGGCTGCGCCTTCCGTTTCGACGGGCGCGACCGCGCCTGGCTGCCCCAGCGCGATGTGACCGGGCGCACCAGCGTCCCGCGGGTCTATCTTGCCGGGGATGGCGCTGGCATCGCGGGGGCCGATGCCGCCGAGCGGGCGGGCGAGCGGGCGGCGCTGGCGCTCTGCGAGGATCGCGGCCTGCCGCATTCGCTGGAGCGCGTCGCCCGGCTGGAGCGAGAGCTTGCCCGCATCGACCGCTTCCGCGACGTCCTGGAGGCGGCCTTTCCTTTCCCCGCGCATTGG
>DATDBB010000534.1:0-2031 GCA_036525085.1 Allobosea sp.
GACGTCGAGGGCGAGGGGGATCGAGGCCGCCGACGTGTTGCCGTGCCGGTCGACCGTAATCACCACCTTTTCAGGCGCGATTCCGAGCTTGTCGGCGCTCGCCGTGATGATGCGGCGGTTCGCCTGATGCGGCACGAACCAGTCGAGATCGGCGGCGCTCGTGTGCGTTGCAGCGAAAGCGTCCTGGACCACGTCTGCGACCATGCCGACCGCGAAGCGGAAGACCTCGCGGCCCTCCATCTTGAGAACGCCCGTCGTGCGTGTCGTGCCCGGGCCGCCGTCGACGTAAAGCTTGTCGCGGTAACGCCCGTCCGAGCGCAGGTGCGAGGTCAGGATGCCGCGATCCGCGCTGCCGCCCTCGCCCTCCCCGGCCTCGAGCACGACAGCGCCGGCGCCGTCGCCGAAGAGCACGCAGGTGGTGCGGTCCTCCCAGTCGAGGATGCGCGAGAAGGTCTCGGCCCCGATCACCAGTGCCGCCTTTGCCGCGCCCGAGGAGAGGAACTTGTCGGCAGTGGCCAGCGCGAAGACGAAGCCCGAGCAGACCGCCTGGAGATCGAAGGCCGCGCCGGCATCGATGCCGAGCGCCGCCTGGATTTGAGTCGCCGTCGAGGGAAAGGTGTGGTCGGGCGTCGCCGTCGCCACGATGATCATGTCGATCTCGCTGGCGTCCATGCCGGCATCGCTCAGCGCCGCCTGCGCCGCCTTGAGGCCGAGCGTCGAGGTAGCCTCGTCATCGGCCGCGATATGGCGCTGGCGGATGCCGGTGCGCTGGACGATCCATTCGTCGGTCGTATCGACACGCTCAGCCAGTTCCGCATTGGTGACGATACGCGCGGGTAGATAGGAGCCGCAGCCGACGATCTGAGAACGCAGGATAGACAAATACGCGTTTCCCTATTGGGCGGCGGGTGCTTGCGCAGCCGCTTGCTGCTGCATCGACGCTTCCTGACGCGCCGAGGCCGCGACCATCTCGCGGACCTTCGCCATCAGATCCTCGCGCGCCATCTCATAGCCAAGTTCGGTCGCGCTGGCGAAACCGATCGCATCCGTGCCGCCATGGCTCTTGATGACGATGCCCTCAAGGCCGAGGAACACGCCGCCATTGACCTTGCGCGGATCCATCTTGTCCTTCAGCGCGGCGAAGGCGCCGCGCGCGAACAGATAACCGATCTTGGCCATCAGCGAGCGGCTCATCGCAGCCTTAAGATAGGAACTGATCTGCCGGGCGGTACCCTCCGCCGTCTTCAGCGCGATGTTTCCGGTGAAGCCCTCGGTCACGACGACGTCGACCGTGCCCTTGCCGAGATCGTCGCCCTCGACGAAGCCGTGATAGCTCAGATGCGGCACGTTGCCCTCGCGCAGGATGCGCCCGGCCTCCTTCACCGCCTCGACGCCCTTGATCTCCTCGACGCCGACATTGAGCAGGCCGACGGTCGGGCGGTCCAGATCGAACACCACTCGCGCCATCGCCGCGCCCATCACCGCGAGATCGACGAGATGGCGGGCGTCGGCGCCGATGGTCGCGCCGACGTCGAGCACGATGCTCTCGCCGCGCACCGTCGGCCACAGGCAGGCGATCGCCGGGCGGTCGACCTCGGGCATCGACTTCAGGCAGAACTTCGACATCGCCATCAGCGCGCCGGTATTGCCGGCGGAGACGGTGACGTCGGCCTCGCCGGTCTTGGTCGCGTCGATCGCGCGCCACATCGACGATTTGTAGCGGCCATAGCGCAGCGCCTGGCTCGGCTTGTCGTCCATTTTCACCGAGACCTCGGTGTGATGGAAGGTCGTGACGGCCTTGAGCTTGGGGTGCTGGTCGAGCAGCGGCAGGACCTGCGCCTCATCCCCGAAGATCACGAAGCGGGCATCGGGGCGGCGCTCCAGCGTCAGCGCGGCGCCGGGGATGACGATGGAGGGGCCGTGATCCCCGCCCATCGCATCGAGCGCGATTGTAACCGGTCGTGTCATGGAGTGATGGTTGATCCCAGGAGCGGCCGACCTTCATTCCGGGGCGGCTCGATGCGGGCGGGA
>DATDBB010000535.1:0-7358 GCA_036525085.1 Allobosea sp.
CTTCACGGCGCGCGAAGGCTACGACCTCAAGCGCATCGCGCTGCTCGGCTGGAGCGAGGCGCAGCGTAATGAGGGGCTGCGTGCGACGATGCGGGGCTTCTATCTCGCCTTTCGCGACCAGATCGAGGCCGTGCTGGAGCGGGGGGTGCAGGCTGGGCGCTTCGATGCGACGGTGTCCCGCAAGGACGCCGCCAAGGCGCTGCTCGCGGCCGTTCTCGGCTTCGTCGTCCAGTCCGCCATTCTCGGCGATGTCGATCCGGCCGAGATCGCCGGTGGGCTGGCCGGTTTCGCCGCTTCGGGCCGTCTCTGACCACCACGGAGCGGGCCGCGTCGAACCGCGCCGCGCCGCCGCCCTAGACCGGCCCCAATTCCTCGCCTAAGTCACTGGTAGGCAAGCCTTTGATGGACCGCCCCCGCGGCGGCGCGACGAGACCACGGATCCACCATGACCTTCACCGATCGCCGCCGTGTCCTGGCGGGTCTTTCAGCCGCGCTCGGCCTGTCGACGGCTCCGGCCGTCCTGCTGGCGCAGCAGCCCCCGGCGCGGCCGGATCCGGCGCCCGAGCCGCCGCAGCCGCGCTTCGGCTTCGATGAGGTGTTGCGCCGCGCCCGCGAGATCGCCGCCGTGCCCTATGAAGCAGGCCCGAGCCTGCCCGAGCCGCTGTCGCGGCTCGATTTCGATTCCTGGCGGGACATCCGCTTCCGACCGGAGCGCTCCCTGCTCGCGCAGAACGGCTCGCCGTTCCGGATGCAGATGTTCCATCCGGGCTTTCTGTTCACGCGCCCTGTCGTGGTCAATGTCATCCGCGACGGCGTGGCGACGCCCGTGCCCTATTCGGCGAACCTGTTCGATTATGGCCGCGTCAAGTTCGACAAGCCGCTGCCGGTCAATCTCGGCTTCGCCGGTTTCCGGCTGCACTATCCGCTCAACGATCCGCGCATCTATGACGAACTGATCTCCTTCATCGGCGCGAGCTATTTCCGCGTGCTCGGCCGCGAGCAGCGTTACGGCCTTTCGGCGCGCGGGCTTGCGATCGGGGCCGGAGTGCCGGGCGGCGAGGAGTTCCCGACGTTCCGGGAGTTCTGGGTCGAGGCGCCGCAGCCGAATGCGGAGCGCGTCACGGTCTATGCGCTGCTCGATTCGGCCTCCGTCACCGGCGCCTATCGCTTCCACATCTACCCGGATGTCGATGCGGTGGTGGATGTCGGGGCGACGCTGTTCCCGCGCAAGCCGATCGAGAAGCTCGGCCTCGCGCCGCTGACCTCGATGTTCTTCACCGGAGAGAACGACCGGCGCTTCCACGACGATTTCCGCACCGAGCTGCATGATTCCGACGGGTTGATGATTCATTCCGGCACCGGCGAATGGATCTGGCGGCCGCTGCGCAATCCGCGCCAGCAGGCGGTCTCCTCCTTCGTCGAGCGCAATGTCCGCGGCTTCGGGCTGATGCAGCGCGACCGCGTCTTCGAGCACTACCAGGATCTCGACCTGAGCTACGAACTGCGCCCGTCCTACTGGATCGAGCCGCAGGGCGACTGGGGCGAGGGCGTGGTCGAACTGATCGAGATGCCGACCACCGACGAGACCAACGACAACATCGTCGCGCTCTGGGCGCCGAAGACGCCGCTGGAACCGGGTCGCGAATTCTCCTTTGGCTACAAGCTCACCGCCATGCTGGATTCGAGCGACCTGCATCCGGGCGGGCGCATCATCAACACCTATCAGGCAAGGCCGAAGGCGCTGGGCTCGGGCGAGCCGGTGCCGTCAGGCGCGCGGCGCTTCATCGTCGACTTCGCCGGGGGGGATCTCGACTATCATCTGCGCCAGCCGGAGAAGGTCGAGATCGTGCCCTCGATCGCCTATGGCCGGATCGACCGGGCTTTCATCGTGCCGAACCCGAAGACGCAAGGGTTTCGTGCCTTCATCGACATCGTCGTCGAGCCGGGGCAACTCGCCGAGATGCGCGCCTTCCTCAAGAGCGGCGACAAGACGCTGACCGAGACCTGGAGCTACCCCTGGCGGGCTGAAGCCTGAGACGGCGCTGGGAGAGGCGGATGGACCTGGTCATCGACAATCCGGCGGAGAGCCGTTTCGAACTCGCGCTCGAAGGCGGGACGGCGATCATCGCCTACCGGATCGAGGGCGAGCGCATCGTCCTGGTTCATACCGAGGTGCCGCAGGCGCTGTCGGGGCAGGGCGTCGGCTCAAGGATCGCAAAGGGCGCGCTGGAACTGATCCGGACGAGCGGGCGCAAGGCCGTGCTGCGCTGCGAGTTCCTTCGCGGCTGGATCGTCAAGCACCCCGAATATGACGACATCGTCGACGGCTAGGCCGGGAAGGTTGCTGCATGGGTCTGCTGATCGAGGGCCGCTGGCACGACCAGTGGTATGACACCGCCAAGAGCGGCGGCCGCTTCCAGCGCCAGGACAGCGCCTTCCGCAACTGGGTGACGCCGGATGGTGCACCCGGCCCCAGCGGCAAGGGCGGTTTTGCGGCCGAAGCCGGGCGCTATCATCTCTATGTCTCGCTGGCCTGTCCCTGGGCGCATCGCACGCTGATCTTCCGGGCGCTGAAGGGGCTGCAACGTTTCATCGACATCTCCGTCGTGCACTGGCTCATGCTCGACAAGGGCTGGACCTTCGCAGCGGGCGAGGGCGTCGTGCCCGATCCGGTCGGCGGCGCGCAGTATCTGCACGAGGTCTATACCCGCGCCGATCCGCACTATACCGGCCGGGTGACGGTGCCGGTGCTCTGGGACAAGGTGACGGGCACGATCGTCAGCAACGAATCCTCCGAGATCATCCGGATGTTCAATTCAGCTTTCGATCGTCTCGGCGCGAAGCCGGGCGACTATTATCCGCAGGCGCTGCGGGCGGAGATCGACGCGCTGAACGAGCGCATCTACGCGACCGTCAACAACGGCGTCTACAAGGCCGGCTTCGCGACGACGCAAGCCGCCTATGAGGAAGCGGTGGCGCCGTTGTTCGAGACGCTGGACTGGCTGGAAGAGCGGCTGGACACGCGGCGCTTCCTGACCGGCGATGCGATCACGGAGGCGGACTGGCGGCTCTTCACCACGCTGATCCGCTTCGATGCCGTCTATGTCGGCCACTTCAAGTGCAACATCAGGCGCATCGCGGACTATCCCAAGCTGAGCGCCTATCTGCGGGCTCTTCTCGCGGTCGAGGGCGTCGCGGGGACCGTCGATCTCGGCCACATCAAGCGGCACTATTACGAGAGTCACCGCACCATCAATCCGACCGGGATCGTCCCGGTGGGGCCGGATCTGTCGGGTTTGCTCGGCGGCTAACCCTTCTTGCCGCGCGCGGCGGGGCGCTTCTTGCGGCCGTAGAGTTCGAGCCGGTGGCGGACGAGCTCGTAGCCGAGTTCGGCGGCGATGCGGCGTTGCAACTCCTCGATCGCGTCGGAGGAGAACTCGATCACCTCGCCGCTTTCGACGTCGATCAGGTGGTCGTGATGTCCCTGGTCGGCGTGCTCGTAGCGCGAGACCCCGTCCTCGAAGGCATGCCGTTCGATCGCCCCTTGCGTCTCCAGCACCTTCATGGTGCGATAGACGGTGGAGAGCGAGAGCGTCGGATCATGCGCGAAGGCGCGGGTGAAGATGCCCTTGGCATCGGGATGGTCGTCGGCCTCGGCCAGCACGCGCAGGATCAGCCGGCGCTGCTGCGTCATCCGCAGCCCGGCATCCCTGAGTTGGCCCTCGAAACCGGCCACGCGCTGCTCGACTCCCGTCATGATGCCGAAATAGCAACTCTGCGTCGCATTTGCAAAATTCCTTATTGCAAATCACTCGCAACTGCATTGACAGATGCAAGTGCGTTGCAATAGCGTGAGGGCACGAACGGATAGCGGACAGGAGACCACATGCCTTCGCGTCGATCTTTCATGGGCGGCTCGCTCTTTGGCGGCTCATTCCTGGGCCTGGGGGCAGCCGCTATTCTGGTCGGCGGCCTGACGGTGGGCTCCGGCGCCGCGCTGGCGCAGGCCAAGAAGCTGCGCGTCGTCACCACCTTCACGGTGATCCAGGACATCGCCCAGAACGTCGCCGGCGAGGCGGCTGTCGTCGAGTCGATCACCAAGCCCGGCGCCGAGATCCATGACTACCAGCCGACGCCGCTCGATGTGGTGAAGGCGCAGTCGGCCGATCTCGTGCTCTGGAACGGCATGAATTTGGAGCGCTGGTTCGAGCGCTTCTTTGAGAACGTGAAGAGCGTGAAGAGCGCGGTCGTAACCGACGGCGTCGAGCCGATGGGTATCAAGGAAGGGCCCTATGAGGGCAAGCCTAATCCCCATGCCTGGATGTCGACCAAGAACGCGCTGATCTATGTCGAGAACATCCGCAAGGCGATGGCGGAAGCCGATCCGGCGCAGGCGGAAATCTACGCGCGCAACGCCAAGGCCTATGCCGAGCGGATCATGGCGGTCGATGCGCCCTTGCGGGCGCGGCTCGACAAGGTGCCGGCCGACAAGCGCTGGCTCGTCTCGAGCGAAGGCGCCTTCAGCTATCTCGCCCGCGACTTTGGCTGGCGCGAGGCCTATCTCTGGCCGATCAACGCCGACCAGCAGGGCACGCCGCAGCAGGTGCGCCGGCTGATCGACCTCGTGCGCAAGAACAAGATCCCGACCGTGTTCAGCGAAAGCACGATTTCCGACAAGGCGGCCAAGCAGGTCGCACGCGAGACCGGGGCCCGTTATGGCGGCGTGCTCTATGTCGACTCGCTCTCGGCCGAGGGCGGGCCGGTGCCGACCTATCTGAAGCTGCTCGAAGTGACCGTGGAGACGATCGCGAAAGGCTTCGGCCAGTGAACGTGCGCCCCCAGGGCCTGCCCGCAGGGGTGGGCGTCGCGCCCTCGATCTCGGTCGAGGGCGTTACCGTTCGCTACGGCAATGGCGTGACGGCGGTGAACGATGCCTCCTTCGCGCTCGGCGCCGGGACGATCTGCGCGCTCGTCGGCATCAACGGCTCGGGCAAGTCGACGCTGTTCAAGACGCTGATGGGCTTTCTCAAGCCGGCGCGCGGGGCGGTATCGATTGCCGGCCTGCCGGTGCGCCAGGCCTTGAAGCGCGGGCTCGTCGCCTATGTGCCGCAGGCCGAGGAGGTCGACTGGACCTTCCCCGTGCTGGTCGAGGACGTCGTGATGATGGGCCGCTACGGCCATATGGGCTTCTTGCGCATCGCAGGCCAAGCCGATCGCGACGCGGTCGATCAGGCGCTCGCCCGCGTCAACATGCTCGAGTTCCGCAAGCGCCAGATCGGCGAATTGTCCGGCGGGCAGCGCAAGCGCGTTTTCCTGGCGCGAGCGCTGGCGCAGGGCGGGCAGGTCATCCTGCTGGACGAGCCCTTCACCGGCGTCGACGTCAAGACCGAGGACGCGATCGTCGCGCTGATGCGAGAACTGCGGGCAGAGGGGCGGCTCATGCTGGTCTCGACCCATAATCTCGGCTCGATCCCGGAGTTCTGCGACCAGGTCGTGCTGATCAACCGCACCGTTCTGGCTGCGGGGCCGACCGAGACCACCTTCACCCACGAGAATCTCCAGCGCGCCTTCGGCGGCGCGCTCAGGCATTTCCGCCTCGGCGGCGCCGAACTGCATGACGATGCGGACGAGCGGCGCGTCACCGTCATCACCGACGATGAGCGCCCGCTGGTGCTCTACGGCAAGCAGGACAGCGAGACGCTGGCCGGCGGCAAGGCGAATGGCGACGCTGCTGAGAGCGAGAAGGCAAACAGCACAAAGGACAGCGCGCCGTGATCGAACTGCTGCTGGAGCCGTTCGGCTATCAATACATGGTCCGGGCGATCTGGGTCTCGGCGCTGGTCGGCGGGGTCTGCGCCTTCCTGTCCTGCTTCCTGATGCTGAAGGGCTGGTCGCTGATGGGCGACGCGCTGGCGCATGCGATCGTGCCCGGCGTCGCGCTCGCCTATCTGCTGAAGGTGCCCTATGCGGCCGGCGCCTTCTTCTCGGGGCTGCTGGCGGCACTCGCCATGGCGCTGGTCCGGGTTCGCACGCAATTGCGCGAGGACGCCGTGATCGGCATCGTCTTCACCACCTTCTTCGCGGCCGGGCTTTTGATCGTCTCGATCAACCCGACCTCGGTGAACGTGCAGTCGATCGTGCTCGGCAACATCCTCGGCATCTCGGACGAGGATGTCGTCCAGGTCGCGATTATCGCGGCGGTCTCGCTCGTCGTGCTGGTGGCGCGCTGGCGCGACCTGATGCTGGTGTTCTTCGACGAGAACCAGGCTCGCTCGGTGGGCTTGTCGCCGACGCGGCTGAAGATCCTGTTCTTCATGCTGCTCAGCGCCTGCACGGTCGCGGCCCTGCAGACGGTCGGGGCCGTGCTGGTGATCGCCATGGTGATCACGCCGGGCGCCACCGCCTATCTGCTGAGCGACCGCTTCGGCCGGCTGATCTGGATCGCGGTCCTGCTCGGTGTCGTCACCAGCGCAGCCGGCGCCTATGCGAGCTATTTCCTCGACGGCTCGACGGGGGGGCTGATCGTGGTGTTCCAGACGGTCCTGTTCTTGCTCGCCTTCGTCTTCGCGCCCAAGCATGGCCGGCTGGCCGCCGCGCGTGCTGCCCGGGCCGCATCGGAGCCGGCGCCATGAGCCTGATCGAAGCCTGGTTGATCGCGCCGCTGGCGCATGAGTTCATGCAGCGCGGCCTCGTCGTCGCCATGCTGGTCGGCGTCGTCTGCGCCGTCCTGTCCTGCTTCCTGATCCTGAAGGGCTGGTCGCTGATGGGGGATGCGGTCTCGCACGCCGTGCTGCCCGGCATCGTGCTGGCGCAGGTCGCCGGGTTGCCGCTGGCGGCGGGGGCCTTCGTCGCGGGCTTAAGCTGTGCGCTCGGCATCGGCTACCTCAAGGAGAACAGCCGGGTGAAGGAGGACACGGTGATGGGCATCGTCTTCGCCGGCATGTTCGCGCTCGGGCTTGTCATGTTCGTCAAGGTCGACAGCGACCAGCACCTGCTGCACGTCCTGTTCGGTAACATGCTCGGCGTGCGCTGGGGGGATATCGCGGAGACGGCTGCCATCGCTGTGCCGACGATCGCGATCATGCTGGCGAAGCGCCGCGATTTCCTGCTGCTGGCCTTCGACCCGGCGCATGCGCGGGCGATCGGCCTGCCGGTGCGTGCGCTGAACTTCGGCATGCTGATCCTGCTGGCGCTGACCATCGTCGCCGCGCTGAAGGCCGTCGGCATCATCCTCGTGGTCGCGATGCTGATCGCACCCGGCGCCATCGGCTTCCTGACGACACGGCGCTTCGATGCGATGCTGGCGGTGGCCATCGGCGCTGCCACGCTGTCGAGCGTGCTCGGCACGATCCTGAGCT
>DATDBB010000536.1:0-2232 GCA_036525085.1 Allobosea sp.
GCCCGCCATGTCGGTCGATCTCGCCACCGTCAAACGCGTCGCGCATCTGGCGCGCATCGCCGTGCCGGAGGCCGATCTGCCCAAGCTGCAAGGCGAGCTCAACGCCATCCTCGGCTTCGTCGAGCAGTTGAACGAGGTCGACGTCTCCGGCGTCGAGCCGCTGACCTCGGTGACACCGATGGCGATGAAGCAGCGCGAGGACGTCGTGAACGACGGCGAGATCGCCGACGAGATCGTCGCCAACGCGCCGGCCTCCGACGATAACTATTTCATGGTGCCGAAGGTGATCGAATAGGCGCGCCTAGCGCCTATTCGATCACCCCGGACGCGCGAAGCGTGATCCGGGGTCTTTTGACCAGATGAACTCCGGATATAGCCCGTGACCGATCTCACCCGCCTGACCCTGACCGAAGCCCGCGACGGGCTGAAGGCCAAGACCTTCTCCGCGACCGAACTGACGACGGCCCATATCGCCGCCGTCGAGAAGGCCCGCGCCCTCAACGCCTATGTGCTGGAGACGCCCGAGCACGCCTTGAAGCAGGCCGCCGCCTCCGATGCGAAGCTGGCGAAGGGCGAGGCCGGCCCGCTCGAAGGTCTGCCGCTCGGCATCAAGGACCTGTTTGCCACGGAGGGCGTTCGCACCACCGCCTGCTCGAAGATCCTCGGCAATTTCGTGCCGCCCTATGAATCGACCGTTTCCAGTCAGCTCTGGCGCGATGGCGCGGTCATGCTCGGCAAGCTGAACAACGACGAATTCGCCATGGGCTCGTCCAACGAGACCTCGGCCTTCGGCAATGTCGTCAATCCCTGGCGTCGGAAAGGCTCCAATGTCGGCGCAGGCTCGGCCGGCGCGATCGAGGGCAACCATCTCGTGCCCGGCGGCTCGTCGGGCGGCTCGGCCTCGGCGGTTGCGGCCGATCTCTGTCTCGCGGCCACCGCGACCGACACCGGCGGCTCGATCCGCCAGCCCGCCGCCTTCACCGGCACGGTTGGCATCAAGCCGACCTATGGCCGCTGCTCGCGTTGGGGCATCGTCGCCTTCGCCTCCTCGCTCGATCAGGCCGGTCCGATCGGCAAGAGCGTGCGCGATTGCGCCGCGATGCTGCGCTCGATGGCCGGCCACGACCCGAAGGACACGACCTCGGTCGACATCGCCGTGCCCGACTACGAGAAGGCCGTCGGCCGCTCCGTCAAGGGCATGAAGATCGGCATACCCCGGGAGTATCGCCTCGACGGGCTCAATGCCGAGATCGATGCGCTCTGGCAGAAGGGCATCGACTGGCTGAAGGCCGCCGGCGCCGAGATCGTCGAGATCTCGCTGCCCCACACGAAATACGCGCTGCCGGCCTATTACATCGTCGCCCCGGCCGAGGCCTCCTCCAACCTCGCCCGCTATGACGGCGTGCGCTACGGCCTGCGCGAGCAGGGCAAGGACATCGTCGAGATGTACGAGAAGACCCGCGCCGCCGGCTTCGGCGCCGAGGTCAAGCGCCGCATCATGATCGGCACCTATGTGCTCTCGGCCGGCTATTACGACGCCTATTACGTCCGCGCCCAGAAGGTCCGCACCCTGATCAAGCGCGACTTCGACGAGGCCTACGCCGCCGGCATCGACGCCGTCCTGACGCCCGCGACACCGTCTGCGGCCTTCGGCATCGGCGAGAAGGGCTCGGCCGACCCGGTCGAGATGTATCTCAACGACGTCTTCACGGTGACGGTGAACATGGCCGGTCTGCCCGGTATTGCCGTTCCCGCCGGCCTCGACGCTCAGGGCCTGCCGCTCGGCCTGCAGCTCATCGGTCGCCCCTTCGACGAGGAGACGCTGTTCTCGCTCGGCCAGGTCATCGAGGAGGCCGCCGGCCGCTTCCCGGTCGCCGAGCGTTGGTGGGGCTGACCGCCCGCGATCGCCCGGCGCCGCGCTGCCTTGCGGAATTGACTCCTCTCCCCGATCGGCGTCAGATCGCCTGACGCTTGGGCAATTCGTGCGTGGTGCATGCACAATGCGCCGCAAACGGCGCCTTGGCCGGCATGCCGAAGCGTAGGAGGCCGGCCCTGCGCCAATGGCTGGGGTATTCCTGTGACGGCTCCGATACATCCTGTGGCAACACACCATTTGCCGCCCTTCGTAACGCCGCCTGGCGAGACTGATATCCTGCTGGTCGTGGCGATGCTGATCCTCGTCGGCTCGGTGCTTGGCGTCGGCCTGATCTTCCTGCGACTGCACACGCTGCC
>DATDBB010000537.1:0-10705 GCA_036525085.1 Allobosea sp.
CTTCACGCCCGACGAATATCTCGGCTCGGTGCTGAAGCTCTGCCAGGACCGCCGCGGCGTCCAGACGGACCTGTCCTATGTCGGCTCGCGCGCCAAGGTCGTCTACGACCTGCCGCTGAACGAGGTCGTGTTCGACTTCTACGACCGGCTGAAGTCGATTTCGAAGGGCTACGCGTCCTTCGACTACGCCATCACCGACTATCGCGAGGGCGACCTCGTACGCATGTCGATCCTGGTCAATGCCGAGCCGGTCGACGCGCTCTCGATGCTGGTCCACCGCTCGCGCGCCGATGCCCGCGGCCGCGCCATGTGCGAGAAGCTCAAGGACCTGATCCCGCCGCACATGTTCCAGATCCCGGTGCAGGCGGCGATCGGCGGCAAGATCATCGCCCGCGAGACCATCCGGGCGCTGCGCAAGGACGTGACCGCCAAATGCTATGGCGGCGACGCGACCCGCAAGCGCAAGCTTCTGGAGAAGCAGAAGGAAGGCAAGAAGAAGATGCGGCAGTTCGGCAAGGTCGAAATCCCGCAGGAAGCCTTCATCGCGGCGCTGAAGATGGATAGCTGAGCGGCAACGCTCGGTTCGCTATTCTCTGAACCACGCCGTCCGGCCGGGATGACCCGTCGTGGTTTCGCAGCATGCCGAATTTTCTCGGACCCACGCCGTCATTCCGGGGCGGGCCGAAGGCCCGAGCCCGGAACCCATGAACACGACGGATCGTCAGCAAGCCGGAAACCCGAGAGACCCATCGGCTGTTCCGGTGTTCATGGGTTCCGGGCCCGTCGCTATCGCGACGTCCCGGAATGACGTCGAGAGTCCGAGACAACGCAACATGCTTTGGGGCTGACCGACCGTCTGCCGGTTTCCCCGTCGCCGTTCACCACCCCAGCGCGCAGCCATCCTTGCGATGGTCGGAGCCGGCGAGCAGCACGCCCTTGTCATGGTCGATCGCGATCGCCTGGCCGCCTCCGATCGCGGCGCCGGGCGCCGTGAAGGTGAAGCCGCGCCGCTCCAGTTCGGCGCGCACGGCCGCCGGCAGCGTCTTCTCCGCCTCGATCGCCGTCTGGCCCGGACGCGGGAAGACGCGCGGCAGCGCGATCGCGGTCTGCAGGTCGAGCTTGTAGTCGACCAGCTTGCTGACGAGATGGGCGTGGCCCATCGCCTGGTAGTGGCCACCCATCACGCCGAAGGAGAGACAGACCTTGCCGTCGCGCGTCATCATGCCCGGGATGATGGTGTGCAGCGGGCGCTTGCGCGGCGCGATGGCGTTGGGGTGGCCGGGCTTCAGCACGAAGCCCTGGCCACGGTTCTGCAGCAGCACGCCGCTCTTCGGCGCGACCAGCGCGGCGCCGTAGGGGTTGAAGATCGAGTTGATGAAGCTGACCGCCATCCCGTCGCCGTCGACGACGCTGATATAGACGGTGTCGGCATGCTCGACCGCCGAGGCGGAGAAGGAGGGCAGCTCCTTGATCGCCTGCTTCAGGTCGATCTTGCTGCGCAACTCCGCCGCGAGTTCCTCCGACAGTAGCCAGTCCAGCGGCACCTCGCTCTGGCCCGGATCGGCCAGCACCGCATCGCGCACGGAATAGGCCAGCCGCGACGCCTCGATCTCGACATGCAGCCGGTCGGCCGAAAGCGGGTCGGTTCCCGGCTCGAAGCCCGAGAGGATGTTGAGGATCATCAGCGCGATCACGCCCTGGCCGGCGGGCGGGCACTCATGCACCTCATGGCCGCGGAAGCTGGTCTTTATCGGCGTCACATAGCCGCCCTTCGCCTCCTTGAAATCCGCCAGGGTATGCAGCCCGCCGAGTTCGCGCAGCCGGTCCACCATGTCCTGCGCGATCTCGCCCTCATAGAAGGCGGAGGGACCGCGATCGGCGATGGCCTGCAGCGTCGCCGCGAGCTCCGGCTGATGGTGCACCTCGCCGGCGACGGGCGCCCGGCCGCCCGGCAGGAACACGCGGGCCGCATGCGGGTCCTTCGCCATCAGGGCGGCCTGGCCGGCCCAGTCGGCCGCGACGCGCGGCGCCACGGCATAGCCGTCGCGGGCCAGCGCGATCGCCGGCTCCAGCAGCTTAGCGAGCGGCAGCTTGCCATGATCCTTGACCAGCGTCGCCCAGGCCTCGACTGAGCCCGGCACGGTCACGGCATGGGGCGATTGGCGCGGGATCTCGGTGAAGCCATGCTCGAGATACCAGTCCAGCGTCGCGGCCGCCGGCGCCCGGCCCGAGCCGTCATAGGCGATGACGTCACCGCTGCCGCCCGACGCCAGCAGCACGAAGCAGTCGCCGCCGATGCCGGTCGAGCCCGGCTCGACCACGCATTGCACGGCGCAGGCTGCCACCGCCGCATCGATCGCATTGCCGCCGGCCTGCAGGATGTTGATCGCCGCCAGCGTAGCCGTCGGGTGGGAGGTCGCGGCCATGCCGCGCCGCCCCATCACCACCGAGCGGCCGGGCTGCTCGAAATCACGCTGGTTCGGGTTGCTCACGTCGCTGTCTCCCAGGGTCCGCTGAAGCATCGGCCGGCTTCGGATGGAACTCGTCTATCCGCACTCGCCCAGCCCGTGGCGTTTGGCAAGCGCGTCGCGCGCGATGCCGCCCTGCAGCGGGTTCCACATCAGGCTGTGCGCTGGTAGGAGCGATGAACCACCAAAAAACCAGATGCCGGGGAGATCGAAATCGTGCCGCTACCTGCTTCGCTGGCTGGGCGCCTGCGCCTTCCCGCCATCGCCTCGCCGATGTTCCTGGTCTCGGGTCCCGATCTCGTGGTCGAGACCTGCAAGGCTGGCATCCTCGGCACCTTTCCGGCTCTGAACCAGCGCACGAGCGAGGGTTACGCCGCCTGGCTGGGCGAGATCGAGGGGCGCCTTGCTGGCATTCCCGATGCGGCGCCCTTCGGCGTGAACCTGATCGTCCATCGCTCCAATCCGCGCCTGGAGCAGGATCTGGCGATCACGGCGCAGCACAAGGTCCCGCTCGTCATCACCTCGCTCGGCGCGGTGCCCGATCTGGTCAAGGCGGTGCATGGCTATGGCGGCGTCGTCTTCCACGACGTCATCAGCCTGCGCCATGCCGAGAAGGCGGCCGAGGCGGGTGTCGACGGCATCATCGCGGTCGCGGCCGGCGCGGGCGGCCATGCCGGCATGATGAGCCCCTTCGCGCTGGTCTCCGAGATCAGGCGCTTCTTCTCCGGCACGATCGTGCTGGCTGGCGCGATCTCGAATGGCGCGCAGATCGCCGCGTCGCAATTGATGGGCGCCGATCTCGCCTATCTCGGCACGCGCTTCATAGCGACCGCCGAGAGCATGGCCGATCCCGCCTACAAGGCCATGCTGCTGAAGACGCGTGCGGCCGATATCCTCTACACCCCGGCGATCAGCGGCGTGAACGCCAACTTCATGCGCGAGAGCATCAAGGCGGCGGGCCTCGACCCGGACAACCTGATCTCTCACGGCAAGCTCGATCTCGGCAACGAAGCCAAGGTCTGGAAGACGATCTGGTCGGCCGGGCAGGGCGCGGGCTCGATCGAGGATGTGCCGAGCGTGGCCGAACTGGGTGCGAGGCTGCTCGCCGAATACAAGCAGGCGCGGGCCTCGCTGGCGGCTTGAACGTCGCGGTTTGACCGCGCGTCATCCCGGACGCAGCGAAGCGGAGATCCGGGATCCATCGTAGAGCGCCGGAGCTCTCCGATGGATCCCGGGGCAGGCCCGGGATGACAGCCGTCGTTCGGAAAAAAAGCGACTCTACCCTTCCGCCACCACGACTGCCGCGATCAGCTCTTCAGCTTGGCGTTGCACTGGCTCCAATAGCCGCCGCCCTTCTCGATCCATTTGAGCTCGCCATTGGCGTTGGCGACCTTGTTGGCGTTGTACTGGTCGGCGCAGGTCTTGAGCCGCGCCTTGCCGGCGGACTGGTCCGAATATTTCTGCGACACCGCCTTCGGGAAGACGGCGGGCTTGGCCTTGGCGGCCACCGCAGGCTTGGCAGCGGTGCTCGCAGGCGTGCTGGCTGGCGTCACGGCAGGCTTCGCCGGTGCTGCGGGCTCGGTCACGGCCGCCGCCGCCTCGTTGTCGTCGGCATCATCGTCACCGCACTGAGCCTTGCGGAAATCGTTCCACTTCTGGCCCTTCAGCGTGTTGGCCTTCTTGGCGTCCTGATACTTGGCGCTGCATTCCTTCATCGTCAGCGCGGCCGCTGGCGTCACCGGCAGCATCGCCAGGGCAAGAAGGGAAGCGGATGCAAGAATCGCGTTCCTCAGCATGGTCTTCTCCATCGCAAGGCTTGGTCTGAGCCCCAATCCATCGCACTCCCATTCGCCGGCCCTGGCAAGCGGCTTTTTCGGCCCGCGTTCAGGCCAGCGCGCGCAGGTCGAAGCCCGGATCGCCTGCCTGTTCGGGTGTCGGCCAGCGCCCGGCGGCGATCAGGCGGCGGCCCATCATGTGATCGGCCGGCTTGTTGATGCTTTCGATCGCCGCCAGCCGGTCGCCCTCATAGCGGAACAGCGAGAAGCGTCCATCCGCGATCGTTCCGCGCAGGATGTCGGTGCTGCCGCCATTGGCGAGCCCGACCATCTGCAGCTTGACGTCGTACTGGTCCGACCAGAACCACGGCACGGCCCGATAGGCCTCCGGCCGCCCGGCGATGGTGCTGCCTGCCGCGCGTCCCTGGTCATGCGCGTTCTGGACAGAGCTGAGCCGCAGGCGGCGCCCTGCAAAAAAACTGGGATGATTTGTGCAGTCGCCCGCCGCTAAGATCGCCGGATCGGATGTGCGGCAGAACTCGTCGACGACGATGCCGTCCTGCACCTCCAGCCCGGCGGCTGCCGCCAGTTCGGTGTTCGGAACGGCGCCCACGGCGGAGAGAACGAGGTCGCAGGCCAGGCGCGTGCCGTCCTGGCAGAGCACGGCGATCGCCCTGCCGTTTTCTCCCTCGATCCGCTCGACCGTGGTCGCGAGCCGGATCGCGACGCCATGCGCGGCATGGACACTGTGCATATAGGCCGAGATCGCGGGCGCGACGGCATGGCCGATCAGGCGCGGCCCGGCTTCGACCACCGTGACCTGCTTGCCGAGCGCGATGGCGGCCGAGGCGGCCTCGAGGCCGATGAAGCCGCCGCCGATGATGACGATGGAGCGGGCCGCGCCGAGCCGGTCGCTCAGGGCCTGGGCATCGCCGAGCGAGCGCAGCGAGACGACACCATCCAGCTCCGATCCGGGGCGGCGCAAGGCGGCGGCGCGCGCGCCGGTCGTCAGTGCCAGTGTTTCGAAGCGCAGCGCGGAGCCATCGTCGAGCAGCACCCGGCGCGCCTGCCGATCGAGCGCGACGGCGCGGCGCCCGGCGATCAAGTCGATTCCAGCCTCTTCGTAGAAGGATGCGGCCTTCAGCGGCAGGTTCGCCCCGGCCTTGCCGAGCAGGAAGCCCTTGGACAGCGGCGGCCTCTGATAGGGCAGCTCCGCCTCGTCTCCGACCAGTGCGATGCGTCCGGAAAAGCCGGCCTCCCGCGCCGCCGCGGCGACCCCGACGCCGGCATAGGAGGCGCCGATCACCACAAGGTCGAAATCCGCATTGGTTCCGGCGGCGATAGGCGAGGCGAGGCTGGTCGGCATCACTGAAAGGTCCATCGTCGAACGAACGTGCGCGAGCGACCACTGCCGGCGAGGCTCGCCGGATCGCGGTCACGGGCGCTGCGTATCTAAGCGAGCCGGCTGACGCCGACCATGCCCATTTCGACATGCTCCGTTTCTGAGTTTGGGGGCAGACCTACTCTGCAAGCGCTTCCTTGCGGCTGCGCAGCACCGTCGGCGACAGCATCGCCAGCAGGAGCACCGCGACCACCGCCAGCAGCACGGCGCTGATCGGACGCGACAGGAAGACCGAGAAATTGCCGTCCGAGAGCAGCATGGCGCGGCGGAAATTCTCCTCGAGCTGCGGCCCGAGCACGAGCCCGAGCAGCAGCGGGGCCGGCTCGACGCCGACCTTGATGAAGAAGTAGCCGATCCCCGCGCAGCCCAGCATCAGCCAGACATTGAACAGGCTGTTGGCGATGCCATAGGTGCCGATGCAGCAGAACAGCACGATCGCCGGGAAGAGCAGGCGATAGGGAATCTTCAGCATCGAAACCCAGAGCCCGATCAGCGGCAGGTTGATCACCAGCAGCATCAGGTTTCCGACCCACATCGAGGCTATCACGCCCCAGACCAGCTTCGGTTGCTCGGTCATGATCTGCGGCCCGGGCTGGATGCCCTGCATCATCAGCGCGCCGATCATCAAGGCCATCAGAGCGTTCGCGGGAATGCCGAGCGTCAGCAGCGGGATGAAGCTCGTCTGCGCGCCGGCATTGTTGGCGGCTTCCGGACCGGCGACGCCCTCGATCGCGCCCTTGCCGAAGCGGGAGGGGTCCTTCGCCAGCTTCTTCTCCAGCGCATAGGAGGAGAAGGGCGGAAGCGCCGCGCCGCCACCGGGCAGCACCCCGAGCACCGAGCCCAGCGCGGTGCCGCGCAGCATGGCGGGGAAGGCGGCTCTGA
This sequence comes from Allobosea sp., assembly GCA_036525085.1. GTDB lineage: Bacteria > Pseudomonadota > Alphaproteobacteria > Rhizobiales > Beijerinckiaceae > Allobosea. Next base: position 6,528 of record DATDBB010000537.1, read on the forward strand.
GATCGGCCCGGCTCGGGATCAGGTCGCGGACCTTCTGGCTGACGACGCGGCGCTCGGCCGGTCGCTCCAGATTCCCGATGATCTCGCCGAGGCCAAACAGGCCCATCGCAATGGGTACAAAGTCGAGTCCGTCGGAAAGCTCCGCGATACCGAAGGTCATGCGCGCTGCGCCGGAGCTAACATCGATGCCGACGAGGCCGAGCAGAAGCCCCAGCAGCACCATAGCCAGCGACTTCGCGACCGAGCCATGCGCCAGCACGACGGCCGCGATCAGGCCGAGCACGAGCAGGCTGAAATACTCGACCGCGGTGAACTTAAGCGCCAGCACCGAGAGCGGCACGCTCATCAGCGCGATCACGATCGTCGCCATCGTTCCGGCGAAGAAGGAGGCGATCGCGGCGATGGCGAGCGCCGTGCCGGCCTTGCCCTGCTTGGCCATCTCGTGGCCGTCGAGGCAGGTCACGACCGAGGAGGTTTCACCGGGGACGTTGACGAGGATGGCCGTGGTCGACCCACCATATTGTGCGCCGTAGAAGATGCCGGCGAGCATGATCATGGCGCCGGCCGGATTGAGCCCGAAGGTGAAGGGTAGCAGGAGCGCGACCGTCGGGATCGGCCCGATGCCCGGCAGCACGCCGATCGCGGTGCCGATCAGCACGCCGAGCAGGCACAGGCCGAGGTTGTTGAGTTCGAGGGCCGTCGAGAGCCCCATCAGCAGATTGTCGAACAGTTCCATGGCGAGATAGCCTTCAGCGCGGCCAGACGGGCACCGGCAGCGCCAGGACCTTGATGAAGAGCAGGACCGCCGCGCCCGAGAGGACGAGCGCGAAGGGGACGGTTTCGCGCAGGCGCCCCTCGCGCGTGGCGAAGCTGGCGAGGATCACGGTGACGACGGCGGCGATGGCGAGCCCCAGCCTTTCGGCCGTCAGCGCGAAGACGCCGACAGCGCCGAGGATCGCCAGCAGCGGCCGCAGCAGCACAGGCTCGATCGCCAGCGCCGCGCCTGCGCGCCAGATTCCGCGTGTGCAGAAGAACAGGCCGAAGCCGAGCAGCGCCAGCGAGACGACGCGGGGCATGTAGCCTGGGCCCATATCGGCGGCATGGCCGACGGCGAGGTTGCGGGTGGCGAAGAGGGCGCCTGCCGCGACCCCGACCAGGAACAGGCCGAGCAGGAGGTCGCGCCAGTCGATCCGCGAGCGGGTCACAGGGGCACTCACCTAGCTGCCCTTGATGCCGGCCTCGCGGATGATGCCGCCCCAACGCGTGGTGGCGTCCTTCAGCCAGCTCGAGAATTCGGCCGGGGAACCGGCTTTCACCACGCCGCCCTGCTCGGCGATCTTGGCCTTGATCTCGGGGTCCTGCAGGATCTTGCCGATTTCGGAATTCAGTCGGCCGACCATTGCGGGCGGGGTGCCGGCGCGTGTCAGGATGCCCTGCCAGGTGCCGGCATCGCCGCCGGGCAGCCCGGCCTCCTTGAAGGTCGGCAGCCCCGCGACCCGTTCCTCGCCGGTGACGGCGAGGCCGACGAGCTGCTTGTTGGCGACGAAGGGCAGGGTCGCGGTCGAACCGTTGATGATGACCCCGCTTTCGCCGGAGACGACTGCGCGCGAGGCCGCCGCGCCACCCTTATAGGGAACGTTCTTCCAGGTGATGCCGAGTTCCTTGGCCATCTGCACGGCCGTGATGTGGTTGGCGGCGCCGACGCCGGAGTTCGCCACTGCGAGTTTGTTCGGATTAGCCTTGGCGTAGGCGACCAGCTCCTGCGCGGTCTTGGCGGGAATCGATTCATGCACGGCGAGCACATAGGGGCCGAACATCACCATCGAGACCGGCGCCAAATCCTTGGCCGGATCATAGGTCAGGTCCGAGAACAGGCTGGGCGCGGTCGCCAGCGAGCCGACATCCATCAGTAGCAGCGTATGCCCGTCGGCAGGAGCCTTGGCGACGGCGTCCGCGCCGAGATTGCCGGCGGCGCCCGGCTTGTTCTCGATCACCACGGGCTGGCCGATCGCGGTCGAGAGCTTGGGCCCGATCAGGCGGGCGAGAATGTCGGAGGTGCCGCCCGGCGCGAACGGCACGACAAGGCGCACAGGGCGCTCGAAATTCTGGGCGACGGCCGGCTGGGCCGCAAGCGCGACGCCTGCGAGCATCGCGAGGGCGAGGCCCTTTAGCGAAGCTGCGGGACGACGGAACGAGAATCGGAATGCGGTCATCTTTGTGTCCTCCTGTGGGGTGCGAACTGGCCCTCTGGCCGAAGTCGCAGGCAGTCTTGGGAGCTGCCTTGTCCACCGCAGGATAGGCTGGGCACGATGCGCTGGTGAGTTAGATTGGCAATGGAACCATACCTTTTTTGGATCGCACGATAGCGCCAAGGGGCTTGCCCGGAGCGCCGTCCCGCCTAGTCTGGAGGTCAGACGGCAAAAGCCGCAACACATCCTGGGAGGGAAACGATGAGCCGATTGATCACGCGCCGTGCGGCGCTCAGCCTTGCCGGTGGCGCGCTCGCCGCCCCGCTGGTTTCGCGCAGCGGCTTCGCACAAGCCTATCCGGCCAAGCCCGTGACGGTCATCGTTCCCTTCGGGGCCGGCGGCACCACCGATCTCGTCGGCCGCATCATCTGCGAGAAGCTGACTCAGAAGATGGGCAAGGCCTTCATCATCGAGAATCGCGCTGGAGCGGGCGGCAATACCGGCGTGGCCGCGCTCTCGCATGCCACGCCGGACGGCTACACCATCGGCATGACCACGCCGTCGACGCATGGGATCAACCCCAACCTCTACAAGGAAAGGCTGCCCTTCAAGCCGTTCGAGGATTTCGAGTTCCTCTCGCTGGCCTCGTCGCAGCCGAATTTCCTCTGCGTGCATCCGTCGATCCCGGCGCAGAACGTCAACGAGCTCATCGCCTATCTGAAGGCCAATCCGGGCAAGGAGAACTTCGGCTCCTCGGGCATCGGCACCTCGATCCATCTCTCCGGCGAACTGTTCATGCAGCTTGCCGGCGTGAAGATGCAGCACGTCACCTACCGGTCTTCGGGTGCGCTGGTGCAGGATCTGATCGCAGGTAACGTCAAGATCTCCTTCGACAACTTCACCTCGCCCTATCCGCACTACAAGGCCGGCACGCTGCGCGGGCTCGCGGTCACATCGACGGAACGGGCCAAGATCGCGCCGGAGGTGCCGACGCTGGCGGAGACGCTGCCGGGCTTCGACATCAGCTCCTGGAACGGTTTCCTGGCCCCCAAGGGCACGCCGAAGGAGATCTGCGACAAGCTCACCACCGAGATGCAGGCGGTGCTGAAGGACCCCGCCGTCGTCGCCCGCTTCGAGGAACTGGGTGCGGCTGCGACGCCTTCCACCGGCGAACAGGCGAAGGCGAAGGCGCAGGCCGAGATCGCCAAGTTCAAGGCCATCATCGACAAGGCCGGGATCACCATCCAGAACTGAGTGTCCGCCTCGGCGGGCGCAGTGCGTGGGTGAGGTGAGGAAAGGCTGGGGATGTTCGAGCTGAGCCAGCTACGTTGCTTCGTCGCCGTCGCGGAGGAGCTGCATTTCGGCCGCGCGGCGCTGCGTCTCAACATGACGCAGCCGCCGCTCAGCCGGCAGATCCAGATCCTCGAGCGGGTTCTCGACGTCGTGCTGCTGGAGCGCAGCAACCGGACGGTGAAGCTCACCCCCGCCGGCCAGAGCTTCCTGGCCGAGGCGCGCCGCCTGCTCAAGCTCGCCGAGAGCGCGGCGCTGCTGGCCAAGCGCGTCGCCAACGGCAAGGCCGGCTCGATCAATATCGGCTTCACCGCGACTTCGGCCTATTCCTATGTGCCGGAGCTGGTCGCGGCCTGTCGGCGCGAGATGCCCGATGTCGAGATTTCCCTGAAGGAGATGGTCAGCGGCGACCAGCTCAAGCGGCTCGATTCCGGCGAGATCGATATCGGCCTGCTGCGACCGCCGATTCCGCGCAACGGTCTGAGCGCCTTTCGCGTCATGGCCGAGCCGCTGATCGCGGCGGTCAACGCAGGCCATCCTCTGGCGCGTTCCAAAACCATCGCGATCGAGGATCTCGCGGCCGAGCCCTTCATCATGTACGCGCCCTATGAGGCCCGCTATTTCCACGATCTGCTGGTGGAGCTGTTCTCTCGGGCAGGCCTCGTGCCGAACTATGTCCAGCACCTCGCCCAGATCCAT
>DATDBB010000538.1:0-19972 GCA_036525085.1 Allobosea sp.
GGCGTCGTGGCCGGAGCCTCCGGACAGCATGTCGTCGCCGGCGCCGCCCTCGATGCGGTCGTCGCCCGAGCCGCCGTCGATGACGTCGCGGCCTGCGCCGCCGAGGACGATGTCGTCGCCCGAGCCGGCATCGATCACGTCGTCGCCTTCGCCGCCCGTGACCTGATCGTCGCCGGAACCGGCCTTGATCGTATCGTCGCCGACGCCGCCGTCGATGACGTCGTCGCCAGAACCGCCGTCGATCTGGTCCTCGCCCTGGCCGCCGAGCAGCGTGTCGTCGCCGGCGGCGCCTTTGAGCGTATCGTTGCCGGCGCCGCCATCGAGAACATCGTCGCCATTGCCGCCGGTCAGGACGTCGTCACCGCCATTGGCCGGAGCGTAGGTCAGCACGACGCCACCCTGGCCGTCGGAGGCGAGGGCAAAGCCCATGCCGGCGAAGTCCTGCGCCGGATCGAGTTGCAGCGTCAGCGGGCCCGAGGCCGCACCCGTGATGGTGAGCAGGTTGCCGGCTCCGAGCGTCGCCTCGGTGGCGGCGAGGTCCGACAGCACGATGCTGTCCTCCTGGCCGAAAGCCGAGACCGTGCCGGCGAACCCGCCATCGCCAAGCAGCGCCGCGGCGAGGGTCAGCCTCTGCGCGCCGTCGCCGAAGGCCACGTCGTAGCCCTCGTCGGTCAGCGTCCAGTCGCCGGCGAGCTCGACCGCCTCGACCGCCTCAAGCTGGCCCAGCTTACCGTTTCCGGTTAGCACCAGCGTGTCGTGGCCCGCGCCGCCGTCGATGGCGCTGATGGTCTCGGCGCCCGCCGCGATGGTCATGCGATCATCGCCGGAACCGAGGCGGAAGGCCTCGACGCCGGTGAAGACGTCGCTGCCCAAACCTTCGGCCCGCACCGTGCCGGCCGCGAGATCGAGCGCGATCGCGCCCGTCGCCGCCGCCAGCACCAGGGTGTCGCGCCCAGTGCCGCCATTGAGACGGTTGTCGCCCGCGTTGCCGGCGATGACGTCGTCGCCGACGCCGCCGATGACGTTCTCGATCGAGACGAGTTCGTCCTCGCCCGCCTCGTCGCCGGAGGCCGAGCCGGCGGCGAGATCGACCGTCACGCCGGCCGTATCGTCGCCGTAGTCGGCCGTGTCGACGCCTTCGCCGCCGTCGAGCAGGTCGTCACCCGCGCCGCCCTGAAGGACGTCGTCGCCAACGCCGCCGGCAAGCTCATCGTCGCCTTCACCGCCCTCGATGAGGTCGTTGCCCTCGCCGCCGCCGAGGACATCGTCACCGTCGCCGCCCTCGACCGTATCGTTGCCGGCACCGGCCAGGACGGCGTCGTCGCCCGCTACCGCCAGGATGACGTCGTCGCCGGCCGTGCCGGTGAGTTCATCATCGCCCGCCGTGCCGAGGATCGGGCCGCCCGGGGGCAGGGCGCTTTCGCTCGACAGATCGTAGACCAGCACGTCGTCGAAGGAGACACCGGCGCTGTCCCAGGAGAACAGGCCGACCGTGCCCTTGCTCTGGGCATGGTCCTCGATGGCGTAGGCGAAGAGCGGCAGGCCGTCGACATAGGCCTGGATCTTGCCGTCCTTCACCTCGACGCGAAGCTGTAGGGCCTCGCCCGGAGTGTACTTCGCCGGGAACTGGTTGAGGTACTTCTCGACGCCGTCCTTGACCTGGATCAGCTGGAACAGGCTGCCCGCGCCGTTTCCGGGGTTGCGGTCATAGTCGCCATTCGCGTCGAGCTCGAGCTTGTAGTAGTTGTTCGCGTCCTGGTAGTAGAACAGCAGGCCGAGCGCGCCGTTGTCCGGCGACTTGATCGTCGCCTCGACCGCGTAGTCGGTCCACTCCTTAGCCGCCGCGTCGTTGTAGAGCGCATAGGTGCCCTTGCGCAGCATGTTGACGCCGTCGCCGAGCGGGCTCCAGCCGGTCTTCCACGGATCGGGATTCGACGCGCCGTTCCATTCGAGCTGACGGCTCTTCAGATCGGAAAGCTGGACCAGCGCGCCGTCTTGCAACTCCCACTGCGAGGACTTGCCGTCGGCGCCGACGCCGCCGGATTCGCCCTCGTCGACGATCGTCCAGCGCGAGAAGTCGCTGCCGCCGAAGCCTTCCGACAGCAGGACGCGCGCCTGCGAAACCGCATCGATGGTGACCTTGTCGGTCGCGGTCTTGCCGCTGGCGTCGGTGACGGTCAGGGTCAGGACCTGCGTGACGGCATCGAGCGTCACGCCGGCCTGTTCGCCCAGCGCAACGACGTTACCATCGGCGTCGGTCCAGACGTATTTGACGATGTTCAAGAGGCCGTAGCTCGCGCCGGCATCGAGATCGATCGTGACCTGTCCGTCGCCATCCGCATCGACCGGGCGCAGATCGTCGCCGGCATGGGCCGTCAGCGCGACCTTGTTCACGGTGACGTTGTCGAACTGCGAGCTGCGCTGGTTGTGCGAGAAGAAGCCGACGGAGCCGCCGGTCAGCGGCGACGCATCGACGACCTCGCCGAACAGGCTGTGCCCGTCGAGGAAGGCGCTGACCTTGCCGTCGACGATCACGACCTTGAGCTGGAAGTCCCGGCTCCAGGGCGTGCCGCCATGCTCGCTGGCGAGCATGGTCTCGACACCGTTCTGGACCTTGACCAGCGAACGGCTATTGGTCTCGGCGTCGAGGACGACCTTATAGAAGTTGCCGGCGTCCGTGTAATAGAACACTAGGCCGGTGGCGTCGTTGTCAGTGGTCTTGAGCGTTGCCTCGAAGGCGTAGTTCGACCAGGTCTTGGCTGCGGCTTCCTGCCAGACCAGCAACTTGTTGGCGGCGTCGGATTGCTCGAAGACACGGCCTTCGAGCGCATCCTGCCCCTCAGCGACGGTGTCTCGCGAATTTGCCGTGCCCTTGACGATGAAGGCGCCCACGCCCGCGCCAATCTCGCCCGCCTGAACCGAGGCGGCGTCCCACTCGTCCCTCATCCCCGGCTCGCTGAAATCGATCTGCACGGAATAGGGCGTCGGCTGCCCGTCGACGATACCGCCGGCCTTGACGCCGCCGAGCGCCGCGATCTCGGCGTCCGTGTAGAGCTTGTCGGTGAAGAGGAAGCTGGAGGCGTAGAGATCGGCGGTCTCACCGTCCTCGTCGGAGAACAGCAGCAGCCCCTTGGCCAGATCGATCGCATAGCGGCTGGAATCGACGCCCTGCGTGCCCATCTTCACGCCGTCGATGTATTTGGACATGACGGCCGAGCCGTCCGCGGCGGTCTCGATCTTGACCACGACGCGCTGCCACTGATCGAATTTGAAGGCGCCGGGATAATTGCCGCCGATCCCGATGCCGCCAGTGCCGTTATTGTTGTTGCGAATGAAGAAGTCGCCGTCGCTGGCATTGGCGAGATCGGTCTGGATCAGCCCGACATAGCTCGTGACGCCGGAGGCCGGCACGAGGATGTCGAAGGCCATCGTATAGCTCTTCAGCACATAGACGCCGGTCGGCAGCGGCGCGGCGGGCGTCAGGGTCAGCCCCTGGCTGGGCGTCAGCTTCGGGATGAAGGTGACGTCGGAAGCCGTGCCGGGGGCCGCGCCCGGCAGAGCGGCGATGCCGTATTCGGCCGGCGTGCCGGTCGATACGCCCTGCGCCTCGCCGGGCGCTCCCCAGCCGGCGGCGTCGCCGTCGTTGAAGTTGTCGACGAGCAGTGTGTTCGCATCGGCCACGACGATCCGAACCTCGTCGGTCGAGACATGGCCGGCGCTGTCGGTGACGGTCAGCGTGAAGCGATGCTGGCCGGCCTCGAGTTCGAGCGTCGGGGTCGCTCCGTTGGCGACCACATTGCCGTCCACATCGGTCCAGACATAGGCGAGGCCGTCGTCGTCGTTGGGGTTGAGCGTCCAGTCGCCGTCGAGAGTGACGGAGGCCTTCTCCTGCCCCGCCTCGGCGCTGACGAACTGGTCGTTGCCCGCCTTGGCGATCGCAGGCACCTCGGGCGCGCCGAGATCGACGCCGGTGATGGTCTCCTCGTGGCCGCGATAGGGGCCGGTCAGACCGTCGCGATCGGGCTCCCCATCGCCGCGCACGCTGTCCATGTAGTCGTAGAGCGCAGAGAAGTAGGTCGAGGTGTAGACTGCGCCATTGTCGGGATCGATCGTCAGCAGGCGGATCGCGCCATTGCCTCCGGCGCTGCCCGAGCCCTGTCCCGCATCGCTGGTGATCTCGCTGGAGACACCGTTCTGATAGTTCATCATCATCTGGTAGACGGGGTTACCGAACTGGTCGTAGCTGACCAGCGTCTCCGCACCGTCGCCGAAGATGTGACCCGAGAAAGTGAATGTAATATTGGAGTATTTCTGCACCAGCGCGCGATACATCGTCTCGCCGTCGGTGGCCGCCTCGTTCGAGTTGGCGAGGCCGTAATCATAGCCTGTGCCCTCGTCATAAAGCGGTGCTCCGGTGGCGTCGTGGCGGCCGCCCCAGTTCATGTAGGAGTGGTTGGACAGGATGACGCGGTGGTCGAGATGCTCCTCGATGACCTCGCCTGCCCAGCGCAGCACGTCCTCGCGCGGGCCGAACTCCAGGTTCAGCACCATCCATTTGGTGCCGTCGGGGGCGGTGAAGGTCGAGTAGCTGTTGTTGGAGAGGCCGGGCTCCTGATCATAGGTGTCGCCGAAGGTCTCCGGATTCACCTGCTGCAGGTAATCGACCGGGAAGTACTCGTTGATCAGGCTGTTTGAATAGCTGCTCGAGACACCGTCATGGTTGCCGAGCGTCAGGCTGTAGGGAATTTCGCCGTTGAGCGTCTCATAAGCGTCCTTCAGATAGGTCCAGTGCGCGGTGCCGTTCTCCTGCGTCATGTCGCCGACATTGGTCAGGAAGGCGATGTTGAGACTGTCCTTGTTGTCCACGACCCATTGGGTCATGCCCTTCAGCGTCTCGATCCGAGCGGCGTTGGTGTAGTCCTGCGTGTCCGGCAGGACGGCGATCGTATAGGCATTCTCGCCGGCGACGCGGACACGGACATTGTCCGTCACGCTCTGGCCGAGGGAATCCGTAGCCGTGATCTTGAGATCGGTATAGCCGAGCGTGTCGGCGTAATCGATGACGAGCTTGCCGTCCTCGATCGCGACATCGGCGATGCTGGGGTCGCTGCTCTGCACAGAATAGGTCAGGCCCGTGCCGGAGAACACGTCCGCGAGATCGATGACGCGGTTCTCGGAGCCGCGGGTCGCGATGTAGTCGAGGATCGAGTTGCTGATCGTAGTCATGGAGCGGGTCCCTTTTGCCAAAAACGGTTCATCGTCACGCCTGCCGGGCTCCGGCCGAACGTGGTTGATAATTCGTTCTCAGGGGTAGGGACGCCGTATGACGGATCGTTGAAATCAGGAAAGCCTGATATATCGAAAAATGCGATACCCTGTATCGGCATTTGCGTGACAACTTCGTCGGCGCAATGAATGCAGGAATTCCAAGTTATTCCAATTCATTCAATAAGGATCCGAAACCAGCGTCACAAACCTGCAGCACATGGCCGATAGCATGTCCATGCGCAGGGCTTTTGCTTACGGCAGCGGTCATGGCGCGCCCTGGAGCCCCGGACGCCGTCCGGCACGTTGGAAGCCATGGCATCAGTCACGCAGCTGCGGGCCTTTCATTTCGTCGCCACCTCGGGCGGCTATTCGCAGGCGGCGCGCGACATGGCGGTCAGCCAATCCACCCTGTCGGGCCAGGTGCGTCAGCTCGAGGCCCTCTCCGGCGTCGTGCTGTTCGAGCGGGGGCCGCGCGGCGTCACGCTGACGGCCGATGGCGAGGCGCTCTACGAGGTGACTTCACGCCTGTTCTCCGCCCTCACAGAGGCTGGGCGGATGCTCAAGAGCCGGAAGGCGGAGGGCGGGCGCCTGCGGCTCGCTTCGGACGGAACGGTCCATTCGCTGCCGATCCTCGGAGCGCTGCGCCGGCGCCGACCCAAGCTCGTCTTCTCGATCCAGCTCGCCAATTCCGACAGCGTCATCGAGCAGATCACGCAGTATCGCGCCGATGTCGGCATCACCGCGCAGATGCCGAAGGACAGCCGCTTCCATGTCCAGCCGCTGATCACGATGAAGGTCGGCGTCTTCCTGCCCAAGAGCCATGCCTGGGTTCAGCGGAAGTCTGTCTCTATCAAGGATTTGCAGGGGCTGCCTTTTGTCCTGCGTGAGCGCGGCTCGCGCACGCGAGAGGTGTTCGAGCAGAATCTGGCCGCCCATGGCGTCACCCTCGGCGACGTCATCGAGGTCTCGACGCGGGACGGCGTGCGCGAGACGGTGGCCGCGGGTTTCGGGATGGGCGCGATCGCCGATCTGGAGTTCGGCTTTGATACGCGCCTGCACTTCCTGCCGCTGCACGACGCCCGTCTTGCGATCAACGAATATGTCATCTGCCTCGACGAGCGCCGGCGCGCACCGATGATCGCCGATTTCTTCCGTAGCGCAGCCGATGCCTTCGAGGCCTCGGCCAGCACCAGTCCGGAAGCCGCGTAAGCGCCGCTGTCGCGGTGGCGCAGGAGCGCCGCGACGACCTCAATGATGGCGGAAGGTGCGGACGAGCTGATCCTCGATCGGCTTGATGATGTAGGCGAGGGCCGTGCGCGACCCGGTCTGGATGAAGGCTTCCGCCGGCATGCCGGGCAGCAGGTTCTTGCCACCGAGCCGGTCGACCTCCGAACGGTCCAGCGCGATTCGAGCGGTGAAGTATGACGCGCCGCTCTGCTGGTCCGTGCTGGAATCCGCCGAGACATGGATCAGGCGACCCTTGAGGTCCGGCGTGGTTGAGCTGTCGAAGGCGGGGAAGCGCAGCATCGCCGCCTGGCCGATGCGCAGCCGGTCGATCAGTGCCGGCTCGACACGCGCTTCCACCACGAGCCCGTCAGTCTCCGGGACGATCAGCATGATCTGCTCGGCCGGGCCGATGACGCCGCCGATCGTATGGACGGTCTGCTGATGCACGATGCCGTCCTGCGGCGAGCGCATTTCGATGCGATCGAGCTGGTCGCGCGCGGCGATGCGGCGCTCGGACAGATCGGCGATCTTGCCATCGACGTCGCGCAACTCGGTCAGAACCTCGCGGCGAAGATCCTCGTCGATCTGAATGATCTGCAGTTCGACCTCCGCGATCCGCCCTCTGACCCGGGCGGTGTCGGAGGTCAGGCTGCCGCGCTCGCCGACGAGGCGCGAGGCTTCGCGCTGGAGCGAGGTCAGGCGCGTGAGCGCGACGAGGCTCTGGTCGTAGAGCTTCTGGACGCCAACGAGTTCCTGCTCGATGAGGACAGCCTGTGCCTGCCGCGCCTCGAGCTGGGCAGCCAGCCCCTTGATCTCCTCATGCGACTGCATGATCCGCTCGCGCAACTGCGAGCGCTGGACATCGGCCGCGGTCTTGCGCGTGCGGAACAGCCTCTCCTCGCCGGCGATCGCACGCGTCACGGCCGGATCCCCGGACTTGTCGCGCAGCTCCTGGGCAAGGCCCAGTTCGGCCAGCCCGTCCCGCTCGGCTTCCAGCCGTGCCTTGCGCGCCAGGAAACGCACGAGCTCGATCTCGATCAGCGCGAGGCCCGCCCGCGCATTGGTCTCGTCGAGGCGCACCAGCACATCGCCGGCCTTGACCCGGTCGCCGTCCTTGACGCGGATCGCGGCGACGACGCCGCCGGAAGGGTGCTGCACGCGCCGGACATTGCTCTCGACCACGACCTTGCCCGAGGCGATGACGGCTCCGGACAGCGGCGCCGTCGCGGCCCATAGCCCGACCGTGCCGAACAGCACCGCAATGGTGGCGACACCGAACAGGGTGGCCCGCCGCATGTCGCGGCGCGGGTCCGGCCGGCGTGGCTGTGCAAGGTCGTTTCCGGTCTGGCCGCCGGCCCTGTTCTCGTTAACCGCGCGCATCGGCCGCCACTGCAATTCGGGTGTGGGAGGGGTTTGGCCCGGCCGATCCGGGCTTGGCCGCCAGACTCTTGCGCAGAACCTCTTCCTTGGGCCCGAAGGCCTGGACCTGGCCGTCGGCCAGGATCAGGACGAGGTCGATGCCGGCGAGCGCCGAGGGGCGATGGGCGATGACGACGACGATGCCGCCGCGCTGGCGAACGCCCGCGATCGCGGCGGTGAGCGCGGCGTCGCCATCCGCGTCGAGGCTGGCATTGGGTTCGTCGAGCACGACGAGGAAGGGATCGCGATAGAGCGCGCGCGCCAGAGCGATACGCTGCCGCTGCCCGCCCGACAGAATGCCTCCGGCTTCGCCGATCGGCGTGTCGAAGCCTTTCGGCAAACCGAGAACAAGATCATAGGCCCCGGCTGCCTTGGCGGCAGCGCGCACCGCATCTTCCGTCATGGCTGGGTCGAAGCGGGAGATGTTCTCCGCCACCGTGCCGGCGAAGAGCTGAACATCCTGCGGCATATAGCCGATGATCGCGCCGCGTTCCTCCTCCGGCCACTGATCCAGCGTCGCGCCGTCGAGGCGCAGCGAACCGCGCAGCACCGGCCAGACACCGACGAGCGCGCGCGCCAGCGTCGACTTGCCCGACGCGGACGGGCCGATCACGGCAAGCCCCTGGCCGGCCTGCAGCGAAAGCGCGACATCCTTGACGGTCGGCGTCGGGCAGCCGGGAGGCGCGACGAAGACCTGTTCGAGCGTCACGTGGCGCGACGGCAAATCGGGGGCGACGGAGGGCGCCACGGTCGCAGTGCCGAGTGCCGACTGGAGGCGTCGCCAGGATTGGCGTGCCCCGATGAAGGGGCGCCAGCTGCTGATCGCGAGCTCGATCGGCGCGAGTGCGCGGCTGCTCAGCACCGAGGACGCGATCATCACGCCGGAAGAGGCCTGGTCATGCATCACCAGCCAGGCGCCGACGCCGAGCATGGCGGATTGCAGCATGTAGCGGATCACCTTGGAGATGTTGCCGAGGCCGCTGGTGATGTCCGATGCCCGCAGACTGGCAGCAACATGGCGGTCATTGGTGCGTTCGAAAAGGCGGCCGATCCGTGCGCTCATGCCGAGAGCGGTGACGGCCTCGGCATTGCGGCGGGCGGCTTCGATGAGGGCGGCGCGCTCCCCCGACGAGCGGGAGACATCGACGCTCGGCCGCCGCGACATCACCTCGGTCAGCAGCGCCAGAATGATGAGGATCCCAGCGCCGGCGACCAGCGTCCAGCCGAGATATGGGTGCAGCACGAAGCACAGGACGCCGTAGAGCGGGATCCAGGGAAGATCGAACAATGTCGTCGGCCCGAGGCCGGACAGGAAGCTCCTGACGCCGTCGAGATCGCGCGACAACTGGCTGCCGCCTGGCGCGCCGCGCACCTGTCCGCTCAGGATGGCGCTGAGCACCGGCCCGCCGAGCTTGCGATCGAGCTCGACGCCGATCCGGCTCAGGATGCGCTGGCGCAGCCAATCGAACAGGCCGAGCAGCATGTAAAGCGCCGCGACGATCAGCGAGAGCGCGACCAGCGTCGGCACGCTGCGCGAGGGCAGCACACGGTCATAGACCTGCAGCATGTAGAGCGAGCCCGTCAGCATCAGCACGTTGACGAAGGCCGAGAATAGCGCGACCGCCAGGAAGGCAGAGCGGCAAGACGCCAGGGCCTCGCTGGCGGCATTTTTGGAAGGCTCTGAAAACAACGGCCGATTTCCCCGACGCAAACAAACTGAGGATGCCGCTTGCCGCGATGTTCGCTTCAGCGCTCCGTAACCGCATCCCGGTGCGCCCCGCCCGCACACCGATTGAGCCGATCGGCCCGACGGTCGGCCGCAGCGATAGGCAAGCGACATGACAACTCGGTGAAGGCGTCGGCCCCGAGAGCCATCGAAAAAACCCATACCCCCCATTGTCGAAATGAATTCGCGCGGACCCGCAAGCCACGCTAGCTTGTGGGCGGCTTCGGGCGTCCCTCGCTCGGCATTTGCAGCGCCTCGGTCGTGCTGCCGTTCTCCGCGCCGGTCTGCGCCGAGAAGAATAAGCCCGTATTTTGATCAGAAAATTGAGATCATTCACGCCTTGCCGAGATTAAACTCGGCGAGGCGAATGCTATGTGGCGCATTCGCCTTGTGATTTTTCCTCATAAACACCTACGTAAAGCTGGTTCGTCCGCTTTTCGTTGGGAATTCGCGTTCGCCATTTGCCTTTCGCGTCTCAAAAAGACTTCGCTCGGTAACCGAACCGTTAAACAACTGTCATCCTTACCAAGTCATTAACGCACCCTCGGCTCGCCTGATGCGAGCTGTGTCCCGGCTGGCGGCGGACGGGACTCAAGACGTGTTTGGCTATGAAGGATTTGCATAATGACGCGCCCCGTCGGTTCGGTCAGTTTCATCGGATACAGTGCCGATGCCGGTAACGGCATCGTCTTCCGGGTCCTCGAACCCGTGCTCGCCGGCAATGTCATCACCGTTGCGGGAGAGGCGTTCGAAAGCCTGAACGGCGAGGGCGCGAGCTGGAGCTGGACCGCCGATCGCGATCTCCCGGCCGGCGCGACCGTCACGGTCGATGCGTCGGGCGGAGGAGCGTCGGTCCAGTTCGACTCGGACGCGGATGTCGAGGCGACCGGCAGCATCAAGTCGGGCGGCATCTCGCAGGGCAGCTCCACCGATCCGAGCCAGCTGGTGGCGGAGGCGGCCGACGCCTTCATCTTCCCCTCGATCAATCCCGTGAGTTCGGTCGCAACCCAGGCTTCTGCGGGCTCCGCGGCGAGTTCGGCCGGTGCTGCTTCGGGCGGCGATGCGCAGGGCTCGCCCAGCGTCTCGGCCTCGCGCTTCGCTTCCGCCGCTGTCTCGCAGGACGCGCCGGCGAGTTCCGCGCTATCGCCGGCAGCCCCCCTCGCGCCGGCGGCCCCCGCGTCCACCAATCCCTATGGCGATGGCGACGACAGCCTGATCAACGCGGATGTGCTGTTCAGCGGCGTCGCGATGCTCGGGGGCACCGATACCCTGGTCAATTCAGGCACCATCATCGGCATCGACGGCATCGCCATCGACATGGGCGACGGCAATGACGAGGTGACGCTGCTCGAAGGCTCGAAGCTTTATGGCGAGGTCCGGCTGGGTTCGGGCAACGACAAGCTGACCGCGACAGAGGTCGGGGACGACCTCGTGATCGACGCCGGCGCGGGTGACGACACCGTGCTGTCCGGTGCCGGTGACGACCTGATCCGGGGCGGCGCCGGCAACGACGCGCTCGACGGCGGGGAGGGGGACGACGCCATCCGGGGTGGTGACGGCGACGACCGGCTGGTCGGCGGGCTGGGCGACGACTTCCTGTTCGGCGAAGCCGGCAAGGACACGCTCGTCGGCGGCGCGGGCAATGATGTCCTCGACGGCGGCGACGGCATCGATACGGCCGATTATTCCTCCGAGACCGAAGGGGTCACGGTCGATCTCGCGGCCGGCAAGGCGAATGGCGCGAGCATCGGTCGCGATACCCTGAGCAATATCGAAACCGTGGTCGGCGGCTCCGGCAACGACGTGCTGATCGGCGATGGCAAGGCCAATGTGCTTTCGGGCGGCGCCGGCAACGACCGTCTCGTCGTGAGCGACGGCGACACCGCCGTGGGCGGCGATGGCGACGACCTGATCGAGGGCATCGCCGGCAATTTCAACCAGATCGCCGTCAGCGGCGGCGCTGGCGACGATACGCTCAAGCTGACCGGCGCGGACACGGCCTCCGGCGCCGTCGCGCAGCCGGCCGGCATCGAGCATCTCATCGTCGAGGGCGGCAACTGGCAGGTCGCCGGCAGCGCCGGCTATGACACCATCGCCCTGAATGGCGGCAAGGTGATCTCGGGACTCGTCGTCGACAAGACGGATGTCGTGACGATTGCGGCCGGCGGCAAGCTCGTCGTCGCCACTAACGCGCTCACCTGGAACGGCGGTGGCGCCGCCACCGTAAGCAATGCCGGCCTCGTCGAGGTCGGCGCCGGCAGCCGCCTGCTTCAGGTCGGTGCGGGAGCGACCGGCTCGCTGGTCGTCGACAACCTCGCCGGCGGCGTCCTGCGCGGCGCCATCAATCCGAGCCAGGCCGGCGCCGCTGCGGCGACGATCACGCTCAACAACGCCGGGACGATCGAGGCCAGCGGGCGCGTGCTCGATTTCCGCAGCTTCGACGCCAACGGCGCCAGCGCGACGATCAACAATCTCGCCGGCGGCGTCATCCGCCAATACGGCACCAACACCGACGTGATCCGGCCCGGGCAGAACGGCACCGTCAACAACTGGGGCACGATCACGACGGGCGAAGGCTTCGTCGCCGATGGCGACCTGATCGACTTCCAGGGCGACCGCGGCGGCAAGGTCAACAACTATGCCGGCGGCCTGCTCGAAGGCGCCAAGCACGCCATCACCGGCGAACGCGGCGTCACCATCGTCAATGACGGCACCATCATCGGCCGCAACGGCTCGGCGGTGAACATCGACAGCGACGGTTCGCAGGCCGACCTCGTCAGCATCACCAATCGCGGCATCATGCAAGGGCGCTCGGCCGGTCTCGCCGACAGCGACGGCGACGCGATCGACGTCGACGGGCTGGTCTATCTCCTCAACAGCGGCACGGTCGAGGGTCTGGGCGCCAACGGCTATCACGATGGCGAACCGAACGTTTCCGAGGCGATCGCCGTCGGTGGCGGCACGATCGTCAACGATACCGCCGGCACGATCCGCGGCTATGGCCGCGCCATCCAGGTCGACAACTCCAGCAACGCCAACGCGCTCGGCGCCACATTGATCGTCAACCGCGGGTTGATCGAGGGGCAGGGCAACGGTCCGGAGAACGTCGCCCCCGAAGACGCCGCCCGCTTCGACCTGCGCGGCCACGAAGCGATCAACCTTGTCGGCGACTATGCCGACGAAGTGATCAACGTAGCCGGCGCCCGCATCATCGGTGGTGTCGCCATGGGCGGCGGCAACGACAAGCTCGGCAATTCCGGCCTGATCCAGGCGACCGGCGGCTCGGCGATCGACATGGGCGCCGGCGACGACCACCTGAACCTCTATGTCGGCGCCTCCGTCATCGGCAAGATCCTGCTGGGCGCGGGCAACGACCTCGTCACCGCTACCTCCTGGGGCGACTTCGACATCGATGCCGGGACCGGCGACGACCAGATCTATCTCGGCGACGGCAACGACACGGTCGCCGGTGGCAGCGGTAACGACGTCGTCTATGCCGGCGGTGGCAACGACGAGATCGACGGGGGCGACGGCAACGACGTTCTGGCCGGTGAGGCCGGTGACGACGTCATTCGTGGTGGCGCCGGCGACGACGTCATCAAGGCCGGCCCCGGCAACGACTTCGTCGATGGCGGCGACGGTTACGACACGCTCGACCTCTCGGCTGCGACCGGTCCGCTGTTCATCGATATGGCGTCGGGCCAGATCGCCGGTGGCGGCATCGGCGTCCAGACCTTCGTCAGCATCGAGAACATCGCCTTCGGCGACGGCGACACCACCGTCACCGGCGGCAATAGTGACGACAGCTTCGACGGTGGGGCGGGCGACGACGCGCTCAGCGGCGGCGCCGGCGACGACGAGCTCTTCGGGGGCGTCGGCATGGACACGCTGAAGGGCGGCTCCGGCGACGATCTCGTCGATGGCGGCGAGGGCGACGACGAACTTTCCGGCGGTTCGGGCGACGACGCTCTGCTGGGCGGTCTCGGCAATGATGCGCTGAGCGGCGGCTCGGGCGACGACCTGCTCGATGGCGGCGCCGGCGACGACGTTCTGACCGGCGGCTCCGGCAACGACATCTTCGTCTTCGCTCCCGGCTTCGGCCGCGACACGATCACCGACTTCGCCGGTGGCCATGAGGACGTGATCACGTTCGCCAGCGCGCTCTTCGCGGATTTCGACGCGGCCATGGCGCGCGCCGAACAGGTCGGCTCCGACGTGGTGTTCACGATCGACGCCGATACCACGCTCACCCTGGCGGACATCGAGCTGGGCTCGCTGCTCGCCGACGATTTCCGCTTCGTCTGAGAAACAGCGGCGCCGGGAGCCTTCTTAGGGAGCGCTCCCGGCGCCGTGCCGATCATGCCTGACGCAGCACTGCCGCAGGTCCGGTGATCTGCAGCGCCTTCGACGCCCGATTTCGTCCTGCTTGTTCCCGCCGCGGCCAACCCGGCCGCCATCGCGTCTCTCGAGGAGATATTCTCGATGTCCAACTCCTATTTCGCGCTCTCCAGCGGCAGCCTGACTCAGAACTGGTCCAATACCGGCCTGATCAGCGCGAATGACGACTGGAGCGCGGTGCCGAGCATCGTCGGCTATCTCGGCGACATCGACGCCGGCAGCCCGACCGCCGTCGACCCGCGGACCCTGACGGGCGCCGCGCTGGGTGCGCCGGACGCGATCGCGAACCAGAGCAATCCGAACGGGTTGACGAGCGGCGGTGTTGCCGAGTTCGACGGCATCGCCAATCCCACGATCGCCTTGAATGGCTCGGGCACCGCCGACGCTCCGAGCCTCGTGCTCTATCTCGACGCCACCGGGCGCGAGAACGTGACGGTCGCCTTCAACGCCCGCGATCTCGACGGCTCGGCCGACAACGCAGCGCAGCAGCTCAACGTCCAGTACCGCGTCGGCGCCACGGGCGCCTGGACCAACGTCACCGGCGGCTATGTCGCCGATGTCACTACCGCCAGCAGCGCGACGCAGGTGACGCCGGTTTCGGTCGAACTGCCGGCGGCGGTCAACGGGCAGGCGCAGGTCGAGGTTCGCATCCTGACGACGAACGCCGCCGGCAACGACGAGTGGGTCGGGATCGACGACATCGTGGTGTCGAGCGCGCCGGCTGGTGGCCCGGCTCCGCTCACCATCGCGTCCCTGACGGTCGATGCCGCCGCCAAGCCCGAAGGCGAGTCCTTCCAGTTCACCGTGACGCTCAGCGCGCCCGTCGCCACCGACACCGTCGTCACGCTCGCCGCCTCGGGCGCGACGGCCGATCTCGCCACCGTTCCGGCGACCGTGACCGTTCTGGCCGGCCAGAGCACGGCGAGCTTCACCGTCGCCACGGCTGAGGACATGGTCGCCGAGGCCGATGAAGGCTTCACGATCACCGCAACGCTCGGCGGCTCCTCGCAGCAGGCGACCGCTACGATCGCGAATGACGACGGCACGCCGATCACGCTGATCAGCGCCGTGCAGGGCGCCGGCCTCGCCAGCACGATGGTCGGCCAGACCGTCACCGTCGAAGCTATTGTCGTCGGCGATTTCCAGAACGGCGACGGCGACGGCGCCCGCAATCTCGGCGGCTTCTGGCTGCAGGAGGAGGCTGCCGACTCCGACGGCAATGCCCTGACCTCCGAGGGCATCTTCGTCTCCTATGCCAGCCTCGGCGTCGATGTGCAGGTCGGCGACAAGGTCAGCGTCACCGGCGTGGTCGCCGAGAGCTTCGGCAACACCGAGCTGAACGCCTCTTCCGTCACGGTCGTGCAGGCCGGCGCCGTCGCGGATGTGAACGGCATGGTGGCCGAGATCGACCTGCCGAGCGTCGGCACGCAGACGGCCTCGAACGGCACCCATGTCGCGAATCTCGAAGCCTATGAGGGCATGCTGGTCCGCTTCACCGAGACGCTCACCATCACCGAGCAGTTCAATCTCGACCAGTTCGGCGAGATCCGGCTGACCCAGGGCGAGCGGCCGAGCTCCTATACGATGGAGAACGAGGCGAGCGTTTCGGGCTATGACGCGCATCTGCGCGACATCGCCTCGCGCTCGATCACCTTCGACGACGGCCGCAGCACCTCCAACCCCAACCTCGACAATACGGTCGTCGACGGCGACTACAACGCCGCGACGGCGCCGCGCATGGGCGACACGATCACCGGCCTCACCGGCGTGCTCGACTACGACTTCAACCAGTTCCGCGTGCATGCCGTCGAGAACGGCCCCGGCATCAACGACGTCGTCTCGGAAAATCCGCGCCCGACCACCTTCCCGGATGTCGGCGGCACGCTGAAGGTCGCGAGCTTCAACGTGCTCAACTACTTCACGACGCTCGACAACGGCCAGCTCACGGTCAACGGCTTCGAGCCGCGCGGCGCGGAGACGCAAGGAGAATTCGACCGACAGACCTCCAAGCTGGTCAACACGATCCTGTCCATGGATGTCGACGTGCTCGGCCTGATGGAACTGGAGAACAACTTCATCGAGGGCTCCAGCGGCAACGCGATTGCGCAGCTGGTCGAAGAACTCAACACCGTCTCGGGCTCCTTCAAGTTCGACTGGGTCCGACCCGGCCAGGACTTCGTCGGCGGCGACGCCATCGCGGTCGGGTTCATCTACGACGTCACCTCGGTCCGGGTGTCCTTCGGCACGGAGGTCGCGATCCTCGACGACAGCGACGTCTCGGCGGAGCTCCTCGGCCAGAGCACGCTCGGCCGCATCTTCAACGGCGAGAACACCAGCCGCGCCGCCGTCGCCGTGACCTTCGAGGAAATCGCCTCCGGCGGCGAGTTCACCGCGGTGGTCAACCATCTCAAGTCGAAGGGCGGCTCGGGCACCGGCGAGGACGCCGATATCAAGGACGGCAATGGCGGCTGGAACAACCAGCGCGAGCTCGCCGCCGAGGCGCTGGTCGAGTGGCTCGGCACCGACCCGACCGGCTCGAACGACGAGGACGTCCTGATCCTCGGCGATCTCAACGCCTATGCGAAGGAAGACCCGATCGATGTGCTGGTCGGCGCCGGCTACACCGATCAGGGCGCCGGCAATTACGGCTATGTCTTCGACGGCCAGACCGGCTCGCTCGACCATGTCATGACCAATGGCAGCCTCTCGGCCCAAGTCACCGGCGTCGCCGACTGGCACATCAACGCCGACGAGGCGGATGCCAACGACTACCAGCTCAATTTCAACGCCGATCTCACGACCAACGAGCGCGACCCCTCGATCTTCAATCCCGACCTGATCGCCCGCGTCTCCGATCATGACCCGATCATCTTAGGCCTCGACCTGACGGAGGAACCCGTGTCGACCCCCGCCTTCACGCTCCAGCTCCTGCATCTCTCCGATGGCGAAGCCGGCCTGCTCGCCGGCCAGACCGCCAAGAACCTCGCCGCCCTCGTCGATGCCTTCGACGACGACTACGCCAATACGCTGATCCTGTCGGGCGGCGACACCTTCCTGCCCGGCCCGTTCCTGGCGGCCGGCACCGATCCTTCCGTCATCGCGACCCTGAACGCCGTCACGGGTTCGACCATCGCGGCCAACGGCACGGTGCCGATCGGCGCCGTCGATACCGCGATCCACAATGTCCTGGGCGTCGAGGTCTCGGCCATCGGCAACCATGAATGGGATCTCGGCTCGGCCGCTTTCGCCGGCAGCATCGCGCCGGGCGGCGGCTGGGTCGGCGCCAACTACGCCATGGTCAGCGCCAATCTCGACTTCTCCGGCGACAGCGCGATCAACCCGCGCTTCACCAACACGGTCGGCAACGGCGCCACCCCGACGGCGCTCGCCAGCACGCTGAAGGGCCGCATCGCCCCGGCCGTCGTCGTCGAGAAGGGCGGCGAGAAGATCGGCATCGTCGGCGCCACCACGCAGATCCTCGAGGCGATCTCCTCGCCGACCGGGACCGAGGTGAAGGGTTTCCCGACCGGCCTGGGCGCCAATGGCGAGGTCGACAACATGCTGCTGCTGGCCTCCCAGCTCCAGCCCGTCATCGACGAGCTGCGCGCCGAGGGCATCAACAAGATCATCCTCCAGGCGCATCTGCAGAACATCGCCAACGAGAAAATCCTCGCCACCCTGCTGAAGGGCGTCGACATCATCCTGGCTGCGGGCTCCAACACCCGCCTCGGCGATGCCGATGACGATGCGGTCGATTTCCCGGGCCACGGCGCCAACTTTGCCGACACCTATCCGCTGGTGATCGAGGACGCCGACGGCAACAACACGCTGATCGTCAACACCGACAACGAATACACCTATCTCGGCCGTCTCAAGGTCGATTTCGACGCCGACGGCAACATCCTGGTCGATAATCTCGAGGACGACGCCGACATCAACGGCGCCTATGCCTCGACGGAAGAGAACGTCGCCGAAGCCTGGAACACCACGGTCGACAATCTCGCGAACACCGCCTTCGCCGAAGGCACCAAGGGCGACAAGGTCCGCGATCTCACCGATGCGGTCGGCACGGTCATCGGCGCGAAGGACGGCAACGTCTACGGCTATACCGAGGTCTATCTCGAGGGCGAGCGCGCTTTCGTCCGCAGCGAGGAGACCAATCTCGGCTCGCTCTCGGCCGATGCCAACGCCCACGCCCTGCGCCAGGCGCTCGGCCTCGACCAGGACTCGATCGTCGTCTCCTTCAAGAACGGCGGCGGCATCCGCGCCCAGATCGGCACGCTCTCGGCGCCCGATCCGGTCGACGGCACGGTCGACAAGCTGCCGCCCCCGGCGAATGCCGAGGCCGGCAAGGAAGAGGGCGGGGTCTCGCAGCTCGACATCGAGAACTCGCTGCGCTTCAACAACCGCCTGATGGCCTTCGACACCACCGCCCAGGGCATCAAGGCGCTCCTGGAGCACGGCGTCGCGGCCGGCACGCTGCAGGGCCGCTTCCCCCAGATCGGCGGCGTCTCCTTCTCCTGGGATCCGGACCTTCCGGCCGGCAGCCGCGTCTCCGACATCGCGCTGGTCGATGGCGAGGGCCGCCGCTATGCGCTCTATGACAATGGCGTGCTGCAGGCCGGCGTGCCGGCGACGATCACGGTCGTGACGCTGAACTTCCTCGCCAATGGCGGCGACGGCTATCCGGCCAAGGCCAACGGCTCGAACTTCCGCTACCTGCTCGACGACGGCTCGCTGTCCGGGCCCGTCGACGAGAGCCTCGACTACACCGCGCCGGCCGTCATCGCCGCCAACACAGCGGCCGGAACCGCGCTGCTCGGCGAGCAGCAGGCCTTCGCCGAATACATGCAGGCCTTCCACGGCACGCAGGAGACCGCCTTCGACGTCGCCGACACCGCGGCGGAACTCGACGAGCGCATCCAGAACCTCAATGTCCGCCAGGACACGGTTCTCGACGATGTCGAGCAGGCGCCGGTCGGCACACCCGGCGACGACGAACTCGCCGGAACCATCCTCGATGACACCATCCTCGCCGGCGACGGCGACGACGTGGTCTTCGGCGGCGCCGGCAACGACACGCTCGACGGCGGCGAGGGTGACGACGAACTGCATGGCGAGGCCGGCAACGACACGCTGAAGGGCGGCGCTGGTGACGACGAGTTGATCGGCGGCGCCGGAAACGACGTGCTGGTAGGCGGCGCTGGCGACGACCTGCTCGACGGCGGCGACGGCAACGACGCGGCCGATTACTCCACCGACACCGCCGGCGTCACGGTCGACCTCGCGGCCGGGGAAGCCTTCGGCAACGAGGCCGGTTCCGACGAGCTGGTCTCGATCGAGACCGTGATCGGCGGCTCGGGCGACGACCTGCTGATCGGCGATGCCGGCGACAACCGCTTCGTCGCCAGCGCCGGCGACGACGTGATCGACGGCGGCGCCGGTTTCGACACGCTCGACCTCTCGGCGGCGACGGGGGCGGTCAGCGTCGACTTCGCGGTCGGCAAGGCCTCCGGCGCGGGCATCGGCACGAACAGCTTCAGCAACATCGAGAAGCTGCTCTTCGGCGCCGGCAACGACAACGTCACCGGCGGCAACGGCAATGATGTCTTCGACGGCGGCGCCGGCAAGGATACGCTGAAGGGCGGCGCCGGCCACGACACGCTCTGGGGCGGCCAGGGCGACGACGTCATCGACGGCGGTTCCGGTGACGATGCGGTCTATGGCGGCGTCGGCAACGACGCCATCAAGGCCGGTTCGGGCATCGACCGGATCGAGGGCGGCGAAGGCGAAGACGTGATCGATGCCGGCTCGGGCGACGACATCGTCCTCGGCGGCGCAGGCCGCGACGTCATCGACGGCGGCTCGGGCGACGACCGCATCGAGGGCGGCGCCGGCGACGACATGCTGTCCGGAGGCTCCGGCCACGACGCC
>DATDBB010000539.1:0-3485 GCA_036525085.1 Allobosea sp.
TCGACATGACCAACTTAGCTAAGTTTCCCGGACGAGGTCAACGATGACAACCAAGCGCACCGGCGGGCAGATCCTCGTCGACCAACTGATCCTCCACGGCGCGACCGACGCCTTCTGCGTGCCGGGCGAGAGCTATCTCGCCGTGCTCGACGCGCTGCACGACGCCAAGATGAAGGTCACGATCTGCCGGGCCGAGGGCGGCGCCTGCATGATGGCGGAGGCCGCCGGCAAGCTCACCGGCAAGCCCGGCATCTGCTTCGTGACGCGCGGCCCCGGCGCCACCAACGCCTCGCCCGGCGTCCATATCGCCCATCAGGATTCGACGCCGCTGATCCTGTTCGTCGGCCAGATCGACCGCTCCATGCGCGAACGCGAGGCTTTCCAGGAACTCGACTACCGCGCCGTCTTCGGCACCATGTGCAAGTGGGCGACCGAGATCGACCAGGCCGAGCGCATCCCGGAGATCATCAGCCGCGCCTTCCATGTCGCGACCTCCGGCCGCCCCGGCCCGGTGGTGATCGCCCTGCCCGAGGACATGCTGACCGATGTCGTCGAGGCCGTGGATGCCGAACCCTATCAGGTGACGGAGACGCATCCGTCCCTGCTGCAGACCATCGACCTGCAGAAGCGGCTCTGGGCGGCGAAGTCGCCGGTCGCGATCCTCGGCGGCTCGCGCTGGAACCCGCAGGCGATCGAGCGCTTCCAGCGCTTCGCCGAGCGCTTCGACCTGCCGGTGGCGGTCTCGTTCCGCCGGCAGATGCTGTTCCCGGCCGATCATCCGAACTTCGCCGGCGATCTCGGCATCGGTCCGAACCCAAAGCTGCTGGCACGGATCAAGGATAGCGATCTCGTCATCCTCGTCGGCGGGCGCCTCTCCGAAATGCCGAGCCAGTCCTACACCTTGTTCGGCATCCCCAATCCGGGCCGGCCGCTCGTCCATGTCCATCCCGACCCGGAGGAACTCGGCCGCGTCTATCGGCCGACGCTCGCCATCAACGCCTCGCCGACCGCCTTCTGCGCGGCGCTGGAGACCGTGCATCCGCCGCAGGAGATCCCGTGGGCCGGCGCTGCCGCCGAAGCGCATGAGGCCTATCTCGGCTGGAGCGAGCAGCCTGCACCGGTGGCGGGCAGCTTCCATCCCGGCGAGATGGTGCGCTGGCTGCGCAACCACCTGCCGGACGACGCGATCATGTGCAATGGCGCCGGCAACTACGCGACCTGGGTGCATCGCTTCCACCGCTTCACCAAATTCGCGACGCAGCTCGCCCCGACCTCAGGCTCGATGGGCTATGGCGTGCCGGCCGCGATCGGGGCCAAGCGGATGTTCCCGGAACGGACCGTCGTCGCCTTCGCCGGCGATGGCTGCTTCCTGATGAACGGGCAGGATTTCGCGACCGCGGTGCAGTACGACCTCGCCGTCGTCGTCATCGTGGTCGATAACGGCATGTACGGCACGATCCGGATGCATCAGGAGCGCGAGTATCCTGGCCGCGTTTCGGCAACGACGCTGAAGAACCCGGACTTCGCGGCTTATGCCAAGGCCTTCGGCGGCCATGGCGAGCGCGTCGAGAAAACCGAGGAGTTCGGCCCAGCCTTCGAGCGCGCGGTCGCTTCGGGCAAGCCGTCGATCATCCATTGCCTGCTGGATCCGGAGGCGATCACCCCGGCGAAGTCGCTCTCGACGATCCGCGCCGAAGCGCTGGCCGCTCAGGCCTCACGCGGCGCCTGAACCGGCGCCGCGAAATCACATCCGGCGCATCAGGCCGTCTCGCCAGACGAACTGATGCAGAAGGGCTGCGCCGATGTGAATGAGACCGAGCACGAACAGGCCGTCGAAGGCCCGTTCGTGCAGGGCGCGCATCCATTCATAGGTCGCTTTGTCGGGCCCGATCGGATGGGGCACCACGAACCAGCCGAAATACAGGGTCGGGATCTGGATCGGCGCAGACGAGACCATCAGCAGCCCGGTGACCGGCAACGCGACGAGGCAGAGATAGAGCCCGGCGTGAACTATCAAGGCTGCGTATTGCAGCAGGGGAGTGACGCGCACGGGCGCCGGGGCGGGCAGGATCAGCCGCAAGGCGAGGCGGAGCACGACGAAGAGCGCCACGGTCAATCCAACCGACTTGTGCCACTGGTAGAGCGCGAAACGGCCGAGGAGATCGCGGGTTTCGTCGCCCATCAGACGGGCGAGCCCGTATTGCAGCGCGATGAGGACCGCCGTCAGCCAGTGCAGCCCGACAAGGGCCGGATGCCAGCATTGTGGCCGGCTCGCCGGCAGGATCATCGCGAGAGCCGCCCCTTGATCGCGATCTCGACCTGATCGTCCACGACGTTGACATCAGCCCCGATATTGAAGGCGGAACGCAGAAAGGCTGCATTGGCACGGAAAGCCAGCGGCTCGCCACGCCGGGCTGCGCCCAGATCGCCATCGGCGGTGGCGGTCGCCATCACCGAGCGCGTGATCGCTCGGATGGTGAGTTGCCCCCGGATCGACAGGCTGCCGTCTCCGGTGCGGGTCACCCCATCCGAGACGAAGGACGCCTGGGGATAGCGTGCCGTGTCGAGCATGCTCTCGCCCTTGATGAAGTTATCGACGAGCGCAGCGCCGGATTGCAGCGAGCCGGTATCGATCCTGATGCGAATGCGGCTGCGCTCGGGCCGATCGAAATCCAACACGATCACGCCGTCGAAATGCTGAAAGCGTCCTGACGCGGTGGGCAAGCCGAAACGACGCGCAATGAAGCTCACTTCGGCCGTGCCAGGCTGGAACGCCCAAGGTGTCTGGGCCACCGCCGGACCGACCAAAAACAGGCCGAGAGCCATGAGCATGGCACGCATCATCGGAGCAGATTGCGGCCCGGAAAGTGGCGCCGCAGCGGCGGAACGACAGCCACACGAAAAGGTGAAGCCAGACCCGCCGCGGTCATCCGGCCCGCCCGCAGCCGTGCCTTATAATATATTAACTGCGTCGGTGAACCTGCCCTGAACCTTTTGCGACCATCAGACGTTGAGCTGCCAGTCAGCAGAGGACGACGGTGATGTTTGCGCGGCGTGTGGTGATGTTCGGGATGGTGGTGGCCATGGCCGTCACCAGTGCGCCTGGAGCTCAGGCGGCCAATCTTTTCGAAGAGCTGGGGCGCGCCATCTTCGGCGGCGGACCCCGCCTGCGGGCAACGCCGATCTACGAGTATGACGAACCGGTGCAACATCGCGCCCCGCGACAGAAGGCGCCCGAGGCTTCGACCAAGCCGAAGCCGCCGGTCGTGCAACTGGACCCGGCGACCGATCCCAGCTGGTATCTGAAGGACCCGACGCTGCGGCGCGGCGACATCGTCGTCACCGCCAATGGCGTGATGGTCTATCAGGGCGGCCGCGGCAGCGACGACAACCGCCGCGCCGATTTCACCGCGCTCAGCGGCGGCAAGGACGCCAAGGGCTGGAAGCACCAACTCGAGACGGCGGCGGCCGGCGGCCGCAGCTTC
>DATDBB010000540.1:0-6826 GCA_036525085.1 Allobosea sp.
CGACGGAAGACCGCGGAGCAAAGGTCTGGATGTCGACCGTCCGGGTGCTTTCCAGGGCGACGGCATCGAGCTCGTCATCCTCCAGGACGACATAGTCGTCGTCGCCCTTGGGATATCCCTTGACCTCGTCATCATCGGCGACAGGCTTCCCCGTGACGGCATCGACATAACGGGTCTGGATGCGGTTGCCGGTCTTGCGATTGAGCGTGTGGAACCGGACCTTCTCGCTCTCGGAACGGGCCGGCATCATCGCGACCGGGCACGTCACCAGCGACAGCTTGAGATAGCCCTTCCAGAACGTCCGCTGCGCCATCGTTCCATCTCCGATTGTCCCGGTGAACGCGGGGCATCGTCTCTTCGTTCCCGCGTCGTCAAACCGGGCACTTGTCAGGCGGCAGCGGCGCGCTTCCCGAGCTTCTCGATCGCATCGGTGATCGATCCCGCTGCGTCGTCGTAGCCGTCCCAGGCCGTCGTCTTCTTCAGGAGCCCAGGCACCGTCCTCACCGTGAATCGGCTGGGATCGAGATCCGCCTTCACCTGTGACCACGTCAGTGGCATCGAAGCATGGGCGCCAGGCCGGGCCCTGGGTGAGAGCGGCGCAACGGCGGTCGCCATTCGGTCGTTGCGGAGATAATCGAGGAAGATGCGGCCGTTGCGGAGACGCTTGGCCATGTTGATGACGTAGCGCGACGGCTCGTCACTCGCGAGCTCCGCGCAGACCCTCCGCGCGAAATCCTTGGCCGCCGGCCAGTCGCACGAATCCCGCTTGTCGGATGTGAGCGGCACGACGACATGGAGGCCCTTGCCGCCGGTGGTCTTGCAGAAGCTGACCAGACCGAGGGCCTCGAGCCGCTCTCGCATCTGCTTGGCCGCGTTGATCACATCGCCGAAGGTCACGCCTGGCCCGGGGTCGAGATCGAAGACGAGGCGCCCGGGTATCTCCGGAGAGCCTGGCACGCAGTTCCAGGGGTGGAGCTCGATACCCCCGACCTGCGCTGCCGCAGCGAGCGCCTCGATCCGGTCGATCTGCAGATACGGCCTCCTGTCGCCCGAGACGCGGACGAGCTCGAACAGATTCGACGTTCCCATCCCGGCATGGCGCTGGAAGAACGTCTCACCCTCGATGCCGTCTGGCGTTCGGACGAGGGAACAGGGTCGACCTTTGATATGGGGAAGCATCCATTCGCCGATGGCTTCGAAATACTCGGCAAGATCCTGCTTCGAGACGGGCCGGTCGTCCTCCGCATGGGGCCAAAGTGCCTTGTCGGGATGGCTGATGCCGACGCCCATGACGACGGCACGGCCGCCGCGTCCGCGCGATCGCGCCGGCGTTGGCTCGGGCGTCTCGACCGTCTCAGGAGCGGCCGGCAGGTCCGCCTCGACCTCCTCGGCCGGCTTGTCCTCGCGCAATCCCTTGAAAGCTGCCTGACGGACCATGCCGTCGCCGGTCCACCCAGCAAAGGCGATTTCGGCGACGAGCTCGGGCTTCAGCCAGGTCACGCCGGGCTCGCGCTTTGGCGCTCCGATGCCCGTGAAAGGCGAGGTCTTGGCGGCCACAGCCTCGAGCTTGGGCACCAGCGCTTCGATCTTCGACGCGCTGTAGCCGGTGCCGACCCTACCGACATAGACGAAATGCGAGCCCCGGTTGACGCCGACCAGAAGCGATTTGAACTTGCCTGCCGTCGTCGACCAGCCCCCGATCACGACTTCATGCCCAGCGCGACACTTGGCCTTCGTCCAGTTGTCGCTGCGCCCGGAGACATAGGGCGCTTCGGTCGCCTTCGAGACGATGCCTTCCAACGACAGCCGGCAGGCTGATTTCAGGATGGCGTCGCCGCCGGTATCGAAGTGCTCGACATAGCGCAGCGTCACGCCATCGGCATGCTCTTCCAGATAGCTCTTCAGCCGCTCCTTCCTGGCGAGGAGCGGCTCCTCTCGAAGGTCGGCGCTCCCGTCGAAGAGCATGTCGAAGCCGAAGAAGACCAGGTCGTCCGTCTTGTCCTCGGACAGAGCAGCCTGGAGCGCCGCGAAATCCGGCGAGCCATGGTCGTCGAGCGCGACGATCTCGCCATCGATGATCGTGTCGGGCAGACCCGCCGCGGCCTTCGCCATCGCGTCGAACCTGGTGGTCCAATCGAGACCCTTCCGGGTCTTGAGCGTGACGACGCCGTTCTCGATCCTCATCTGGATCCGGTAGCCATCGAACTTGATCTCGTGGACCCAATCCCCTCCGCTGGCGGGCCGCTCTACGCTTCGACAAAGCTGGGGCTCGATGAAGGCGGGAAGAGCGACGGAATTTTTTGACTTGGACGCGGTGGCCGATGCGGTTGCAGGCTTGGAGGCACGCTGGGCCTGTTGGCGCCTTTCGCTCGCGGCGAGCCCTTGACGGCTGTCCCACTCCGCATCGGGTGCGAGGACGTCATCCTTCAGCATGAAGGGCTTTGGCGATCGGCCCTTGCCCGCGGCGATCGCCGCCATGCTGCGTCCTGACGCCACCGACTTGTCGTCTGCGAGGACCGCGTCGCCATGGCTTTCAACCGCATGCTTGTCGCGGTGCTTGATCAAGAGCCAGTTGGTGCGTTTGCCGCCGTCGCGGTCACGGCGCATCCGAACGAGGACGAAGCTGCCACGCAGGCGCTCGCCGTCGAGCTCGAATTTCAGCTCGCCCTTTTCGAGCTGCTTTTCCGGGCTAATTCTGCCCTCCGGCTGCCAAAAGCCGCGATCCCAAAGCTGTACCGTCCCGCCGCCATACTGGCCTTTGGGAATGGTGCCTTCAAAATCGCCGTAGGGCAGGGGATGATCCTCGACCTCGACAGCCAAGCGCTTGTCAGCGGGGTCGAGCGAAGGGCCCTTGGTCACAGCCCATGAGCGGAAGACACCTTCCAACTCCAAGCGCAGATCATAGTGCAGGCGGGTCGCATCATGCTTCTGGATTACGAAGCGCAGCCGGTTCGACGCAACGACGGAAGCCGTACCATCGGGCTCCCGGGTCTTCTCGAAGTCGCGCTTCTGGCGGTACGCCTTCAGCTTTTCCAAGGCCCGCCCCCGCTTCACCCGGCTGTTCGGCAATTGATATCAGGCTGCCAGATGCCGATGATGCGCGGCGGACGCCGCCAGTCGATCGGCTCGATTGAGGTCCTCCTGCGACAAAGCCGGGATGGAATCCTCAAGCAGCGCCAACAATACTTCGCGGTCGATCTGTCCGTTGGCAACGACGTCGGCGATAGCCGCTCGCGTCTCGCGCTCGGCGCCGAGCTGTGCCGCGAGCGCCCGGATCAACCTATTCCTGGGATCGTTACGCATGACTTCTCTCCCTGTTGGGAAGCAAAACAGCGCTGGCCGACATCGGTTCCGTTTCGGTTCACTAGCCGCCTTGCTGGCCAATCGGTGATTGCGAACAAAACCGGAAACTGGTCGAATCGGGACATGCTCGCCATCGATTCGCCGCCGCTCGCCACGCCCTATCTGGATGCGCTGAACCCGGCGCAGCGCCGTGCCGTCACCCACGGCGTCGGCAGCGAGCGGGCATCGCCGCTGCTGGTGATCGCGGGTGCGGGTTCAGGCAAGACCAATACTCTTGCGCATCGCGTCGCTCATCTGATCGTCGCCGGGGCCGATCCGCGCCGGATCCTGCTGATGACATTCTCGAGACGGGCCGCCGCCGAGATGACCAGGCGCGTCGAGCGCATCACTCGAAAGGTGATGGGCGATGGCGCGAGCGTCATGACCGACGCCCTGCACTGGGCCGGCACCTTTCACGGCCTCGGCGCGCGGCTTCTGCGCGACCATGCCGATCAGATCGGTCTCGATCCCGCCTTCACGATCCACGACCGCGAGGACGCCGCCGACCTGATGAACCTGGTGCGGCACGAACTGGGTTTCTCGAAGACGGAGACACGCTTCCCGGCGAAGGGCACCTGCCTCTCGATCTACTCGCGCTGCGTAAATGCGCAGGCGCCGATCGAGACCGTGCTGAGGCAATCCTTTCCGTGGTGCGTCGCCTGGGCCGCGGAACTGCGCGAGCTGTTCGCATCCTATGTTGAGGCCAAGCAGCGCCAGAACGTGCTCGATTACGACGATCTGCTGCTCTACTGGGCGCAGACCATGTCCGATCCCGATCTGGCTGCCGAGATCGGTGCGCGTTTCGACCACGTCATGGTCGACGAGTATTAGGACACCAATCGCCTGCAATCGTCGATCCTGCTGGCGTTGAAGCCTGACGGACACGGCCTGACCGTCGTCGGGGATGATGCCCAGTCGATCTACGCCTTCCGCGCCGCGACGATCCGCAACATCCTCGATTTTCCCGGGGCCTTCTCGCCGCCGGCCGAGATCATCATGCTCGACCAGAATTACCGCTCGACGCAAGCCATCCTCAGTGCCGCCAACGGCGTGATCGACCTGGCCAGTGAGCGCTTCACCAAGAACCTTTGGACTGACAGGATGAGCGGCGCGCCGCCGCAGCTCGTGAATGTCCGCGACGAGGCCGACCAAGCACGCTTCATCGCGGGCCGCGTTTTGGAGAACCGAGAAGCGGGATCGACGCTGAAGCAGCAGGCGGTGCTGTTCCGGGCTTCCCACCATAGCGGCCCGCTGGAGATCGAACTCACTCGGCGCAACATCCCCTTCGTCAAATTCGGCGGACTGAAATTCCTCGATGCAGCTCACATAAAAGACGTCCTGGCGCTGCTGCGCTTCGTCGAGAACCCGCGCGACAAAGTCGCCGGTTTCAGGCTGATGCAGCTCCTCCCCGGCGTCGGGCCTACATCGGCGCAACGCGTGCTGGAGCACATCGCCGCGGCGACCGACCCGATGGAGGCACTCGGGTCCGCTCCCGTCCCTCCGCGGGCCGGCGACGACTGGCTGTTGTTTCTGGACGCGATCGCGGAACTGCACTCGGCCCGGGCTGGATGGCCGGCCGAGATCGAACGGGCAAGGATCTGGTACGAGCCGCATTTGGAGCGGATCCACGAGGACGCGCCGACACGGCTGGCCGACCTGATCCAGCTCGAACAGATCGCCGGAGGCTATCCGTCGCGCGAGCGCTTCCTGACGGAATTGACGCTGGACCCGCCCGACGCAACTAGCGATCAGGCTGGCGTGCCGCTACTCGATGAGGACTACCTGATCCTTTCGACGATCCACTCGGCCAAGGGCCAGGAGTGGAAATCGGTCTTCGTATTGAATGTCGTCGATGGCTGCATCCCCTCGGATCTGGCCGTCGGTACAAGCGAAGAGATTGAGGAGGAGCGCCGGCTGCTCTATGTCGCGATGACCCGTGCAAAAGACGATCTGCACCTCGTCGTACCGCAGCGCTTCTTCACCCACGGACAATCCTCGACCGGCGATCGGCACGTCTATGCCGCGCGCAGCCGCTTTGTTCCCAATACGCTGCTCAGCCTGTTCGAGCGCACGGCCTGGCCGCTCGCTGCGCCGGAGCCGGCGCGGGTCTCGAGCGACGCCGCCCGGATCGACATTCGCGCCAAGATGAGGGGGATGTGGCGTTGAGAGCCGTTGTGTGGCGTACGGGTCGGCGGGCTGCGAGATTGGCCGGTTGCCGCGGAAGGAGGGGACCTGACTGCTGGCGCTGTTGTGCCAGAAGGACCAGCTATGACAAACGCGCCCGATCGCTTGACCGATGCCCGGCCGCCAACAGGACAACACGCAGCGGCGAGTCTGAAGTGGAGGCCGAGCATCGTGCCCGCCCCAATCCGCGCTCCGCTCATCCGACAGGGCCACAGGCTCCCTATCAACCCAGTGAGAGCCAGGGCGTCTCAACAGAAATGCGCTGTTCAGACCAGACCGCCCAATTTGGCATGCTGCCGCTTTCGTGGACGGAGACCGGCCGCTACCAGTATGCGGCCAAGGCCTGCCGCAGCCTCAATGTCCGCAAGAGTGAACTAGGACACCTGATCTAATCGCTAGGCTATCGGCGCAGAACCGGAGCGGACCCGAGATCCCTCTCTGACTTAGGCGCAGTCGCTGGATCGACTTGACCAGCCTGTTCTTCGCGTTGCGTTTTCGCGTGCTGCAGGTTCAACCCGACAAAAATCGCCACGACGATGAGGACAATCGCCGAGGCGACGACGATAGCTGCTTTGGCCGCTCTTCGCGGGGATGGTCCGTCTTCGGTCATGGCGGTCGTCCTTTGCGGTGTCTGCCAGTTCCCGCAACTCACGCCCGCCTTAGCCGTTCCGCTTCACATTTCACTGTCTTGCGGAGGCAGGCGTTGCCACCTGGTTGCCGGAGGCCATCGCCGGTCGTGTGCCGACGCGGCATTGGATAAGATCGGGCTAACGGGCGTCCTGGGAATTCTGTTCGCAGGTTGCGTGGCGGTCTTCATCGACCCGCCGATGTAATCGCTTCGGCGATCGCCTCGCCGTCGTAAGGGGGCGGCCCTCCTTGGGCGTTCCCTCCCTAGAATCGGGCTGGGCATCGTTGGGGGCCGGCCCATTTTCGTTGGTCGCCCACTTGCGAGCCAGGCAGCTATGCCTAGATCTGTTCCAGGTATTGTCATTTCGGGGGAA
This sequence comes from Allobosea sp., assembly GCA_036525085.1. Lineage (GTDB taxonomy): Bacteria > Pseudomonadota > Alphaproteobacteria > Rhizobiales > Beijerinckiaceae > Allobosea. Next base: position 6,528 of record DATDBB010000540.1, read on the forward strand.
ACGACCGTGCCCTTCTCATCGTTGCGAGACCCAACCGACCTAGCGCGCGCCTGTGCGGTGATGGATGCTGCATGGAATGAGCTGAAAGATGCCATTCCGGAAGATCGGAGCGCAGAGGAACGGACCAGGCTCGCCTATCTGGTCGCCAGCCTGACGCCGCTGGCGCTCGACGAGGACGATCTCAAGCAGAATGTTCTACACCAATTCAGGCAGAGGGCGTCGGAGACGATGGACGTTTGCGGATCATGAAACCGGCTATCCTACTTGGTCCGGTTTCGCTTCGGACGCCCCGGGGGCTT
>DATDBB010000541.1:0-3101 GCA_036525085.1 Allobosea sp.
TCCCACGCCCGGAGATCTGATGATGACAACGACGAATGCCGCCGGCCTGCCCGACATGAAGCTGTCGGTGCGCCAGACCTTCGGGATCGATTCGGATCTCGAGGTGCCGGCCTATTCCAAGACCGAGGCGCATGTGCCCGATCTCGACCCGGACTACCGCTTCGATCACGACACCACGATCGCGATCCTCGCCGGCTTCGCGCATAATCGCCGCGTGATGATCTCGGGCTATCACGGCACCGGCAAGTCGACCCATATCGAGCAGGTCGCCGCCCGCCTCAACTGGCCCTGCGTCCGCGTCAACCTCGACAGCCATGTCTCGCGCCTCGATCTCGTCGGCAAGGACGCGATCGTGCTGAAGGAAGGCAAGCAGATCACCGAGTTTCAGGACGGCATCCTGCCCTGGGCGCTGCAGAACAACATCGCGCTCGTCTTCGACGAGTACGATGCCGGTCGCCCGGACGTGATGTTCGTGATCCAGCGCGTGCTCGAGCAATCCGGCAAGCTGACGCTGCTCGACCAGAAGCGCGTCATCCGCCCGCATCCCGCCTTCCGCCTGTTCGCCACCGCCAATACGGTCGGCCTCGGCGACACCTCGGGTCTCTATCACGGCACCCAGCAGATCAACCAGGGCCAGATGGACCGCTGGTCGATCGTGACCACGCTGAACTACCTGCCGCATGACAACGAGGTCGCGATCGTGCTGGCCAAGTCCAAGCACTTCCAGACCACGCCGGAAGGCAAGGACGTCATCAACAAGATGGTCCGCGTCGCGGATCTCACCCGCAACGCCTTCATGAACGGCGACCTCTCGACGGTGATGAGCCCGCGCACGGTCATCACCTGGGCCGAGAACGCCGCGATCTTCGGCGATATCGGCTTCGCCTTCCGGGTGACGTTCCTGAACAAGTGCGACGAGATGGAGCGCACGCTGGTCGCCGAATTCTTCCAGCGCTCCTTCGGCAAGGAACTGCCGGAGAGCGCGGCGAATGTCGTGCTGAGCTGACGCGTTCCCGCGATGGCTACCCTCCAGCGCGAGACCGACGTCGCGGCGACGAGGGAAGCCGTCGTGGGCGGCCTCGGCGCCTACAACGCGGCGGTCGTCGGAGCCCGCAACAGCGTGCCTCTGGCGCTCAGCCTGCGCGACGAGACCGATGCGATCGTCGGCGGGCTGATCGGCGAGCTGAAATGGGAATGGCTCCATATCGATCTGCTCTGGATCGACGAAGCCCATCGCGGCAAGGGCCATGGCGAGGCGCTTGTCGCCATGGCTGAGAACGCTGCGCGAGATCACGGTGCGCGCGGCGTCTATCTGAGCACGATGAGCCTGCAGGCGCCGGATTTCTATCCCAAGCTGGGCTATCGGCAATGTGGGTTGATGGAGGACTATCCCGTGGCCGGCCATCGGATCCACCATTTCGCGAAGGCGCTATGAGCATCTCCAACCGCAAGCCAGGGACGACCAAGGAAGCGCCGGCGGAGCCGCTGAAGCGCGCCATTTCCTCGGCGATGAAGGCGATCGCGCGGAAGCCGGAGATGGAAATCGTCTTCGCGGCCGACAAGCCCTCGCTCGTCGGCGAGCGCGCCCGCCTGCCGGAACCGCCGCGCAAGCTGACGCGTGAGGACGTTGCTGTGCTGCGCGGGCACGCCGACTCGATGGCGCTCAGGCTCGCCTGCCATGATGCGAGCGTGCATCGCCGCGCCGCGCCGGAAGGCGATGCGGCCCGTGCCGTCTTCGACGCAGTCGAGCAGGCTCGCGTCGAATGCGTCGGGGCGCGGCGCATGGCGGGCATGGCCGGCAACATCACCGCGATGCTGGAGGATCGCTACCATCGTGGCGGCCGCTATGAGGAGATCACCGACCGCGCGGACGCGCCGCTGGAGGATGCGCTCGCGCTGATGGTGCGCGAGCGGCTCACGGGGCTGAAGCCGCCGAAATCCGCCGCGAAGCTGGTCGATCTCTGGCGCGATCAGATCGAGGCCAAGGCCGGCGGCGATCTCGACCGGCTCGCCAAGGCGGTCGAGGACCAGCGTGCCTTCGCCCGCACCGTGCGCGACATGCTGGCCTCGCTCGACATGGCCGAGCAGAGCTCGCAGGGCGAGGATTCGGAGGAGGACGAGGACAATCAGGACCAGTCCTCCGACGAGCAGCAGCAGCAGGAGGGCGAGGCCGAGCAGGAAAGCGCCGGCGAGCGCTCCGAGGTCGAGGTCTCCGACGATGCCACCGAGGAGTTGCAGGAAGGGGCGAGCGAAGCGTCCGATGCGCCCTCCGGCGACTGGGACGACGAGGACGAGAATTCGGACGCCGAGGAGGCGGGCGAAGCTCCGCGCCCGCGCGAATCGAAGAGCGACGGCCGCCCGCAGACCGACTACAAGCCCTACACGACCAAATTCGACGAGACGATCACGGCGGAGGAACTCTGCGACGCCGAGGAACTGACGCGCTTGCGCGCCTATCTCGACAAGCAGCTGGCGCATCTTCAGGGCGTGGTGGCGCGGCTCGCCAACCGTTTGCAGCGGCGCCTGATGGCGCAGCAGAACCGCTCCTGGCAGTTCGATCTGGAGGAGGGTGCGCTCGATCCCGCGCGCCTGCCGCGCATCATCATCGACCCCTACCAGCCGCTCTCCTTCCGGCAGGAATCGGACGTCAATTTCCGCGATACGGTGGTGACGCTGCTGATCGACAATTCAGGCTCGATGCGCGGCCGGCCAATCACGGTGGCCGCCACCTGCGCCGACATCCTGGCCCGGACGCTGGAGCGCTGCGGCGTCAAGGTCGAGCTGCTCGGCTTCACGACGCGGGCCTGGAAGGGCGGGTTGTCGCGCGAGGCCTGGCTGCAATCGGGCAAGCCGGCCAATCCCGGCCGCCTCAACGATCTCCGCCACATCATCTACAAGGCGGCGGATGCGCCCTGGCGCCGGGCGCGCAAGAATCTCGGGCTGATGATGCGCGAGGGCCTGCTCAAGGAGAACATCGACGGCGAGGCGCTGGATTGGGCCCACAAGCGCATCCTGGCCCGGCCCGAGCAGCGCAAGATCCTGATGGTGATCTCGGACGGCGCGCCGGTCGACGATTCGACGCTGTCGGTCAATGCCGGCAA
>DATDBB010000542.1:0-3894 GCA_036525085.1 Allobosea sp.
CAAAAGGCCGCTGCGACGCTTTTCGCGGAGCCGGTAGCTGTCTCCGCGGATGGTGATGACGTGGCTGTGGTGAAGCAGCCGATCGAGGATGGCCGTCGCGACGACGGGATCGCCGAAGACCGAGCCCCATTCTCCGACGGCCCGGTTGGAGGTCACGAGCATGGCGCCGCGCTCATAGCGGCGGCTGACGAGCTGGAAGAACAGATGCGCGGCGTCGGGCTCGAACGGCAGATAGCCGAGTTCGTCGATGATCAGCAGCTTCGGCTTGGCGTAGTGGGTGAGCTTCTCCTCGAGCCGCCCTTCGCCATGGGCCTTGGCCAGTTGCGCGACCAGTGTCGTCGCCGGCGTGAACAGGACCGAATAGCCGGTGACGATGGCTTCGCGCCCGAGCGCGGCCGCCAGATGGGTCTTGCCCACGCCCGGCGGGCCCAGGAGCAACACCGCCTCGCCATTGGCGATGAAGCGGCCCGTCGCGATCTCGCGGATCTGTGCCTTGTCGAGGGAGGGCTGGGCCCCGAAGTCGAAGCCGGTGAGATCGCGCACGAAGGGGAAGCGTGCCAGGCCGAAGGACATGTCGATCCGGCGCTGGTCGCGACGCGCGACCTCGCGCTCGCAAAACAGCGTCAGTGCCTCCCGGATCGTGAGTTCGCGGCGGCCGGCCTCGTCGATCAGGCTGTCGAGCTGATCGCGCAGCGCCGTCAGCTTCAACCGGCCGAGCAAGGCGGTCAGGTGATCATGGTCGTTCATCAGAAGCCTCCCACGACAACCGCCTCATACTCCGCCAGCGGACGCAGCAACGCAGCCGGCGCGGGCGGCGATCTCGGCGGCGCGAGGTGAACCGGCCGCTCGCGCGTTCCCACGAGCCCGGCCAGATGGGCATCGTCGACAATCCGGCCATGGCGCCCCTTCAACTCGGCATGGATGGCCACCTCGCGCCCGCCATGGTGGATGCGCACGATCTCATTGCCGACAGTGACCCGGACGCGCTCGCCGATCAGCCGCCACGGCACCGAATAGGCATTGCCGTCGATCGCCACCGCGCAATCGGCGCCGACGCTGCGCATCAGATCGCGATGCGTCGTGAACGGCGGAATGCCCCTCACGGCTCTGAGGGCCCCGGCCTCCTCGCGCAGGAAACGATCGATCGGTGCCTCGCCGGACGTGCCATGGACACGCAGATCGGCGATGTCGCGCGTCCAGGCGTCCAGATGCGCTTCCATCGCGGCCCAGCTGGCGAAGCGTCGGCCGGCGATGGCGTTCCTCTTCACATAGCCGACCCCGCGCTCGTCCTTGCCCTTCGTGCGCGCCCGATACGGCGCACAGGCCCTGATGCGAAAGCCCCAATGCTTCGCGAAGGCATGCAGCCTGGGATGAAGAACGACCTCCCGGCTCGATGGATCATGGTGCAAAACGAGCGCGCGGGCGTTGTCGAGCAGCACCTCGCGCGGAATCCCGCCGAAGGCCTGGAACGTGCTCTCCATCCCGGAAAACCAGCTCTCCTGCTTCTCGTGCCCGAAGGCGCGGACATGCAGGCGGCGCGAATAGCCCAGCGTCGCGACAAAGAAGAAAACCTTGGTCGCGACACCGGCGATCTCGACACGGCGCTCGCCGAAATCGATCTGCAACTGCTCGCCGGGCGGCGTCTCGAACCGAACCGTCGCCCGCGCCTCGGCCACCAACTCCCGGCGCAGCGGCGCCACCGTGCGCTCGACCGTGCGCAGGCTGACATGGATGTCCTTCTCCTGCGCCAGTTCCTGGCGGATCACATCGGCGTTCCCGCGATGGCGCCGAAACCGCTCGGCCAACCAATCCGACAGACCGTCCAGCTTCTTCGAGCGCGACGGCGTCACACAAGGTCGCCAATCGCCGTATCTCAGCCAGCGTTTCACCGTGTTCTTCGAGCAGCCAAGCTCGGCCGCGATCCGCTTCGCGCCCCACCCCAACCCCTTCAGACGCACCATCGCCGACACGTCGTCCGGCGTCCTCATCTCGTCCCTCCGCGGCAAACCCGACCGCGGCGAACTCTGAACCTCTTGCTCTTCCATGCCGACCTCCTCTCCAGAGGGGTCAGTTCCTCATGGCGTCAGGGGGGCAGTTTGTCGTGGCGCCTGACAAGAGCCTTCTTCAGCTCGTCGACAAGCCCCTCCTTGGCAAAAACCTCCCGCAGGTCACGCCCCGTCAGCGACTGATCTAGCGTGTCCTTCTTCATGACCATGAGCGCCCTCCATCGGCGTCACTATGGCCCCGGACACAAAATCCATGAAGTTCCCCCACGCCAGCTTGCGTAGGAAGCCCGTCCAGAAGGTCTCGGCCTCGGAGGGGCCGATGTCCATGCCTAGCACCTCGCGCCTTCCGTCGCTGTTGACGCCGACGGCGACGATCACCGCCACCGAGACGATCCGGCCAGCATGGCGCAGCTTCACATAGGTGGCGTCGATCCAGAGATAGGGGCAGTCGCCCTCGATCGGCCGGTCGGGGAAGGCCTCCACGCGCGCGTCGATCTCGTCGCAGAGCCGCGACACCTGGCTCTTGAAGATGCCGCTCATGCCCATCGCCTTGACCAGATCGTCGACCGAGCGGGTCGAGAGGCCCTGGATACAGGCTTCCTCGCCAATTGCTTCGCATCTGGCTGGAATCACGGCGGTGAGCGCCTTCTCGGCCATGCGGCGGGGCTCGAGGAAGCCGGGGAAGTAGCTGCCCTTGCGCAGCTTGGGAAATGCGCAGCTCGACCCTCCCGGCGCGCGTCACCCAATCCCTATCGCGGTAGCCGTTGCGCTGCGCCAGACGATCCGGGCTCTTCTCGCCGAAGCCGGTGCCGGTCAGGCCGCTGACCTCCAGCTCCATCAACCGCTGGGCGCCAAAGCCGATCATCTCGCGCAGAAGATCGGCGTCCGGCCTCTTCTCCAGCAGCCCGCGCACGGTCATCATCTCGTCGGTCATCGGGGTCTCCGGTTCGAGGTTTGCGTTCGCAACCCAAACCTAACCGGCAATCGCCGATGACCACGTCAGCTACACCAACTCACTCACGGGACATGACTCCCAGGCGCGACAAGACATTGACTTCGGGTCCAAACAACCCGCACGCTGGCACGCTCGCGATCAATCCACAGCAGGAGTGATAAACATGCTGTTGATCCTAAACCGCGCTGCAGTGTGCCTGACAGGTATCGCCTTGGCCGGATGCATGCAGGCGGCGCCCTCTGCAGAAGCCTTCACGAAGCCCACTATGGAGGCGTTCGCGCGTCTTAGTTCGTGGCAACCTTGGCGATCAAGCCCAGGGCCCGTTCCCGAACAGATCGCTGCGGAGCCGCTGCCCGCTGTATCGGAGTCGCCCCTCTTGAATGTGGCGAAGCCGACAATCGGTCGCTCGCTTGCTCGGCCACCCTTTATCAAGCCCCAGTCAGCGACCTCACCACGCGTCCCTGTTCTCTCCAGTCCAATTGCCGCACCCTCTGTGGCCGTTGACGCAGCTCCGATCCTACCCGCCATTGTCTCATGTCAAACCTCCAGCCTTCCTGGCGAGCGTGTGCGTATGGAATGCACTCCATCCCGTTGACGAACCTCTGAATGCAAAAAAGCGCCACCGGTCCTGAAGAAACGCTGCCCAATTTTAGATCCGGCTTTAAGGGTGATAGATCACAGATCGTCGCGACGCCAGGCGGCGGGCTTGGCGAGGGGGCGGGAGGCGGATCGCTGCGGTTCAGGCGCGGCAAACCCAGCCGTCCGGAATCGCGGCCGCATGCGAATGCCAAAATGCTTGGCTTCGCGCCGCTTGGCCTCAGCGATATCGGCAAGGTCGCCGGCGGTTTTGCCACCCGGCGCGCGGTGACAACAATCGCGCCCGAGAACCCGGCCGTCAGAGATGTCGAGCGGCTCGCTCTTATCCAAAAGCAA